>NZ_VRSV01000001.1:611394-917091 GCF_008017415.1 Microbacterium hatanonis | reverse complement strand
ACCAGCGCGACGCCGTCGGCCGGTGCCCCGGCGCACCGAGATGGGCGGCGCCGTCTTACGCGGTGCGCTTGGTGCGACGAGCGGCGAGCTCGTCGACGGGATCGATCACGGTGGCATCGAAGTCGATGAGCGTCGTCTCGACCTCGCGCAGCACCTTGCCGACCGCGATGCCGAAGACACCCTGCCCGCGGCTGACGAGGTCGATGACCTCGTCGTTCGACGTGCACAGGTAGACCGAGGCGCCGTCGCTCATGAGCGTCGTACCGGCGAGATCGCGAATGCCCGATGCGCGAAGCTGCTCCACGGCCGTGCGGATCTGCTGGAGCGAGATTCCGGTGTCGAGAAGCCGCTTCACGAGCTTGAGCACGAGGATGTCGCGGAAGCCGTAGAGGCGCTGCGAACCCGAGCCGCTCGCACCGCGGACGGTGGGCTCGACGAGCTCGGTGCGCGCCCAGTAGTCGAGCTGACGGTAGGTGATGCCGGCGGCACGGGCGGCCACCGCTCCGCGGTACCCCACCTCGTCGTCGAGACCGGGAAGACCGTCGGTGAAGAGGAGTTCCGCCGAGAAACCAGGCTCTCCGACAGCGTCGCCAGCGTTCATGCCGTCGTGCCTCCTCATGTGATCTCTCCCCACGCTAGAACAGCCCCGACCCTCCGGCAATGACATCCGCTCGCCGAGCCCCGGCGTGTCGCGAAGGTCACGGGAACATCACGACAGCAGGCGATCGATCGCCCCGCGGACGAAGATCGCTCGCACCTCGTCGAGGCGCTTGGCGAGCTCGGGCGCGAGTTCGTTCGCGCGCGCCCGAGAGGCCGTGTCGGTGCGGCGCAGGAGCGCCGACAGGGCCGATTCGATCAGCGTCGCCTCGCGTTCCGCGCTCTGGCGCAGCGACCGCATGTGTCGGGGCTCGATGCCGTGGCGATCGAGCGCGACGAGGGCCCTCAGCAGGGTCACGGTCTGCTCGGTGTACGAGTCCGCTCCCACGATGACGCCGGTCGAGATCGCGTCGTTGAGCAGCTGGGGTGCGGCGCCGGCCGCCGAGAGCAGCTCGTCGCGGCGGTATCGACGCGGCGCGGGGACGATTGAGGGCACCGACGACGGCGAGGCGGGCTCGCGACCGGCGTCGACATCGGCGAGATAGTCGCGGATCACCGACAGCGGCAGGTAGTGGTCGCGCTGCAGGGTGAGAGCCAGGCGAAGTCGCTCGAGGTCGGCGGCCGAGAACTTCCGATATCCCGAGTCGGTGCGCGTCGGGGTGATGATCCCCTGCACCTCGAGGAAGCGGAGCTTGCTCGACGTGAGCGCAGGGAAGTCGGGAGTCAGACGCGCGAGCACCTGGCCGATGCTGAGGAGGCCCGCGGTCGCCGTGGACCTGCCACGGGCGGATGCGGCGGGCATCAGGCGTCGGCCGCCTGCTGCAGGTCGGCGGGCGAGACGAAGAAGTTGAGACGGAACTTGCCGATGCGCACCTCGGCACCGTTCACCAGCACCGCGCGGTCGACGCGTTCGCCGTTCACGTAGGTGCCGTTGAGCGAGCGCTGATCGACGATGTCGAAGCGGGTGCCCTCGCGGGTGATCTCCGAGTGCCGGCGCGAGACTGTGACGTCGTCGAAGAAGATGTCGGCCTCGGGGTGGCGTCCGACGGTCGTGACGTCGGTGTCGAGCAGATACCTCGCCCCCGCCGTCGGGCCGGAGCGGACGATCAGCAGGGCGGCCCGCGAGGGGAGCGCCCCGATCGCCTCGAGCTCGGCCTCGCTGAGGTCGGCACCGAAGGGGATGAACGACAGGTCGGAGTCGTGTCCGAACGTCTGCGTCATGTCGTGCGGGAGTCGCTCGGAAGCGCTCGGGTCGGAGCCGCGGCGCACGTCCTCCGGCTCGGGTCGACGGGTCTCGTCCACAGGTCCTCCTTCGCTCCCCAAACCTTATCGGATGACAGTAGTGTCCAGAGACCCGCACAGGCACCCCGGATACGCTGGTCGGGTGACTTCCTCTCCTACGCGCACCCGTCGTCGTGCACCGTTCGCGGTGGCCGCGGCCGTCCTCGCCCTGTTCGCCGTGTTCGCTCCCGCGTCGCCCGTTTTCGCGCACGACCAGCTCGTTTCGACCGACCCGGCGGCCGACGCCGTGCTCACGGCGCTGCCGACGGAGATCACCCTCTCCTTCAGCGCCGAACTGCTCGGCGACGGCGGCTCGAACGTGGTCGAGGTGACGGATGCTGCGGGCACGTCGCTCATCGACGGCGCGGCGGTCGTCGACGGTGTCAATGTCACGCAGGCGCTGACGGGCGCGGCATCCGGCCCGATCGCCGTGATCTGGCGCGTCGTCTCGAGCGACGGACACCCCATCTCGGGCGAGTTCGCGTTCACGGTCGACGCACCCGCGACCCCGACCTCCGCACCGACCGAGACCAGTGCGTCCGAGACGCCCGAGCCGACGATGACGACCATGACGCCGGCGGAGACGAGCGAACCGACCACGACGACCGCCCCCGACAGCGAAGCATCCGCCTCGAGCCCGCTCCCCTGGATCATCGGGGTCGTCATCGTGCTCGCCGTGATCGGCGTCGTGCTGTACCTGCTCGTTCTGCGTCCCCGGGGCCGCAGCGGCGGGGGCTCGACGGGCGACCGGCCGACGACCGACGACTAGGCTGGAACCATGCCTCATTACGACGTCGTCATCCTCGGCGCGGGCCCCGGCGGGTATGTCGCGGCAGTGCGAAGCGCCCAGCTCGGACTGTCCACCGCGATCATCGAAGAGAAGTACTGGGGCGGTGTCTGCCTCAACGTGGGCTGCATCCCCTCGAAGGCTCTCATCCGCAACGCCGACCTCGCTCACACCTTCCACTCGCAGGCGGATCTGTTCGGGATCTCGGGCGATGTCTCGTTCGACTTCGGCGTGGCCTGGGACCGCAGCCGCAAGGTCGCGGATACCCACGTGAAGGGCATCCACTACCTGATGAAGAAGAACAAGGTCACCGAGTACGAGGGCCGCGGCACCTTCCTCGATGCGAACAGCATCGAGGTCGCGAAGGCCGACGGATCGACCGAGAAGGTCACCTTCGACAACGCGATCATCTCGACCGGTTCGACCGTGCGCCTCCTGCCGGGCGTGACGCTCAGCAAGAACGTCGTGACGTACGAGGAGCAGATCCTCAACCGCGACCTGCCCGAATCGATCGTCGTCGTCGGTGCCGGTGCGATCGGCATGGAGTTCGCCTACGTGCTGACGAACTACGGCGTCAAGGTGACGATCATCGAGTTCCTCGACCGCGCCCTCCCCAACGAGGACGCCGAGGTCTCGAAGGAGATCCAGAAGCAGTACAAGAAGTACGGCGTCGACATCCTCACCTCCACCAAGGTCGAGACCGTGGTCGACTCCGGCGACAAGGTCACCGTCACGTACACCGGCAAGGACGGCGCCCAGGGCTCCATCGACGCCGACCGCGTGCTCATGTCCATCGGTTTCGCGCCCCGCGTCGAGGGCTTCGGTCTCGATAAGACGGGTGTCGAACTCACCGAGCGCGGCGCGATCGCGATCGACGACTACATGCGCACCAACGTGCCGCACATCTACGCGATCGGCGACGTCACCGCGAAGCTGCAGCTCGCGCACGTGGCCGAGGCGCAGGGCGTCGTCGCCGCCGAGACCATCGGAAAGGCCGAGACTCAGACGCTCGGCGACTACCGCATGATGCCGCGCGCGACGTTCTGCTCTCCGCAGGTCGCGAGCTTCGGGCTCACCGAGCAGCAGGCACGCGACGCCGGTCACGACGTCAAGGTCGCGAAGTTCCCCTTCTCGGCCAATGGCAAGGCGAACGGCCTCGGCGAGCCCATCGGCTTCGTGAAGCTCATCGCCGACGCCGAGCACCTCGAGCTGCTCGGTGGTCACCTCATCGGACCCGACGTGTCGGAGCTCCTCCCCGAGCTCACGCTCGCGCAGAAGTGGGACCTCACCGCCCTCGAGGCCGCCCGCAACGTCCACACCCACCCGACCCTGTCGGAGGCGGTGCAGGAGGCGTTCCACGGTCTTGCGGGACACATGATCAATATCTGACACTGAAACACAACCGCGACGCCGCCCCGATTCGAAGCCGGGGGCGGCGTCGCGGTGTTTTTCCGCCCGCGCATGCAGGCGGGAAGGGCGCGAGCCCGAGGTGCGGGTCAAAAGGGTGCGGGTCAGAAGGGTGCGGTGGATTCGGGTGGGTGATCGTTGTCGGGTGCGGGTCGGAAGACGGGGACTTTCCGTTCGGGTTGCACGGCGAATCGTCTTCCGCCGGGGGATGTCCATTCGAGGGATCCGCCACTGTCGGGGATCTGGGTGACCCTCCACCCACCGTGATGCTTGATCGTGTGGTGTCCGACGCACAGGGGCGCGAGGTTGGATAGTTCCGTGGTGCCGCCGTGTTCCCACGCGAGTTGATGGTCGATCTGGCACCGGCGGGCGGGGGTCCCGCATCCGGGTGCCATGCAGGTCTCGGCCCGCCACTCCACGAGTCTCCGGAGCGGTGCGGGCGTGCGGTACTGGTCACGTCCCACGGAGAGCACCATCCCCGTCTCCGGGTGGGTGAGCACCCGCATCCACCCGCCCGCGCCACCGCACAGCTCCCGGGCGTGGTCGATGGGGATCGGCCCGACCCCCTCCACCACCGCCGGGGCCGTGTTCGCGTGCTCGTCATTGAGCAGCGACAGTGCGGGGACGGTGACCGCGACCGTCGCGCGGATTCCGCGGGCCGCGTCGGGGTGGGCCGGGACGTCGCCGTCGACGAGGAGGTCGACCATCACATCCGCGCGCAACTCGTCGAGGGTGCGTTCCTCGCCTTCCCGCTCGGCGAGGACGTTCGCGATCGCGGTCGCGCGGTTGTGAACCGCGTGGGCTTTCACCGCGGAGGTGTAGAGCATCACCCAGCTCATCCCGTCCTCCCCGGGTTGCACCACCACCCGCCGCTCCCGGATCGCCTCCGCGTGCCGCTCACTGAGCGTCGCCGCCCGCACCGTGTCCACGAGCTTGCGCAGCAACCGGCGGAATGACCCGAGCGCGTGTGTGGTGGCGAGGTCGACGGCGAGCGGCACGACCTGCTCGCGCAGCTCGGGCTCCACCCGGTCGACCAGCTCCACGAACACGTCCGCGTGCCGCTCCGTCGTCCGCGCGTGCGACAGTGCGTCGAGCATCAACGGGTACCGGTTCACGAGACCATCCGCGGTGCCCAGCATCCGCTCTGCGATGTACTCCGTGACCTGCAACACCGTCGCAAGCTCAAGGCGCAGGGACCGCATCACGATCTCCGTCGTCTTCCCCCGGAACACCGCAGCCTCGGCCACCGCCTCCCGACGCAGACTCTCCACCCGCTCGAACCGTTGCGCGGCGAACACCGACATCAACGTCGACACATCAGACACCGCATCCAACCCGTCACGCCCCGCCGCGACAGGATCGCCGTCCGCGTCGAACCACTCCCGCTCCTCGAACCACGACTCGACTGCCCCGGTCGCCGGGAGGCCATCGGCACCGCGCCGCGCCTCACCGTCGAACGGAGCGCCATCGTTATCGAGCATGCTCACATACTAGAACAAACCTACGACACTCGCCGGGACTCACAGGGGCAGTGGGGATAACAGCGACCTCGAATCGGTGGCGTCACGCACCGTTCTCGATGAGATGCAGCAGAGTCCCGTCCGCATCGATCAAGGCCCCCGCGCGCAGACCCCAGGGCTGCATCCGCACCGGCATCAGCCGCGGTGCTCCGGTGCTTCGCTCCTCGACTCCGGACTCCCGAATCGCGCGGTGCAACCCATCGACGTCGTCGACGCGCACGCTGCACATGAACGAACTCTGCTCGGGCACCAGGTCGGGGAAGGGGAAGAACTCCAGCTGCAGCGAACCTCGACGGAGGATCAACCAGCCGTCGTCGCGGAAGTGCGTACCGAAACCGAACGCGCCGTAGAAGGTCACGGTCGCGTCGAAGTCGCGTGACGGCAGGTTGGGCATCGCGTGATCGGCCACGTCGGAAGCCTAGCGACCCGGTCGCCACGCTCCCGGGTCGGATCAGTGTCCGAGTACGCGACCGAGCTTGGAGTCGGATGCGGCGGGCCCGCCGCCGACGGCTGCCACGGCCGCGTCGACCGCGGCGAAGAACGCCTCGCGATCAGCGGGCGCGTCGGGGGCGGCGGGGCCGAGTTCCATCTCCCACTCCCGCCAGGCGGTGTCGCGTTCCCCGCGCTCGTCACGGCCGCGCACGCGATCGTCGACGAACTCCGCCACCAGCCCGCCCTCGGTGTCGCGCAGAGCGTAGGCCGTGCGCGTGTTGCGGATGCGGGCGAGGAGAGAGAACGGAGGTTCGGCCCAGTGAGCCACCGCGTCGACGATCTCGGGCGGAACAGTGGTCTCGTCGCCGTTTCCCAGCGGCCATCCCCACTCGGAGCGCCCGTCGGCGACGGATGCCTTCACATGCCAGCCGGCGTCAGGGCCGCCCTCGCGGCGGCGGACGGCGACCCGGGCGCGGGCGAGATCGAGGGCCGCGGTATCGAAATAGCGCGCGTCCAGTTCGCGGATCTCCGCGTCACCGACGCGAGCGACGCCGGGCAGGCGCGACCAATCGGGAAGCGGGGTCTCGGCCGACACGTCGTACGTGCGCTCGACCTCGATCGAACGCGTGGGTTCGGACGAGGCCGGCGCACTCAATCGTCTCGTCCGTCTTCGTTCGGGTTGATGTCCTGGGTCGCTTCGGCGTAGGTGAAGACGGCCTCGGTGGGTCCGTCGCTGTCGCCCGTGTTCTCGAGCTCGCCGCCGCGGCGGTAGACCAGCTGGCCCTCGCCGTAGGGGACGATGAGCGAGTCGTCGACGTCGTCTTCGAGGGGGATCACCTGGCCGTCGAGCGGCCCGCCAGTCAGTCGTGCAAGTGCCATGTCGCCCAGCGTAGTCCGAAGCATCAGCCGTGGAGGCGACCCTTCCGCACAGAGGGCGATGACCTAAGATCACTCGCGTGAAGGCTCTCCGCACGTTCACCGTCCGTCCTGTCCTCTCGCCGGCGCTGGCGCCGCTCGACCGTCTCGCGACAAACTGGCGGTGGTCGTGGAGTCGCGCGACATCGTCGCTGTTCGCCTCGATGGACCACGATCTCTGGGCCAGGGTCGACGAGAACCCCTCACGACTGCTCGGGACCATCGGTCAAGCACGGCTCGACGAGCTGGCGTCCGACGAGGGCTTCATCGCTCGCGTACGGGCCGAGGACGAACGCCTGGAGGCCTATCTCACCGGCGAGCGCTGGTTCCAGGGTCTCGCCGACCCCAAGCCCGCGCACATCGCGTACTTCTCCCCCGAGTTCGGTGTCGACGGATCGCTCCCGCAGTACTCGGGCGGCCTCGGCATCCTCGCCGGCGACCACCTCAAGAGCGCGTCCGACCTGGGCGTGCCGCTCACGGGCGTCGGCCTCTTCTACCGCGCCGGCTACTTCCGTCAATCGATCGGCGACGACGGCTGGCAGCAGGAGAGCTACCCGGTGCTCGACCCTTACGGCCTGGGACTGCGGCAGTTGCAGGAGCTCGACGGATCACCCGTCGAGATCTCCCTCGAGCTCCCGGCGGGGCGAACCCTGTTCGCTCGCGTGTGGGTGGCCGACATCGGTCGTGTCCCGCTGCTGCTTCTCGACGCCGAGACCCCGTCGAACTCCGAGGAGCTGCGACGCGTCACCGATCGTCTGTACGGCGGCGGCGGCGAGCACCGGCTGCACCAGGAGTTGCTGCTGGGTATCGGGGGTGTCCGCGCGGTGCGCGCCTGGTGCCGCATCACGGGTCGCCCCGCGCCCGCCGTCTTCCACACGAACGAGGGGCACGCGGGATTCCAGGGCTTGGAGCGCATGTCGGAGTTCATCGCCCGCGATGGTCTGTCGTTCGAGGTGGCACTGGCGCAGGTGCGGGCATCGACCGTCTTCACGACCCACACCCCGGTGCCGGCCGGCATCGACCGCTTCCCGCGGACCCTCGTCGCCGACTACCTCTCCGGGGGACTGCTCGCCGGGATCGACGGCACCCGCGCCCTCGCGCTCGGGCTCGAGGACTACGACGGGGGCGACCCGCACGTCTTCAACATGGCCGTCCTCGGACTCCATCTGGGCCAGCACGCCAACGGCGTCTCGCTGCTGCACGGGAAGGTCAGCCGCGGCATGTTCGGCGCCCTCTGGCCCGGGATCGACTCCGATGAGGTGCCGATCACGTCGATCACGAACGGCGTTCACGCGCCGACGTGGGTGCACCCGTCGCTGAAGGCGCTGAGCGAGCGCGGGTTCGGCGATGCCCTCACCGCAGACCACGACTGGCGCGACCGGACCGCCGTCTCCGACGGCGAGCTCTGGGGCGTCCGCATGGAGATGAAGCAGGAGCTCGTGGCCGAGGCCCGCCGCCGGCTCGGGGCCGCAGCATCCGCGTCGACATCGGCGTGGACGGCGAAGGTGCTCGACCCTGAGGTACTCACGATCGGGTTCGCGCGCCGCGTGCCGACCTACAAGCGGCTGACGCTGATGCTGCGCGATCCCGAGCGCCTCACGCGCCTGCTCACCGATCCCGACCGTCCGGTGCAGATCGTCATCGGAGGGAAGTCCCACCCGGCCGACGACTCCGGGAAGACCCTCATCCAGCAGCTCGTGCGTTTCAGCCGCGACCCGAAGGTGCGCGAGCGGATCGTCTTCCTGCCCGACTACGACATCACGCTCGCCAAGAAGCTCTACCCCGGATGCGACGTCTGGCTGAATACGCCCGTCCGCCCGCTCGAGGCGAGCGGCACGTCGGGCATGAAGGCGGCGCTCAACGGATCGCTCAACCTCTCGATCCTCGACGGATGGTGGGACGAGTGGTACGACGGCCGCAACGGCTGGGCGATTCCCACGGCCGACACCGCGGCGAACGACGACGAGCGCGACGATGCCGAAGCATCTGCCCTCTACGACCTGATCGAGCACCAGCTCGTGCCGACCTTCTACGAGCGGGAGGGCGGCATCCCCATCGGGTGGCTCGAGCGCGTGCGTCACACGATGACCGACCTCGGCCGCAAGGCCACGAGCGATCGAATGGTGCGCGACTACGTCACCCGGCTCTACACCCCCGCCTCCGCCAACGATCACGCGCTGAGCGCCGACGGGTTCGCCGGGGCCCGGGAGCTCGCAGCGTTCCTCACGCGGGTGCGCGATGCGTGGCCGCGGGTGTCGGTGCGAGCGGTCGATGCGACGGCCGTCTCCGCCCAGGCCCGCGCGGGCGACCGGATCTCGGTGCGGGCCATCGTCGACCTCGACGGGCTCACACCCGACGATGTGTCGGTGCAGCTCATCTCCGGTGCGATCGACGCCGACGGCACACTCGCCGGGGACCGGGCGACGAGCGAGCTCTCGGCCGCAGGAGAGGACGACGCGGCGACCGTGTTCGAGGGCAGCCTGGAGCTCGACGCCACCGGTCCGTTCGGTTATGCGGTGCGCGTGGTTCCCCGCCACGATCGCCTGGTCTCGGCCGTGGAGCTCGGTCTCGTCGCCGTCGCGACCTGAGCGATCAGACGCGGGCGCGGCGAGGGACCCGCACGACGTCGAGGGCGCCGGTCACCGCGGGGCGGACGCGCGCGAGCGCGGGCGCGAGTCCGAGATCGACGACTCGGATCTCGCCGACCAGCTCGGGGCCACGACCCCTCACGAGACCCGCCTTCACCGCTCCGAACGTGACGGTGATCGCCGCGGGCAGCACCGCCGAGTCGGCGGTGCCGTCGTCGGGGTGCAGGCCGCTCGGCAGATCGACGGCGATGACGACGGTGCCGGATGCGGCGCTGACGGGCGCCAGCGACTCGACCACCGCACGCGCGGCACCGCGCAGTCGGGGGTCGGGGGCGGCACCGATGCCGAGGATGCCGTCGAGGATGACGGCATACTCCCCCGGACGAGAGCAGACGTCGGCCGTGTGGCGCAGGGCCGCCCCGGCGCCCAGCGCGGTGCTCAGCGCCTCGCGGTGCACCCGGTCGGAGGTGAGCACGATCTCGACGGGAACGAGCGGTGCGAGTTCCGCGGCGGCGAAGAGCGCGTCGCCGCCGTTGTCGCCGGCACCGGCCAGCACGAGCACACGCCCGGGGCGCTCGGCCAGCACCTCACGAGCGATCTCCGCGAGCGCTGCGGCGGCTTCGAGCATGAGAGGTTCGCCCGCGGCCAGCAGCGGGGCCTCGGCGGCACGCACGGCGGCGGCGGTATAGGCGCCGAGCACTTCTGACGAGCTCATGAGGTCACGGTAGTCCCGCCCGCGCGCCGGAGGCCGGCGGTTGCCGTCTCGGTCAGGACGAGGTAGAGCTCAGCGAGGGTGCAGCGGGGGCACGGGTGGCGGCGACCTGCAGCCCGACCTTCACGGTCTGCCCCGGGGCGAGGGCCGCGGCCCATCCAGCGCCCGTGCAGGTGATCGTCGAGCCGGCGAGCGTGCAGTCCATGCCCCACGCGCTCACGATCGCCGTGGCTCCGGGCGACGACCAGCTGACCGTCCAGCGATCGACCTTCCGCGCGGCGGTCACCGTGAGATCGGCCACATATCCTTCGCCCCAGGCGCTCTGCAGGCTCCAGGCGGCCGCGATTCCGCCGGTCGAGGGAACGCTCGGAGACGGAGTGGCCGACGCTGTCGGTGTGGGCGTCGCGGTGGGCTTCGGCGTCGCCGTCGGCTTCGGCGTCGCCGTCGGCTTCGGCGTCGCGGTCGGCTTGGGCGTCGGGGTGGGCGTGCTGCTCGGCTTCGGCGTCGCGGTCGGCGCGGGCGTGACGGGCGGCAGGGTCGTCGGCTTCAGCAGCGGCGCCAGAGCGGCGAGCTTCGCCGTCTGCGGCGTGCGCCAGTCGTCTTGCACGAGGCCGCCGGTGTCGCCGCTGTTGGGGTTGAAAGACCAGTAGGCGAAGCTGATGCCGGTCTTCCCGAGGTAGTCGACGAGGGTCTTCAGCCAGGCCTTGTCGCTCGCCGTCTCGAGCTTGGTGCCGAACTCGCCCAACAGCACGGGCGCAATTGCTCGCGTGGCGATGAACCCCCAGTTCTTCTCCCAGACCGCGGGGAGGTTCGCGGGGTAGTCGCCCGCGCCGAACCACGCCTGGTTGTAGACGCTCGCCGGGTAGTCATGGGGCGAATACACCACCCGGTTCGCGACGTTCAGCGTGACGGGCTTCGTCGCAACGCCCGCAAGACCGCCTCCCCACCACGTCGAGCTGCCGTCCGGTTGACGTTCGACGCCCTCCACGACGATCAGGAGCTTCGGATTCACCGACAGCACGGCGTTGCCCGCACGCGTCGCCGCTGCACGCCAGTCGGTGGCGGCGTCGCCGCACCCCCAGCACGCGGCGCCGTGCGGCTCGTTGTGCAGATCGACGGCGACGACGGCCGGCTCGTTCTTGTACCGCTGCGCCAGCATCTTCCAGTCATCGATCCAGCGCTGCTCCGAGTAGCCGGAGGTGTACCAGAGCTCCGACTGGGCGTCCGACCCCGGTCGGTGCCGGTCGAGGATCACGCTCAGACCGACGGCCTTGGCGCGGGCGATGACCGTGTCCATGAGCTGGAGCGGCGTCAGGCCCACCAACGTCGGGTTGGCATTCGCGTCGATCGAGTTGGTGGACGACGCCGCGAGGCATTCGTTCGAGAACGGCAGCCGGACGGTATTGAACCCCATCTCGGCGATACGCCGCATCCCCTCGTCGAGGGGGATCGTCCAGAGACCGTGCGGGGCGCAATTGCTGGTCTCCATCCCGAACCACGACACCGCGCGGATCGTGTGCGTCTGACCCGACTCGGTGACGATGCGGGCGCCGTCGGTGTGCAGCCAGCCGGCCGTGGTCGCGGCCCGAGCCGGGACGACAGACGTCATGACCCCGGCCGAGACGACGAAGGCGACCGAGAGGAGGAGTCCGAGCCAGCGACTCCCCCGCGATCCTGTGCGCACACCGATCATGATCCCTCCTGGAGCAGATGCTACTGGCGGGATGCGTCGGCGGGGTTTCCGGATGCTGCGCTCTTCTCGCGCTCGGTCGCTTCGGCGTCGCGGGCCGCCGTGAGTTCGGACGCCGCCGCCTGCACGGCGCGCTCGGCCTGTCGCACGCGGAACTGCACCATCGTCGCCGCCCCGTATCGGGCGTGCACCCGATCTTCGTCCTCCTCGTGGCCGGTGACGATGTACGCCGACGCGATGAGGATGACCTGGCTCGAGAGATTGAGCCACAGCAGCAGCGCGATCAGCGATGCGAAGGTGCCCAGGAGCGGGTTGGAGCTCGCACCGCCGACGAACAGGCCCGACAGCTGCTGCAGCACGGTGAGCCCGATGCCGCCGAGGAGCGCGCCCGTCCACAGGGTGCGGCGGCGGACGCGGAGCCCGGACAGGAAGGCGAACAGCGCGGCGACGACCGCGGTGTCGAGGGCGAGAACCACCACGACCGAGACGAACCAGGCGAGGAAGCCGGCCCACCCGGCATCGGTGGCGATCCCGAGCCAGCCCCGCAGCACATCGAGGCCGGCGGTGGCGAGGAAGGTGGCGGCGGCCGCAGCAGCGAGGGCTCCCCCGATGCCGATCGCGAGGGCGAGGTTGCGCAGCAGCACCCAGACGATCAAGGTGTCGTCGGTCGTCTGGGAGGCGATCTGACGCAGGGCGGTGCGGAGGGTGCCGATGGCGCCGATCGCCGCCCCGACCAGACCGAGGAGGGAGACGATGCCGGCGATCGTGAACGCCCCGGGCGCCTCGATCTCGGAGACGTCGATCAGCCCGTCCTTTCCGACCAGCCCGGGAATGGCGGAATTCAGCGAGCGGGTGAGCGCGGCGACAGCATCGGGGTTACCCGCCAGCCAGATGCCCGCGAACGAGAATCCGAGGAGCACACCGGCGAAGAGGCTGAACAGGGTGCGGTACGTGACGCTGTCGGCGAGGACCGGGCCTCGGGCTCCGGCATAGCGCAGGTAGGCGCGCACGGGCCGGCGAGCCAGCGCCCACGCGGTGGCGCGGGAGATCACGGTGTCGGTCATTCCGTCAGGCTATCGGCGCCGCCCGACCCGACCCGGGGCTTGACGCCGTGCGACGTCAGGAAAAGGCCGACGCGGCCACCGCGAGGATCGCCGCCCAGGCGCCCAGAAGCATCCACGGTCCGAAAGCGAGCCGGTTCGCGGCCCGTGCCCGTCGGGCGAGGAGCAGCACCGCGGCGAAGACGCCGCCGAAGACGAACCCCGCGATCGCGCCGCCGAGCACCGCGTCCCAGCCCAGGTAACCGAGGAACGCGCCGATGAGGCCCGCCAGTTTGACGTCGCCTCCGCCCATCGCGCCGGGGCGCAGCATCCGCAGCAGGAGGTAGAACGCGAACAGCACGATCGCCCCGCCGGCCACCGCGAGGAGTCGAGCCGGATCCGCACGAAGGAACGCGGCGAGCGCGAGCAGAACCGCGGCCGCGGGATAGGCCGGGAGCACCAGACGGTCGGGCAGACGGTGGGTGCGGAGGTCGATGACCGTCAGCACCACGCTCAGCACGGCGAACGCCCCGTAGGCGGTGAGCTCGACGGCGAGCGCGAACGCAGCGCTCATACGCCCGCGATCTCGAGGATCACCGTCACCGGCGCACCCTCGCGCAGGTGCTCGGCATCGCGGACGGCGCGCTTGAGCGGGAGCACGTAGCGCCCGTCACCGCCGGGGAAGATGGATGTGCGCCAGTTCGACGAACCGATCGTGGCCTGCACCCGCACCGCGCCGAAACCACGACGATAGGGGCCCTGCAGCTCTGCCACTTCGGAGCTCAGGTCTTCCGGCATTGCGACGAAGTACCAGTCCGCGTCGGAGCGGGCCTCCCAGCGGTACATCTCGTCGGTGAATTCGACGATCATGCGGTCACGTACACGGCGGTGCCCAGCGGCAGCTGCGCCAAGCGGTCGATCGCCTCCGGCCCGAGCCGCAGGCACCCGTTCGAGATCGCCCCCGACCGGGCGTCGTGGTAGTGGAAGGCGGTCACGGCGACGGCTGCGCCGCCGAAGCCGTCGAGCGTCGGCGACTGCACACCGAGGTAGACCAGCGGGTGGCCGCGGGTGTAGCCGAACGACGGCTCGACGCGCACCATCATCACGAAGGTGCGACCGATCGGGGTTGGGGTCGACGCGGTTCCCGATCCGAAGTCGTCGGCGACGCGCTCCCTCGTGCCGTCGGCGTGCACGATGTCGATCGTGCGGGTCGTCAGTCCCACCTCGACCGTCGCCTCGGCGCGGGTGAACTCCACGTCCTGGGTGCGCAGCCAGCCGCTCAGCTGCGCCGGATTGCCGGCCGAGGGCACCGCCTCGCGGCCGGTGAGCAGTACGCGCACCCAGTGGTCCTGTCGTTCGACGACCGGGACCGTCGTGCCGTCGAACTGGTAGTCGCGGGGCAGGAAGGCGACCGGTTCGGCGGTCGGGTCGGCGAAGACCGGGATGCGCTCGGTCGCGGCCCGAACGGTGTCGCCCGTCATCGCGCCCTGGGGGTCGTCGTCGACGGGGAGGGCGGGGATCACGGCGTAGACGTCGACTTGAGGAAGGGCGTCGAGCGCGTAGACCGCGGTGTTCGCGGCGAACCCCGTCGGGGTGGGGGTGGGAGTCGGTGTCGGGGTGGGCGTGGGCGTCGAGGTGACGGAGCCGGACGCTGTGGAGGGCGCCGGTGCGGCAGACGTCTGCGACCCCGTGGACGCCCACCACACCGATACCCCGGCGACCGCGAGGAGTGCGACCACCACGGCGATCCACAAGGCCGTGCGAAGACGGTCGGGGCGCGTATCAGAGGTCATGTTCTCATCGTCGGTATGCCCGAACGACAGCGCAAGTCGCGCGGTGCCGTCAGACCCGCTCTCTGAGCGCCGCCTCGACCGCGGCCTCCACGCGCGCGGCCTCCGCCTCGCGGCGACGGCGGCGGGATCGGCGCACTCCGAGGATGAGGAGCACGACGAGGCCGGCGATCACGACGAGGAGCACCAGCTGCGCCCACGGCACCGTGATCGCACCGGTACTGGTGACGAACATCCCTGGATCGGCGGCGCCCTCGAATCCGGCGGGACCCGCCGGCGCGACGGTCACGTCGACGTTCGTCCAGAACAGCGGAACGAGGGCATCGGTGTGCGCTGTGACGCTCCACGACTCGCCCGGCAGGAGATCGGGCACCGGCTCCACACCGTCGATGTCGGTGCGGAGGAGACCGAACGGACCGCTGAGCGCGACCGACTGCATCCCCGTCAGGCGCGTGTTGCCGCTGTTGCGCACCGTGTACTGCACCGTCGCGGAGCCCGGGCCGAGAGGATTGAAGGTGGGGGCATAGTCGACCGTCAGATTCTCGACCACCATGCCGGGCAGAAGGTCTCCCTCGACGCGGAGCTGCAGCCTGATGCCGAGACGACGGTCGACCGCGATGCCGTCCGCCTGCTCGGGCTGCGGCAGTGACGACACGATGCCGCCGGCGTAGTCGCCCGGCGTCGCGTTGCCCGGAACCTCCACGGAGAACGGCACCTCGACCGACTCGCCGGCCGGGATCGTCACCCGATCCTGCGCGACCGAGATCCAGGTGCCGAGGAAGACCGATTCCTCGGCGCGCGGCAGTACGTCGAGCTGACCGCTCTGCGTGGTGAAGCCGTCCGCGCCGTAGATGTCGAGGTCGAGGGGCGCGTCGTCGTGGTTGGAGATGACGAGCGCGTCGTCGAAACGGCTTCCGGAAGCGACCGTGTAGGCGAAGTTCTGCCGACCGGCGCCCTGAGCGTTCTCGGCGGTGCGCACCCCCCAGGTGACGTCGGTTCCGGTCTCGGCGCTCGCTGCGAATGCCGCACCGGCAGACGCCAGGGGCGCGTGCAGGAGGGCGGCGACCAGCGCGAGGCCGGCGAGGACGCGGGAGGGACGTCGGGCGGTTCGGATCATGTGCGGGGTCCTCTGGAGTGGGGGGAAACGCCGGAATCGGGGTGGGAGCCCGAAGGCCCCCACCCCGATCGCGACGAGGGTCAGCTCAACGCGGTGAGCGTCAGCGTCGCCTTGTAGGTGCCGTCGGTCACATCGACCGGCAGCTTCAGCTCGAGGTCGGCGCCGAGCTTGGCCGTGCCGCGCGGGTGGGCGACGGCCGCGCTACCGAGGGTCGCGGAGGTCGACAGGCCGTCGCCGCCGTCGAAGCCCGACGCGACCTTGGTGCCGGCGACGGCTCCCGCCCCCTCCTCGACCACGCGCGGGGTCCAACCGAGGTACTTCCCCGAGAAGGTCGCATCGCCCGCGCGGAAGTCGCCGACCTGAGCCGACACCGACCACACCGGACCGCCGGAGCGGGTGTCGGTGACCTTGATGGGGTTGATCGAACCCGTCGCGCCGAAGTGGTCGCCCTCTTCGGTGGCCGTTCCGAGGTCGACCAGCGAGTTCGTGCCGTCGATGTTCCACGAGAACTCACCGGGGACGCCCTCGGGCACGGTGACCTGGAGCTGCTGCTCGTTGGCCTTCGCCTCGCTCGTCAGGGTGACCTCGTCGACGATGCTGTTGACCGGTGCCGAGGTGCCGTTGGCCTGGCTGCGGAGAGTCGTGATCTTCAGCGAGCCGTCGGTGACGTCGACGACCGAGTAGTTGCGCACGTTCTCCTGGTTGGTCACCGAGGCGTACCAGGCGTTGCGGTCGTCGAACTGGTAGTACTTCGAGCCGCTCGCGGAGTTCGCGGTGACGTAGAGAACCTCACCCTCCGCTGCGGTGACCTCGGACGCGCCCTTGACCTCGGTCTTGTCCGCGAGCTCGCCGTTCTTCACGAGGTAGCTGCGCGTGTAGTTGTGGTCGTGGCCCTGCAGGACGAGGTCGAAGCCGAGCTCCGAGATCTTCGCCGGCATGTTCGCGCGGCGGTCCTTGATGTCGCTGTCGTTCTGGTGCGCGGCGACCGAGTAGATGGAGTGGTGGAAGCCCAGCACCTTCCATTTCGCCTTCGCGCCCTGCTCGGCGACGACCTTCTCCATGAAGGCGTTGTGCGAGGCGTAGTCACGGCTGTTGGAGTTGATGTTGACGAACAGCACGTCCTTGTAGAAGAACCAGTAGTCCCCGCCCGAGCTCGAGCCCGAGGTCGCCGCGCCCGACGTCTCGTCGAGGTTCGGGATGTTGTTGTGCTGGAGGTAGGCCTTCGAGCCGACGTCGTGGTTGCCGTTGGTGACGGCGACGGGGAGCGACCGCATCTGGTCGGGCGCGTGGAACGCGTCGTACTCGGTCTCGTTGGCGGCGTGGTCGACCTGGTCGCCGGCCGAGAAGATCATCTCGGCGTCGGGGTAGGTCTGGGCGGCGACGTTCATGGTGTCGATCCAGCCGGCACGATCGTTCGCGACGTTGCCGGAGGCACCGATCTGCGGATCTCCGACGAAGAAGAACTCGAAGTCGCCGTCGAACGAACGGGTCACGAACGACTGCGTCGCCGACCAGGCGCCCTCGGCCCCGACGCGGTAAGAGTAGACCGTGTTCTCGGCCAGGCCCGACAGGGTCGCCTTGCGGTTGAACTCGCCGCTGGTGGTGACGCCGCCGGTCGCGGTGACGGTGGTCGCGCCCGCGGGGAACGCCCCGTTCACCAGCTGCGAGGACGGCGCGAACTGAGCGACCTGGGCGGTGTCGCTCGAGGAGTACCACGTGAGGTTGCGCGAGGACTCGTCGGCGCCGACGTTCATGATGATGTCGCTGATGGACGCCGCACCGGAGGTCTTGGCGACGGGGGCGAGCTTCTGCATGTCGAGGTAGATGTCGCTCGACGTGGCGCGGTCCTGGTAGAGCGCCACGGCGATCGTGTTGACCCCGGCGGTGAGCACCGAGGCGGGCACCGTGTAGGTCGACGTGATCGGGTCGGACGACCCTGAACCGGCGTACATGAGGTTGCGCTGCGACTCGGGTGCGGCCTCGACGCGATCGTCGGAGAGACCGGCGACCTTGACACCGTTGACGAAGATCTGGGCTCCGTCGTCGTAGCGCACGCTGCCCGAGAGCCCCGAGATCTGCGAGAGCGTGTCGGCGGTGACCGAGAAGCTCGAGCGGAAGTGGAAGGTGGGCACGTCGACCTTTGAGGTCGCCGTCGGGTCGATGTACTGGTTCAGCACCGTCGCCACGGGGAAGTTCGTTCCCAGGTTGGGCGTGGCCGCACCGTTCTTCGCGCCGAACGCGGTGGTGCCGTTCTTCCAGGCGCTGTCGTCGAATCCGGCCTTCGTCCAGACGAGCCGGTCGGGGCTGCCCGCGGCGGGGTCGGTGTTGTTCTCGGAGTACTTCCACGTCGCGGTGGAGTCGAGAACCGAGGCCGGGAGGTCAGCGGCGGTCGCGGCGACGGTGGTCGCCGCGAAGGAGCCCGCGATCACCGACGCGACGCCCAGCGCGGCGATCGCCGCACGGGTCGTCCGTCGGCCCGAGCGGGTCCGAGGGGTGTTTTCCAGCATCAGCTTCTTTCGGATAGACACATCGATGGCAGTCGCCCGAACGGGCACCCGATGAGGCTCGTCAGCGTTGATGACCGGTAGGTGAATAGTTGACTCCGTACCCCTATCTCGGCGACGAATCGTTCACCTCGGCGCCGGGCTCGACGTCCGCTCCGGCTCCTCGATCCGAATGTTCGCCTTCCGTTCATCCGTGCGGCGGTGAAGCGAAACGGATGCGGCGCTGCGCCGTGGGAGCCTCGGCGGCCGGAGGTGCTCGTGGAATCGAAGATGACGAAGCTCGTCGCCCTCGTGCTCGCTGCGGGGATCCTCGCCTCCTGCAGCCCGCCCGGCGATGATCTCGACGCGCAACGGTCGGCGTTCCTCGGCGGCCGGCCCGCGCCGAGCTCCGAGGCGACGATCGTTCCTCTCCCGGAGGCGTACGACGCCGTCGCCGTGCCCGTCGACTACCGCGTGATCGCGGTCAGCTCGGCCGGCGACCCGACGGCCGACGTGATCGCGGACGCCGCCGCGCAATGGGCCGACGAGAACGGCGCGGCGTTCGAGCTGCGCGTGGGGGCCGACGCCGACGGCATCGAAGAGCAGCTCGTCGCGGCGGCCGACGCCCGACCGGATCTCGTCATCGGCCTCGGCGCGGGCGTCGTCGACGTTTTCGCCCTCTCGACGTCGCAGCTGCTCGATCAGGAGTTCCTCGTCATAGGCGCCAAGCTCGCCGAACCTACCGAGAACGTGACGTCGGTGGTGTGGCCCGGCGCCGGCTTCCGCGGAACGGGCATCACCCCCGAGTCGGATGCCGATCCTTCCGCTGCGACCCCCGAGAGAGCGGGCGAAGCTATGTCGGCAGGTTTCGCCAGTATCAGGCTCGGCGTCACCGGTGTCGTGATCTCGCTCCCCTAGGGCGCACCGATCACCCGTTACGCGTCGTCGGAGACCCGGATGAGCACCTTGCCGGTCGTACCCGCCTCGACGGCGTCGTGAGCGGCGGCGGTCTCGGCGAGGGGGAACCACACGAGCGGGAGCCCGGCGCCCTCACCGACCGGCAGCGCTCCGTCCTCGAGCGCCCGGGTGATGTCGTCCGCCGCCGCGTAGAGCGCGTGATCGCCGACCGTGTACAGGAGCAGTCCCTGCAGCCGCACGTTCTTGGCGAACGAGGCGCGGATCGGCCCGGCGAACTGGTCGCCGCCATTGTCGGCGTAGTACGCGATCGAGCCGTGATTGGCGACGACCTCGAGGTCGAGACCGAGGTTCGTCGCGAGCGACACCTCCACGATGTGGTCGACGCCGCCGGGAGCGATCTTCCCGACCTCGGTCGCGACGTCCTGGGTGCGGTAGTCGATGATGTGATGCGCGCCGGCCGCCCGCGCGAGCGCCGCCTTCTCGGGCGAGCTGATCGTCGTGAGCACCGTGGCTCCCGCCCACACCGCGAGCTGGATCGCGGCGTGACCGACAGCCCCCGCGCCGCCCGCGACGAGCACCGTGCGGCCCTCAAGCGCTCCCGGGCCCAGGCGCGCGGGACCCGACTCGTGCACCGTGAGCGCGCGGTGCGCCGTCATCGCCGGCACACCCAGGCTCGCAGCGACGTCGAAGCCGATGTCGTCGGGGAGGCGAACCGCGCGCATCGACGGAACCACCGCGTACTCCTGGGCCGTCCCACCCGCCTGACCGTGCTGCGCGAGGTAGATCCAGACGCGGTCGCCCACCGACAGGTCGTCGACGCCCTCTCCGACGGCGTCCACCGTCCCCGCGCCGTCCTGGTTCGGCACGATCTCGGGGAACTCCATCGGCCGCTCGGCGGCGCGGGCCTTCCAGTCGGTCGGGTTCACGCCCGAGACGGCCACCTTCACCCTCACCTCGCCGCGACCCGGCTTCGGGACCGGTCGCTCCACGGCCGAGAGGACGGACGAGGGGCCACGCTGCGAGTACACGATCGAGGTCATGCCGACTCCAACCCCCGCTCGCCCGCGGTCATTCCGCGGCGGCGCTCGACCGTGGTGTCGACGGCCGCGGCGACGACGACGGCGAGCGGGTACACCACGAGATCACGGGCATCGAACCCGGTGCCGAGCACCAGTGCGGCCGGCGGGAAAGCCGCGGCGAGCGCCACGGGAGCACCGGTGAGCTGGAAGAGTTCGACCGCGACGCACCAGGCGACGGCGAGCGCACCGAGAAGCGCCGGTCGAGCCGATGCGAAGAGCATCACGAGGCCCGTGTAGACGGCGACCGCGTAGAGCGCGTCTCCGGCGACATCGGTCGCCACGGAGCTCGGCGCCAGCCGGTGCACGACGAGACCCGCGGCCACGACGACCGCCAGCGCGATCACGGCGGCCATCCGGCGACGCCGGACGGTGCGCGGAGGCAGGCTCATACGCCTCACCGTAACCACCGGAGCACGGCTCATCCCGAGCAGTGGCTGAGATCGGTCTCGGCGAGCGGCTTCCCCTCCGGAATCACGTAGGTGACCCACAGCACGACGTCGTCGGTGCCCTCGTTGCGCCCCTCGTGCGGGTAACCGGCACCCTCGATGATCGAATCCCCCGTCTCGTATACGGCCACTCCTCCGGGATGCGTGTCGGAGTAGTGGGTGAGGGTGCCGCTCTCCACGACGGCGATGAGCTGACCGTAGTGACAGTGCTCGCCCGTGCTCGCGCCGGGTTCGATCGTGATCTCGCGGAAGGTCACCCCGACCCCTGCCGCTCCCCCGTCGACGAGCACCTCCACCGGGTCTGCCTGCTCGCCCTCGGCGATGTCGACCGCGCGCACCGGCGCGTCGGACACCGAGGGTGAGGGGCTCGACGAGTCGGGCACGGAGGACGCGGGGACACCGCACCCGCCCAGCAGGAGGATCGTCGTCGCGACGGCGAGCGCCGACGTGGTTCGGTGCATTCGACCTCGGTCCACAGGAGCCCCCCGGCTGCTTCGTCGCGATCGCGCGGCGGCGCGCGTCTCGTCGCACCGTAGCGGTAGTGCGGCCCTCAGCGCAGCATCCGCTCCACACTCCATCACTCCGATCGACACCCCGGAGCGGCGCGGGGATGCGGATTCGTGCAGAAACGTGTTGATCGGATGCTGCGACGCACAAACGAGCGCTCGTGCGGAGCGGTACCGACCCCCTAGGCTCCGGAACATGTCACGACGTGCGTGGGCTTCCCGGATGCCGGTCATCGGTGCGATCGCTTCGGCACTGAGGGATCTGGTGCACCACTCGCCGGGCGGCGTACCCGCGCCGACCGTGCCGGTGAAGCCCAATCCGCGGTGGTCGGGCACGACGAAGCCCCCGCCCGTGCCCCGGGAGGATGTCGTCCTCCGGCTTCCGGACGACATGTACCGGCACGACGGAGCACCCACGGAGTGGTGGTGGCACACCGGGACGCTGCGCGCCGGCGACCGCGTGTTCGGATTCGAGATCAACGCCGCATCCTTCACCGGGCAGCACTTCGCGATGACCCAGGTCTCGCTGAGCGACGTCTCCGCCGCACGCCACTACGAGCGCACGCAGGTGTACGGGCCGGCTCCCTTCGGCGTCTTCGACGTGCGCCAGTGGGCCGAGGGCGATCCCGCGAAGGACTGGTACGCGCGTCTCGGCGACCCGGGCTGGCTCGTCGGAGGGTTCAGCGTGACCTCGGGAGGCTCCGGCTACACCTCGGCGCCCACGGTGTCGATCGACGGCGACGGGTCGGGGGCGAGCGGGATCGCGGTGCTCGACGATCACGGGGGCGTCACTCAGATCGTGCTGCTGAAGCCGGGGACGGGCTTCACCCAGACGCCCACCGTGACGCTGACCGGCGGCGGCGGGAGCGGGGCGACGGCCGTCGCCGTCCGCAACTCCGTCACGATGACCGCGCCCCGAGCCGACCCGACGAAAGACATCGCCGTGCACTCCGTGCTGGTCGACGAGGAGACGCTCGACGAGGTGGTCTTCGACCTGGTGTTCTCGCAGCAGGGGCGGCCGTTCTTCGTGTGGGGCACCGGCATCGAGCCGAGCGCGACCGAGCAGAGTCTCGAGAAGGACAACTACTACTTCTCCTACACGCGCCTCGCGGCCTCCGGCACCATCACGGTCGCCGGACAGGAGCACCCGGTCACCGGGACGACCTGGATGGACCACGAGTACGGGTTCTTCGGCGGCGGCACCTCCGATACGCGCGTGCGCTGGCTCCTGCAGGACATGCAGCTCTCCAACGGCTACACGATCTCCAACGCCGGAATGATCGGCGAGGGGTACAAACCGGAGATCGGAGTACCGGTCGACGCGTTCGCCACCCTGCAGGACGCGGACGGCGAGCTGTACTACGTCTCGAGCACCGTGACTGCCGTGGGTGAGCTCTGGACGAGCCCCCGCACCGGCAACGCCTACGCCCGGCAGTTCCGTGTCGAGATCCCCTCGTTCCAGGCCGACATCACCGTCACGACGCGTCTGGAGGATCAGGAGTTCTCGGTCGGCGGAGCGCCGATCTACGAGGGCACGGCCGATCCGGCGGGCACATTCCTGGGCGAAGACGTGTCGGGCGACGCCTGGATCGAGCAGGCGTACTGATCCGCGGCATCCGCTCGACCGTGGTCCCGGGGCTCGCACGCGCTACCGTGGAGTAATGACAGCATCCGAGTCCGACACGTCCGCAACCCCCGACGTGGTCGTCGAGCAGCAGTCCTTCTCCGACCTGGGACTCGACGCTTCGGTGCTCAAGGCGTTGAAGGACGTCGGCTACGAGACCCCGTCGGCCATCCAGGCGGCGACCATCCCGCCTCTGCTGGCCGGCCGCGACGTGATCGGCATGGCGCAGACGGGCACCGGCAAGACCGCGGCGTTCGCACTGCCGATCCTCTCGCAGCTCGACGCCTCGCAGCAGAAGCCGCAGGCGCTCGTGCTCGCCCCCACCCGTGAACTCGCGCTGCAGGTGTGCGAGGCGTTCGAGCGCTACGCGTCGCACCTGCGGGGCGTCAACGTGCTGCCGATCTACGGCGGACAGGGCTACGGCACGCAGCTGTCGGCGCTGCGGCGCGGCGTGCACGTCGTCGTCGGAACGCCCGGACGCATCATGGACCACCTCGTCAAGGGCACGCTCGACCTGTCGGAGCTGAAGTTCCTCGTGCTCGACGAAGCAGACGAGATGCTCAAGATGGGCTTCGCCGAAGACGTCGAGACGATCCTCGCCGACACCCCCGCCGACAAGCAGGTGGCACTCTTCTCAGCCACCATGCCCGCTCAGATCCGCCGCATCTCGCAGCAGTACCTGCGCGACCCGCAGGAGATCACGGTCAAGAACAAGACCGCGACCTCGTCGAACATCACCCAGCGCTACCTCAACGTCTCCTACCCCCAGAAGGTCGACGCGCTCACGCGCATCCTCGAGGTCGAGAACTTCGAGGGCATGATCGTGTTCGTCCGTACGAAGAACGAGACCGAGACGCTCGCCGAGAAGCTCCGCGCCCGCGGCTACACGGCCTCCGCGATCAGCGGCGACGTCGCTCAGGCGCAGCGCGAGAAGACGGTCAACCAGCTCAAGTCGGGCAAGCTCGACATCCTCGTCGCGACCGATGTCGCCGCCCGCGGCCTCGACGTCGACCGCATCAGCCACGTCGTGAACTTCGACCTGCCGATCGACACCGAGTCGTACGTGCACCGCATCGGCCGCACCGGTCGCGCCGGACGCACCGGCGACGCGATCAGCTTCGTCACGCCGCGCGAGCGCCGGATGCTGGCGAACATCGAGCGCGCGACGCGCCAGCCCCTCACCCAGATGCAGCTGCCCAGCGTCGAGGACGTGAATGCGACCCGTCTGACCCGCTTCGACGAGGCGATCACCGCCGCGCTCGAGCAGACCGCGCGGATCGACCGCTTCCGCGACATCATCGCGCACTACGTCGAGCACCACGACGTGCCCGAGGCCGACGTCGCGGCCGCGCTCGCCGTGGTCTCGCAGGGCGAGACGCCCCTCCTCCTCGATCCCGCGCAGGAGCGCACGGAGCGGTTCGACCGCGACGATCGCACGCGCACGCCCCGCGACGATCGCGACGAGGAGGGTCGCCCCGAGCGTCGCGGACGCCCGTCGCAGGCGAACCTGGTCATGTACCGGCTCGCGGTGGGAAAGCGCCACAAGGTCGAGCCGCGCCAGATCGTCGGCGCCCTCGCCAACGAGGGGGGCCTTCGGCGGGAGGACTTCGGCAAGATCGACATCCGCCCCGACTTCTCGCTCGTCGAGCTGCCGGCCGACCTCCCCGACGATGCGCTCAACCGTCTGAGCGGCACGCGCATCGGCGGCAAGCTCATCGAGATGCGCGTCGACCGCGGCGGCCCGGGCGGACGCCCCGACCGCAAGCCCCGCTACTGACGTCCCCGCCACCGACGCGTCGGCGGCGAAGGCGGCGGTTGCCGCATAGGGTGGCCCGATGCCCGGATATGAGCACACGACACCCGACGCGTTCGTTCGCGTACGCGGAGCCAGCGAGAACAATCTCCGCAACATCGACGTCGACGTGCCGCGCGATGTGATCGTCGCCTTCACCGGCGTATCGGGGTCGGGGAAGTCGTCGCTCGCGTTCGGCACCATCTTCACCGAGGCTCAGCGCCGCTATCTCGAATCCGTCGCGCCCTACGCGCGGCGGCTCATCCAGCAGGGCCACAACCCGCACGTCGACTCCATCACGGGGCTCCCGCCGGCAGTGGCGCTGCAGCAGCGACGCGGCGCACCCAGCTCGCGGTCGAGCGTCGGAACCGTCACCACGCTCTCCAATACGCTGCGGATGCTGTTCTCTCGCGCCGGCACGTTCCCCGAGGGCTTCGACACCCGGCTCGACTCGGATGCGTTCTCGCCCAACACCGCAGCGGGAGCGTGCCCCGAGTGCCACGGCGTCGGCGTCGCGCACACCGTCACCGAAGAGACGCTGGTGCCCGACACCTCGCTGAGCATCCGCGACGGCGCCATCGCCGCGTGGCCCGGCGCCTGGCAGGCGAAGAACCTGCGCGACATCACGATCGCCCTCGGGTACGACGTCGACCGTCCCTGGCGCGACCTCGATCCCGCAGACCGCGACTGGCTCCTCTACACCGACGAGCAGCCCGTCGTGGAGATCACTCCGCAGCGCGACCGCGTCGCGAAGCCCTACAAGGGCATGTTCTGGAGCGCGAAGAAGTACGTCTTCCACACGCTGGCCGATTCGAAGAGCGCCACGATGCGCGAGCGCGTGCTGCGGTTCGTGCGCACGGGCGTCTGCCCGTTGTGCGGGGGCTCGGGGCTGCGACGCGAGGCACTCGCCGTCACGTTCGCCGGCCGCACGATCGCCGAACTGAACGCGCTGCCGATGAGCGAGCTCGCCGAGATCCTCCGACCGACGACGATGCTGGAGAATCCTGCGCCTGCGGTGTCGTCCACGACCTCCGGCGAGCGCACCGACGTCGCCGTCGCGCTGGCCACCGACCTGCTGGCACGGATCCGGGTGCTCACCGATCTCGGACTCGGCTACCTCGGCCTCGGCCGCGTGACGACGACGCTCTCGCCGGGCGAGATGCAGCGTCTGCGGCTGGCGACCCAGCTGCGCTCGGGCCTGTTCGGGGTGGTCTATGTGCTCGACGAGCCGTCGGCGGGCCTCCATCCCGCGGACGCCGAGCCCCTGCTCGACGTGCTGGCGCAACTCGCATCCTCGGGCAACTCGGTCTTCGTCGTCGAGCACAACATGGACGTCGTGCGCGGCGCCGCCTGGATCGTCGACGTGGGCCCGGGTGCCGGCGAAGGGGGCGGCGACGTGCTGTACAGCGGCCCCGTCGACGGTCTCGCCGAGGTCGCGGGGTCTCGGACCCGCCCCTTCCTCTTCCCCGAGTCGGGTGAGGCACCGACGGCGGAGCGCGAACGGCGCTCCCCCTCGGACTGGTTGTCGCTGGAGGGCGTCTCGCTGCATAACCTGGCCGACGTCGACGCAGCCGTTCCGCTCGGAACCTTGGTGGCCGTCACGGGCGTCTCCGGCTCCGGCAAGTCGACGCTGGTCGGTCGCGTGCTGCGCGAGGTCGTCGACGGGTATCTCCGAGGAACCGGTATCGGCGCGGAGGAGGGAGCGGATGCTGAGGCCGACGCCGCACCCGCGGAGCTGGCCGATGCGATCCTGCCCGCTGCCGACGCCCTCGCCGTCCGACGGGTATCGGGCCTGGAGCACATCGACCGGATGGTTCGTGTGGATCAGAAGCCGATCGGGCGAACGCCGCGCTCGAATCTGGCGACCTACACCGGGCTGTTCGACGCGGTGCGGGCGCTGTTCGCCGACACCGACCTCGCCCGTGAGCGCGGGTACTCCGCCGGTCGCTTCTCGTTCAACGTCGCCGGCGGCCGCTGCGAGACGTGCCTCGGCGAAGGCTACGTCTCGGTCGAGCTGCTGTTCCTGCCCGGAAGCTACGGGCGGTGCCCGACGTGCGACGGCTCGCGCTACAACACCGAGACGCTCGAAGTGACCTACGACGGCAAGAACGTCGCCGACGTGCTCGCGCTCACCGTCGATCAGGCGGCGGAGTTCCTCGAGGCCGTGCCGGCAGCATCCCGGAGTCTTCGCACCCTGCGCGACGTGGGGCTGGGGTATCTGAGGCTCGGGCAGCCGGCGACCGAGCTGTCGGGTGGGGAGGCGCAGCGCATCAAGCTCGCGACCGAGCTGCAGCGTGCGGGCCGCGGCCACACGCTCTACCTGCTCGACGAGCCGACCACGGGGCTGCACCCCGCCGACGTGCGGCTGCTGCTGGCGCAGCTGCAGGCGCTGGTCGACGCGGGCAATTCCGTCGTCGTCGTCGAGCACGATATGGACGTCGTCGCCGCCGCCGACTGGGTCATCGATCTGGGCCCGGCGGGAGGCGACGCGGGCGGGCGCATCGTCGCCGCGGGAACCCCGCACGACGTGGCCCATGACGACGCCAGTCGCACGGCCCCCTACCTCGCGCGACGGCTCGCGGGCGCCTGAGGCCTACTGCTCCTCGTGCGTGTCGGGGTCGCCGTCGAAGAGCCGGCCGTCCCGTCGGCCCAGCGCGGTGACGGCCGCCATCTCGGAGTCGTCGAGCTCGAAACCGAAGACGTCGAGATTCTCAGCCTGGCGTGACGGCGTGGCACTCTTCGGGATGGGGACGCTGCCGAGTTGCACGTGCCACCGCAGAATGACCTGCGCCGGAGTCACCCGGTGTGCCGCCGCGGCGGCCACGACGGGAGCTTCTCGGTAGGGGGCGCTGCCCTTGCCGAGGGGGCTCCACGCTTCGGTCACGATGCCGAGACGCGCGTTGACGGCCCGCTGCTCCATCTGCGGGAAGTACGGGTGCATCTCGATCTGGTTCACGGCAGGGGTCACGCCGGTCGCGTCGATGACGTCGGCGAGATGCCGCTCGGTGAAGTTGCTCACTCCGATCGAGCGTACGAGGCCCAGATCACGGGCGGTGACGAGGTTCTCCCACGAGCGCACGTACTCCCCCACGCTGGGATTGGGCCAGTGGATCAAGTAGAGGTCGAGGTACTCCAGCCCCAGACGCCAGAGCGACTCGCGAACGGTGGCCACCGTCGGCTCGCCCTGATAACGCCCCGGAAGCTTCGAGGTGACGAACAGCTCCTCGCGCGCGAGCCCGGAACGGCGGATGCCCTCTCCGACCGCCCCCTCGTTGTCATAGTTGAAAGCGGTGTCGAGCGACCGGTAGCCGGTGCGGATCGCGGAGGCGACGGCCTCGGCACCGTCTTCTCCGCGCAACGGGTACGTGCCGAATCCGAGGGCGGGGATCTGGTGGCCGTCGTTCAGGGCGATGAGGGGCGCGAGCTCGGTCATGGGTTCCACGGTACGCCCGGGTGACGGGCTCGTCATCCGTTCGCCGATGTCGCCGAGTGCCGCAGCGACGGCCGCTCCCTCTACGATGGCTTCGCGCCGCCCACAGAGAGACCGGAGGGGAACACGTGCCCGCACGTCCTCCCGTTCGCCGGTCGAAAGCGCGGTCAGCACCAGCGCGGCGCGGCGCGAAGAGGCCCACCGCGTCCGCCGCTCGGCGCGCTCGAGCACGGCGCGCGAAGCGGCAGCGCACCCGACGCGCCTGGCTGATCGCCTCCGGCATCGCCCTGCCGCTTCTTCTCGGCGTCACGGTCATCTGGGGCGGCGGTTACGCTCTGACCTCCCTCTCCGCAGCGTGGGACGATGCGCTCGGCTCGCCCGTCTTCGGCACGGACCGCCCGGCATCGCCCGAACCCCTGATGCCCGCCGCACCCCATGTCGCCGGGTACGGGGTCGCGCAGCTCGGCAACGCCTGCACGATCCTGATCGCGGGGCGCGACCTCGGCTTCGACAGCCGCGACCAGACGATCGCCGTGATGACCGCGATGGGCGAATCGTCTCTGCGCAACATCGACTACGGCGACTGGGAGACGAGCGGAGTCACCAACCCCGATGGGTCGCGGACGACGTCGATCGGGCTGTTCCAGCAGCAGGACAACTGGGGCACGCGCGAAGAGCGCCTCGATCCGTACACCGCGGCGACCATGTTCTACCGGGCGATGGCGGCGCGTGTCCCCGACCGCACCGCACTCGAGCCGACGATCGTTGCGCACACCACGCAGGTCAACGCCGATCCGTCTCATTACGCGCGCTACTGGGACGCCGCCGTACGTGCCGTCGCCGCGGTGTCGGGCGCGCCGATCGGAGATGATCGCGCAGACGGCATTCCGAGCTGCCCGGCCGCATGAAGCGGCGTCCGAAGAGACCGCGGCCCCGCTATCGACGCCGGGCCAGGGCCGTTCGGGCGGCTCGATAGCCTGAGAGCATGCTTCGCCTGCTCTTCTTCATCGGTGTCGGTATCGGTGCGGGAGGGGTGGTGGTTCAGCTCGTCGGTCCACCCGGCGCGGGCGTCTGGACGATCGCGGTGTCGTTGACGCTCATCGTCGGCACGGGCATCCTCATGGCCGTCCTGCGAACGGCGCGAGGAATCTCGCTGGCCTCCGACGCCGACATCGCCGCTGCCCGCGCCGCCGGTCGCTCGGCGGTGGCGCGAGTGGATGCGATCCGGCAGACGGGCACGCTGATCAACGACCAGCCTCTCTGCGAGCTCGACGTCACGGTGCTTCCGCGAACCGGCGCGGCGTTCCGCACCACGGTTCGTCGGATCGTGCAGATCGTCGACGTGCCGCGCTTTCAGGCGGGAAGCGTGCACTCGGCCGTCCTGCTCGTGCCCGACGGTCCTGAGATCGCGCTCGTCGACGAGCCAGAGGGCAATCCCCCCGCCGACGCGTCGAGGATTCCGCACGCTGCGCAGGCGGGGCCGATCCTGCGACCCGAACCGGGCACCATCCCGATGGGCGGACGACGACGGCGCCCGTTCCTCGGCGTCGGGCGACGGGGTCGGCCGGCGCGCTTCGTGCTGTTCGTCGCGACCGCCCTGATCGCAGCCGCCGCAGTGGTCGCCCCGTACCACGTCGCGGTCGGTCAGAGCATCAGCGCCCTGCAGGAGGGACGCCTGCACGCCGACCTGCGATCGCCCGAACATCTGGCCACGGCTGTGGACGCGATCTCCGCCGAGGTCGGTCACCGGCGTCTGATCTCGGTCACGGTCGCCGCCGACTTCGTCAGCGTCACCGCACCCGTGCGACCCGGCGAGCTGGCGTCGGACTCGTGGATGTACCGGGCCGGCCAGGTGGATCACGCCGGCGCAGCATCCAGCCAGCCCCGCTCCGTCGCGGAGGAGTTCGGAGCCGACGAGGTGTCGTGGGGAGCCCTGTGGCCCGTGGCCGAGGGCGCGGCGACCGACGCCGGCTACGCGAACACCGAGGATATGACCCTGTCGGTGCGCCGCGGCGTCGACTCCGACATCGACAGCGAGTCGTTCGGCCAGCAGGCCGGCGCCCTGCGGGTCGTGTTCTCGGCCCGCGACGAGTACACATCGGTGTTCTTCGACATGCTGCCCGACGCGACGGGCGTCGAGCGCAGCGGCTGATCAGGCGCCGAGGCGCTCAGGCGATCAGCGTCGCCACGAGGTTGATGGTCGCGGCGAGCACGACCACTCCGAGCACGAACGAGATGAGGGCGTGGCGCAGTGCCTCACGTCGGATGGTGCTGCTCGTCAGATTCGTATCCGACACCTGGTAGGTCATGCCCAGCGTGAAGGCGAGGTAGGCGAAGTCGCGGTACTGCGGGGGCTCGGTCTGGTTGAAGTCCACACCGGTCCCGCCGTCGCGGTAGTAGATCGCGGCGTAGCGCAGCGTGAAGAGCACGTGCACCAGACACCACGAGGCGGCGACGGTGAACAGCGCGATGGCCACGAGCGCGAACTTCTCCGGCCCGGTCACTGAGCCCGACTCGTAGAGCACGAGTGCGATCGCCCCGAAGCTGGCGAGGCTCGCCAGCAGCAGAAGCCCTTGGGCCGTCGCTCTCGTGGGGTCTTCACGGGTCGCGTGGCTGGCCGTGTCGGCGGGCCCGAGGCGGAGGACGGTGCCCCACTCCCACGAGATGAAGGTGGCGGATGCGGCGATCCACCCCACCGCGGGAGCGTACGCCCACGATCCCGCTGCGCCGACGGCGACGGTGACCGCGATCAGGATGAGGAACAGCACACCGACGCGCACCCAGGCCCGATGCCAGGGGTCATCGAAGTCTCGGGTCTGATCGCTCACGCGGCACCTCTCTTCTCCGCGGCGCCACGGGTGTCGGCGTCATCCGCACCCTAGCGCGGAGCGGGCGCCGCCCCACCATCTCCTCCCGTGTGCCCCGCACCCGTGAGCCCGTACTCGGGATGAACGTTGAGCGGGGCTCGATCACCCGCGCATTTCCGCAGCTTGCCCGTCGCCTCCCGCATCCATCCTGAGTTCGGTCGACGAGTACGTGCGCAGCATCCGGGGCGCCGGGTCAGTGCCGACGGCGGGCAGCCATCGCGGCCTCCAGCAGGTCGGCGAGCACGGTGCCGCGCGAGCCGGCCTCCTCCGGATGCCACTGGACGCACCAGAGGGGAGCATCTTCGTGCTCGATCGCCTCGATCGTGCCGTCATCGGCATGGGCGACCACCCGCAGACCCTCGCCCGGCCGGTTCACGGACTGGTGATGCGAGCTGCGGACCTCGAGCTCGGTCGCACCCAGCAGGCGCGCCAAGCCGCTGTCGGCGTCGAGTTCGACACGGTGGTCGATCATGCTGTCGGCCGGGTCGGCAGCGTTCGAGTGCCCGCCGTCGTGCAGGTGCTGCACGAGGTCTCCCCCCAGCGCGACGTTCACCAACTGCATGCCTCGGCAGATGCCGACGAGCGGCACCCGGGTCTCGACTGCTCGTCGTACGACGGCGATCTGCGACCGGTCGGCATCGGGGAAGGTCTGACCGAGGTGCGGGTGATCCGCACGACCGCCGTAGAACGACGGATCGACATCCTCCCCACCCGTGACGATCACGGCGGCCGCCGCATCCAGGCGCCGGACCATCTCGTCGACCGAGGTCTGGGCAGCCGGCACGCGGTCGACCGTGAAGCCGACCAGGTCGGCTGCGGCGATCACGCCCGCGGTGAGCTTCTGCAGCCGGCCTTCGAATGCCGGGTCGACGCGCCCCCCGTCACCGACGTCGACGACGAGGAGGACAGGACGGGGCGGACTCGTTCGGGCGTTCGCTTCGGGCACGTCGACATTGTCACAGACACGACACCGGGTCGATGCCCCCGCTGTACGAGGATGGACGTATGCCTGTCCCCCACCGTTCGGGCCTCCGGGTCACGGAGGGCGTCACGATCCCCGAAGCCGAGCTGTCGTGGCGATTCTCGCGATCGTCGGGTCCGGGCGGACAGGGCGTCAACACGGCCGACTCCCGGGTCGAACTCTCCTGGGACGCCGCCGGTTCGAGCGCTCTCTCGACCGTTCAGCGCGATCGACTGCTCGAGCGGCTGACCGGTCGCCTTGTCGACGGAGTGCTCACGATCGCCGCGTCCGAGCATCGCGCGCAGCTTCGCAACCGGGATGCTGCGCGCGAACGCCTGGCCGGAGTGGTCGCCGACGCCCTCCGCCCTCCGGCGCCGGCCCGGCGTGCGACGAAACCGAGCCGCGGTGCGAGGGAGAGGCGGCTCAAAGCCAAACAGCGGCGGACGGACGTGAAACAGCTGCGCCGGCGACCGATCGACTGACGCCGGGCTCAGCGGTCGAAGAAGCCGCCGAGATCGAACCCGCCCAGCTGATCGCCGAAGCCGCTGACCTGCTCGCCGAGGGCCGAGGTCGCATCCCCCGCGATCCCCTCGACCCCTCCGGCGAGACCCTCGACCCCGCCCGCGAGACCCTCCACGTCGAGCGACCCGGCGAGGGCGTCGAAGTCGACGCCGAACCCGGCGGCCTGAGCGAGCAGCGGACCGGCGATGCCGCTGAGGATCGCGCCGCCTGCGACACCGGCGAGCACACCCCCGGCCATTCCGAGGCCGGCACCGGCGAGCGCACCACCGCGACCGCCGCCGCGGGATCCGCCACCGGCGCGAGCCAGGAGGCCGCGCAGCATCCCCGGTCGCGATGCCTCGGCTCGCGCCGCGGTGCGCGCGAGGTCGGACGGATCCGACGAACGCGGGGCCTCGTGCGGCGGCAGCTCCGCCCGCATCCGGGTCTCGACGTGGGCACGCTGCTCGGGACTCAGCCGCGCGAACGCATCGCGGTGGATCTGCTCGATCTGGTGCGGATCGGCGGTCTGGAGCAGGTAGTCGTAGCGGGCGATCGCCTGCCGGTCGGCGGCGCTCATCGCCGCACCACCGTTCGCGGCCGGCGGCGCGTATCCGCCGGAGGGCGGCGGGGTGTACCGGTTCGCCGGCGCCGCGTACGGATCGCGGCCGGCGGGCGGTGCCTGACGCGCCTCACCGGTCAGCGAATCGGCGGCCGATCGAACGATCGATCGCCAGTCGGATCCCGTACCGGGATTCGCGGTCTGCGACGATCCGTTCTTGTCCAGCGCCTTCGACGCCATGCCGATGAGACGGGAGAGCTTGCTCACGGGGTCCTCCTGAGGGGGTCGGACCGGTGCGTCGGAGCTCCGAGTCACCTCGAACGCCCCGGCCGTGACCGGTCGGGCATTCAAGGTCTCCTCCACCCCGCGAACGGGGCCGATGGACCCGGGATGCTGCGGCACATCCGTATTGACGAATCCATCGTGATGGGAGTACTCCCCTTGCACGACCGACGTTAGCCCGCTGCAGCTATGTCTGCGCTGACAGTTCTTTCCGAGAACAGAGCGGTCGTCACGGGCGCTGCGCCGCGTCCGCATCACAGAAGAGACGACAAGCGCTTCTTCTTCCGGTTCTCGTTCGCGATCCACGCGAGATCGGGATCGCCGGTGTCGATGCGGGTGAACGCCTCCACGCCCGATGGAGGGTCGGCCGCCACGGCGACGCTCCAGCAGTACCCCAGGGCCTGCCGCAGCGTGCGCACCTCGGGCCGGCGGCGCTCGGCGGCGGGCAGTGCGGCGACATGGTCCGTGGCGCGGTCGCATATCTCGAGGGCCACGGCCGCCGCGTCCCGCGTGCGGAGCAACCGGGGCTCGCAGATCGCGGCGAGCGCGGCGCGCACCACCAGGGGATCCGGATCGTCCGCCCATGCGCGGACCTTCTCGATCATCGCGGCGGGGTCGTCATCGCCCCAGAGCTGCAGCCCCATGGCGACGCCCTCCCGCACACGCCACCGTTGGTCTGCAGCCAACGCGCGCGCCTCCGCCTCGAACGACGGGTCGCCGGCACGTCGCGCTGCCGCCGCGGCCGCGCACATCACCTGGTACTCGCCGCCGTCGTCGAGGAGGGAGCGGATCGCGTCGGGTCCGGCTGTTCTCGCAGCCGCGAGGACGAGCGCCAGGTTCGCCCGGGGGCCGGGAAGACCGGATCGCCGGGCGAGGTACGCCGACCACGCCGCCGGATCCAACCCGCTCATCTCGTCGATGTCGTATGCGCGCTCGCTCACGGGTCGACGGTATCGCTCGACGCGGGCGACATGAATGCCCCGGATGCGGGGCCCACCTCGCAGCGTCATGTTCGGCGCGGGAACCGGATGACGGCTTCCCGTGCACCTCTCGCGTCACGGGGACGGGCGAGGACTTTCGCGGCCTCCTCGGCGTCCGATCACGAACCAGAGGATGGGTCCCAGCAACGGGAACGCGAGGATCACGAGAACCCATACGGCCTTCTCCAGCCCCGACGACGCTCGATTGCGCGCGATGCTGACCGCAGCCAGCACGAAGGGGATCAGGAAGACGACCGCGAGGATCATCAGGTGCCACCCGGTGAGTCCGCTGAACATGCTTCGAGCCTGTCAGCGCTGCGCACGCGCGGCAACCGCCCCATCGTGCCGCTTCCTCGTGGTGGCCCGTGGCGATTACCCGCGGGCGGCTCGATGGGGACCGCCGGCGGGACTTTCGTCCTCTGGCCGGGGTCGACCGGTCCATAGCCTTCACCTACCGACACACAGCCTGGAGGGTGAGTCCGATGGAAGACATCGTTCTGGGAGTGGACGGCACACCGGCCTCCGCATCAGCCACGCACTGGGTCGCCGAGCGATGCGCGCGCGAGCCGTCTCGAGTGCGGGTCGTGAATGTCGTCAGCAACCTGACCGCCGATCGTCATGCCTCGCTGGAGCTGCTCGAGAACGTCGAACGTGTGCTGCGCGACCGGGTTCCCGGTCAGGCCGTCGAGTTGCACCGAGCTGACGGTGCTGTCTCTCGCGCGCTCGCGAGGGTGAGTTCCGGTGCCGACCTGCTGGTGATCGGCGTCGACCCCGATCATCCCCTGCGGGCAGCCATCGGAGGGTGGATTCCGGTGCGGATCACCGCGCATGCGACCGTTCCCGTCTGCGTCATACCGGCCGGATGGACAGAGACCGACGGAGACATCGTGGTCGGTCTGGCAGACGACACCTCCTCTGCCGCGGCCCTCGACCTCGCCGCGCATGAGGCGTCCGCGATGAAGAGGAAGTTGCACGTCGTGCATGCCTGGGGGCTTCCGGGCGTGGTGGTGGAGTCCTCGGCGATGGAGGAGAGACCAGACCGCATCGTCGAGGAGCACCGAGCGCTTCTGGATGCTGCGGTCCGCTCCCTGCGTCGACGATTCGGCGAGGTCGACATCGAGAGCGACGTCGTTCGCTCCTCGCCCGTCAACGCGCTGCTCGGTTATGCGGAGCATGCTGCCCTGATCGTCATCGGCACGCACCACCAGGGAGTTCTCGCCGGAGGACTGACGGGTGCCGTTGCTCAAGATCTGCTGTGGCGTGCGCGCTGTGCCGTGCTCATCGTTCCCGAGAAGACGTCGACCACGGATCAGCTCTCGCCCTGATCGTCTATGAGAGCCGCGGGGGTACGACGCAGATAGGGTCGCGCAACTCCCCCACCAGATCCCATGCGACCGATCCCAGGAGCCACCCCGAGAGCAGCCCCCGTCGATGAGTGCCGATCACGACGAGCGAGCTGCGGGAGGCCTGCGATGTGAGGGCTGCTGCCGGGTTGTCCCGCACAAGCGTGGATTCGATCGCGAGCCCGGGATGCTCCTGCGTCATAGCCATGACGGCGCCGTCGAGGATCGCCCGGTGGCGGACGCGCGCTTCTCTCGCAGCACGTGCTCCTCCGGCCGGCCCCGACGGTAGGGGGGAGTCCATCAGCCAGGAATGGGCGATCCGCAGGGGTTGCCCCTGTTCGAGCGCCTCGACGGCTGCGAACCGCACTGCGGCATCGGAGGAACCGTCCGCCGCGAGCCCCACCGTCACCGGTGCCATGCGCGGCGCCCATCCCGCAGGCACGAGGACGACCGGGACCGAGGCGAGAGCGGTCAACCGCAACGGAACCGCACCGGCGAGCAACGAGCGCGAACGCGTGTTCGTGTGCATGCCCACCACGAGCAGATCCGCGCCCTGCGCCGACTGGGACAGCGTGCCCGGCATCCGCCCATCGACGATGTCGATGTCGACCGCGGCATCCGGCACCATCGCCCGCAATCGCTCCGACGCCTCGTGCGCGAAGCGTGAGATCACCGGTCGCTCTGCGTTGAACATGTTCGCCACGACGACCAGCACGACGCCCGCTGGGCGCGTCGATATCCGTTCGGCCACCCAATCGAGCGCCGAATCGGCTGCGGTACTGCCGTCGTAACCGAGAACGATGTGCCCCATGCTCTGACTCCCCGCCTATCACTGCGACGGTAGGCCGTGCGCGGGATGCGGAGCGGGTCGAAGGTCCCCCGCCGGGCTAGCGGGTGTCGTCGTACTCGACCCGAAGGAGGGCCGCCTGGGTGCGCGAGCCCACACCCAGCTTGCTAAGAAGTGACGACACGTAGTTCTTCACCGTCTTCTCCGCCAGGCCGAGCCGTTCGCCGATCTGCCGGTTCGTCAAGCCGTCCGCAATGAGCGCGAGCACCTGTCGCTCGCGCAACCCGAGCGACCCCATGCGGGGGTCGTCCCGAGGCTGCTCGCGCATCTGCGCGGAAGCTCGTTGCGAAGCCGCCGCGCTCAACAGGATCTTGCCGCCGGCCACGGCTCGGATGTCGTCGAGAAGAGTCTTCGCTCCGACGCTCTTCAGGAGGTACCCCGCGGCGCCGGCCAGCACCGCGTCGAAGGTGGCATCGTCGTCATCGTGGGCGGTGAGCATCAGGCAGGCGAGCCCCGGCATCATCGATCGCAGATCCCGGCACAGGTCGACGCCACTGCCATCGGGTAACCGGACGTCAAGAACGGCGACATCGGGAGCGGCGGCAGGGATCCGGGCGGCCGCCTGTCGAAGCGTTCCCGCCTCTCCCACCACTTCCATGTCGCGAGCGGTCTCCACCAGGTCCACCACACCGCGCCGCACGATCTCATGATCGTCCACGACGAAGACGCGGATCATGGAACTCCCTCGCCCTCGGAGCGGATGATCGCCGACCAGTGCGCGCGCGTGCCGGTCGGTCCACTGAGGATCTCGAGCACCCCGCCGTGGGCGACCGCGCGATCCTCGAGATTCTTGAGCCCGCTGCGACGACGGGCCGCACCCATCCCCTTGCCGTCATCGACCACGACGAGCGAGAGGGCGTCGTCGCGGGCGGTCACCTCCAGGGAGATGTTGTCGGCATCCGCATGCCGGATGCTGTTGGAGAGCAACTCGCTGACAGCGGCGACGAGATCATCGGCGAGCTGCCCTCCGACGATGTGATCGACCGGCCCGCCGAACCGAATGGAGGGGGTGCGCAGGAGAGTGCCGGAGGCTGCGGCGACACTGTCGATGATGCGGTGGCGAACCGACGTGGCGTCTTTCGACGACAGCGCGAAGACGATGGTGCGGATCTGCGAGATCGCGAGATCGACGTGGTCCGTCGCCTGCTGCAGCTGATGACGGCGAGAGCCGTCCGGCAGGCCGGCGGCGACAGACAACAGGGTCATCTCCGCACCGAAGAGCTGTTGGATGACGTGGTCGTGGAGGTCGCGAGCGATCCGCGCACGGTCTTCCGCGAGAATGGTGCGCTGCTGTTCGGCGCGGGCGTCCGCAAGCTCCAGCGCGATGCTCGCCTGCGAGGCGAGATTCGCGAGGACCTCCGCATCCACCTCCGAGAATGCTTTCTCCCCGGGAGATCGGGAGACAATGATCGCTCCCCACGATCGAAGACGAGAGCGAAGCGGAACGGCCATGGACGGTCCGGCGCCGTCGGCCCCGTTCACCCGGAGCGGATCGTCGGTCGTGCCCTCAGCCGCACGCACCGTCACCCGATCGCCGTCGACCAGAGCGGGGGCCGCGAACGTCTGCGCCGTCTGTATCCGGGGATGGATGGTGATCTCTTCCGGGCCCCGCCAGGCGGCCACTCGTACCACTGGTTCCGAGTCGGCCGCCGTCACGACGGCGACCGCCGCCGCGCGCGAGACATCACTGACTCGCCCCGCGATGAGGTCCAGGGCACCTTGCGGGGGCGTGCTCAGCAGCGCCGACGAGAGCTGAGAGGCGGCCGACATCCACCGCTCCCGCAGTCGGGCTTCCTCGAAGAGCCGGGCGTTCTGGATCGCGAAACCCGCGGTGGTCGCCATGGCGTCCAACAGCTCCTCGTCCTCCGCGGAGAAGACGCCGCCGCGCCGATTCGTGAGGTAGAGGTTTCCGAACACCTCCTCGCGGACCCGCACGGGCACGCCCAGGAAGGAGTCCATCGGCGGGTGGTGAACAGGAAAGCCGACCGCGCGGACGTCGTCGGCGATGTGCGGCATCCTGATAGGCCGCGGATCGGCGAGCAGAGCCCCCAGCACACCGCGTCCCCTCGGCAGATGTCCGATGAGCACCGCGGCACCCTCATCCACGCCGACGTGGATGAACTCGTCCAGCGACTTCCCGTCCGGTGAGACGACGCCGATCGCTCCGTACTCGGCGTCGACCAGTTGCACGGCTGCCTCGACGACCCTGGTGAGCACCGTGGGGAGATCGATGTCGCCAACGACCGTCTGTACGGCGTGAAGCAGCGCGCGCAGGCGACTCTGCGTGGTCATGACCCGCTCCGCCGTCGTCATCAGCACGGCGATCGCTCGGTCCAACTCCTCACGGGGTTCGTCGGGGAACGAAAGCGGTGGATCGCTGTGCATCTCACCCCCTGGTCTGCGCTCAATCTAAGGTCCGTCGCCGCCCACCGCTAGGGGGGACGACGTTGCACGACCGAGGGGACCTTCGGCCCTTACGTCTGCACGCGGTCTCCAGTGCGATGGAACCCACACAGAGGAGTACCCATGCCCACCATGCCTTCCCCTCCACCATCGACCCCCGAGTCCACCCCACCGCTCGTCACAACGCTGTCTGCAGCCGAATGCTGGGCATTGATCGAGCAGGGCGACATGGGTCGGATCGCTCTGGTCGACCCCACGGGCGACCCCGAAGTGTTCCCGGTGAACTATCTCAGCCGCAAGCGCATCGTCTACATCCGCACCGCGAACGACAGCAAGCTGCGTCACATCCGCTCCCATCCCGCTGTCGCCCTCGAGATCGACGGAGCCGACGGCACGCTTCACTGGAGCGTCCTCCTCCGCGGCATCGCCCAGCAGGTGACGACGGACGAAGAGCTCCGCGAGAGCGGCGCCGCCTCATTGCAGACCTCGACGCCGACACTCAAGCGCTACGTCATCCGTGTCGAACCTACGGCCGTCGCTGGCCGGAGATTTCGCGAACCGGGTCGTCTGACCCGCGGCGCGCCCGCCCTGCGGGATTCTCGCCCCCGCCGACCGGAGCCCGTACGACCCCAACCCATTCCGCACCTGCCACCGTTCCCTCGGTGACCGTCACCTGATCACCGCTGTGACGGTCGCAGGGGCCGCGAGCATCTCGTGGCTCGTGGATCCGAGGAGAAAGCGAGCGATCGCCCCGCGCCCGTGCGTTCCGACCACCACGAGTCGCGCGTGGAGAGCGAAACGGTTGAGGACGTCGGCGGCATCTCCGCGTTCAACCACACGCACGACGCGAAGGTCGGGGTAGTCCTCGGGGATTCCGGCGAGAGAGATGGCTTGAGCCTCTTCGGCCAGCGCCTGAAGATTGTCGAAGTATCCGTCGGGGTACCCGTCGAACTCCACGCTCAGCGGCACCGGTGTCCACGTCGTGACCGCGGTGAGCGTGTGGCCGTCGCGGTCCGCCTCGGCCGCGGCGAACGCGATGGCAGCTTCCGAGAGGTCGGAGCCATCGGCCCCGACAACGACGCCCTCCCGTTCCGAAAGATCGATGTCGGGAACGACGACGACCGGGCAGTGGGCCCCGGCCGCGATGCGCACGCCGTGGGGTCCTCGCCGAACGCTGCTCGTCGGACCCCGGTAGTCGCTGGCGATGACGAGAAGGCGGGCGGAGACGGATGCTTCGACCAGACGCTCGACCGGCCTCCCCTGGTAGACGAGCGCGCTCGCCGCCGCCCCCTGCGCGTGGGCTTCGTTCGCGTACCGCTCCAACCGCGCGCCCGCCTGCTCCATGGCTCTTTCGAGAACCTCCCCCTCCCCGATGACGCCGAGAGTGCCACCCACCACGGTCACGAGACGAAGCGCGCTCCCGCTTCTCACGGCGCGGTCGATCGCCCAGGTGACAGCTCGCCGCCCCGCGTCGCTGTCGGCAACGCGGTCGGCGACGCCGACGACGATCGTCTCGTTCACGACGTCACACGCCCGAGCGGCTCCGTGATCTCGGACGCGCGCGATCGGGCATCCGGGGGAACGGGAGAGATGGCGGCGGTGAGAGCACCGGTGATGTTGACGGGTTGGGTCGGAGGGAGGGCGAGATCCGCCGGGCCGATAGGTGCCGGAATCGTGAAGCTGCGTCGATCCACGTCGTTTCTCCTGTCATCTCGTCGTGCGGGAGGGATCCCCCGCATCGATCGTCTCGCCGGCGGCGACGCGTTCTCGGGTCGAAAGTCCCACGGTCCGTGCCCCCGGGCCGCCCAATGCGCGGAGGGAGTAGAGGATGGTGGCGACGTCGACGAGTTCCTGGATGAGCGCCCCTGCCACCGCGGGGATGGCGCCGGATGTCGCGATGATCATCAGCGCGGTGCTGAGCCCGATCCCTATCCAGATCGCCGTCATGGCGACCCGCAGGGTGTGCCGCCCGATCGCGACGGCCTCGACGACCTTCGTCAAGGAGTCCACCAGCACCACGACGTCGGCAGCGTCACCGGCGGCTGTCGCCCCGCGCGCTCCCATCGCGACCCCGATGTCCGCGGCGGCCAGCACCGGCGCATCGTTGATCCCGTCCCCCACCATCATCAGCGGGCGTGGAACCATTCGTGCGGCGTACTCCACCTTCTGGGCCGGGAGAAGGTCGGAGCGCACGACATCGATTCCCACCTGATCGGCGATCGCCGCGGCCGTCGATGGCCCGTCGCCCGTGAGCATGACGATGTTCTCCACCCCGTGGTCGCGCAACCACCGAACCACCTGCGCCGATTCCAGGCGGGCCGGATCGGCGAGCACGAGCGCGCCGGCGAAGCGCCCGTCGACGGCGACGTACGCGGCTGCCTCCCCGCCGTGGAGGGTGATCGGCATCGTCTCCGGCGCGACTTCCGCCACATAGCCGGGCTTGCCGACGACCACCTCCCGTCCATCGATCACCGCAGACACGCCCAGGGTGGCCACTTCGTCGGCATGTTCGGCCGCCCTCAGCGTCAACCCCCGCTCCGTGGCCGCGCGGCGGATCGTGTCTGCGAAGACGTGCGTGGAGTACTGCTCCGCTGAGGCGGCGAGACGGAGGAACTCATCGGCGTCGAACGGCGACGCGGGCCGCACCTCCGTCAACCGGGGACGGCCCTGGGTCAATGTGCCGGTCTTGTCGAAAGCGGCCGACCGCACCCGGGCCAGCTGCTCGATGACTCCGCCTCCTTTCAAGATGACGCCCGCCTTGGCCGATCGGGACAGCCCACCGAGGAACGCCACCGGAGCGGCGATCAGCAGCGGGCACGGCGTTGCGAGAACGAGAACCTCGGCGAACCGCTCCGGTAGTCCGGAGACGATCCACGCTCCACCAGCCAAGACGAGCGCCACCGCCGTGAACGGAACGGCGAACCGGTCCGCAAGGCGCACGACCGGCGCCCGAGAGGCTTGCGCGCTCTCCACGAGAGCGACGATCTGCTGGTATTGGCTCCGGTCGCTCGTCCGCTCCGCTCGCACACGCACCGCCCCGGTTCCATTGACGACGCCCGACAGCACGTGGTCCCCGCTCACCCGGGAAACCGGAAGGCTCTCACCGGTCAGCGAGGATTCGTCGAACGTTCCCGCGGAGCTCACGAGAACACCGTCGACCGGGATGATCTCCGACGGGCGGATGAGCAGGATGTCGCCCACCCGCACGTCGGCGACCGCCACATCGCGGGTCTCGGCCGAGCCCGCATCATCCGGTCGTGTCAACACGTGAGCGAGCCGCGGGGAGCGGTCGAGCAGCGTCGTAAGGTCCCGTTTCGCCCGGCGTGTGGCGTACTGCTCGAGAGCCTCCCCGCCCGAGAGCATGAGCACCACGATCAACGACGCGATGTACTCCCCCACGGCGAGCGTCGCCACCATCGCGACGACGGCGAGCACGTCGAGGCCCACATGACCGGCGAGGACATCTCCGACCATGCCCACGAGCGTCCAGGTGATGAACGCTGCCACCCACACCGTGGCCGACCAACGCGCGGTGTCTTCGCTTCCCATCACCGACAGGACGATGACACCGCCGAGTACCACGGCGGTGGCCGCCAGCGTCAGGAGGAGGAAGCGTCCAGGCCTGGTCACGGCGCGTGCGCCAGTGAGAACACCCGACCCGACACCGTGCGGGGCGTGATGCGCACCCACCGGTCCTTGGCCTCGGGCGCCCACGACTCCAGCCCACGTCGCTCGAACGCCTCGATCTCCGCGGACCTCTCGACCTCGGTGGCGTCTCCCTTCACGACCACGCTGAACGCCTCGTCGCGGTCGAAGCCGTCCACCTCGAAAGCCACCGACCGGTGGATCGTCAGCTCCAGCAGTTTCGTGCCCGGCGACGTGCGGAAGACGATGGCTCGCTCCACGACGAAGTGGTTGATCGGATAGATGTCGATCTCTTGCGCAACACTCGCGGCAATGCGCCCATATGGTGCTGCGGCGAGGACCCGCCAGCACTCCTCCTCCGAGAGAGGGCGTGTCGCACCCGGTTCATCGATGTCGCGAGTCATCATCGCTCTCCAGCTCGGCGAGTCCGCGAGGGGCTACGCGCCATGGCTGAGGGCGCGGGCCTTCAGGTGTTCGAACTCCTGCGCCGAGATCGCCCCGCTGTCCATCAGGGATTTCGCCTTCGTGATCTCGTCGGCGGGACTGGCCGTATCCGCAACTCCGCGGATGTACTCCTCAGCGGCCTGCTGAGCCCGCCGGGAGTCGCGTTCGGTGCGTTCCTGCATGCCCGGGCCTCTCGCGATGAGGTAGACGAGCACGGTGAGGAAAGGCACGAACACGAGGAAGAAGACCCAGACCGCCTTCCACCACCCGCTGAGCTTGTGGTCGCGGAACAGGTCGGCGACCACCGCGAAGAGCGCGAACAGGTAGGCAACGAAGGCGAAGATCCAGAAGAAACTCCACATCGCGCTCCACAGGTCGTTCCAGTTGAACATGATTGCTCCTTCGATGAATCAGTGAAGAACCGCGATGTCGACGCGCGACGTGCTCTCCCCACCCTCGTGCGCGCCACACGCCCTTCGTAGAGTCGTTGGTCCTGCCGGAACCGCATGGCCATCTCAGCGATCGGCGTCATGCATCGCTCCGTCGCGTGCCCGCCCCGCATCGACCAGATCTCGCCGCGGAAGCCAGCCGACGACGCCGAGCAGCGCGAGAACCAGCACCAGCTGCACCGTGCCGGTCGTGAAATAAAGGAACTGCAACCAGGACGTGCCACGGATCACCCCTGTCTCCACGAAGATCCAGATGAGCATCCCGAAGCCGGCTACCGCCGACCACAACAATCCCGACTCCCGACGCATCAGCAGCAGCGTGGCCGCGACAGCCTGGGTTCCACCGACGACGACCAACAGGATGAGCCCCGGCCACACGAAGGAGCGGAAAGGGCCGTCGACGAGGAACGAACCGGGCATGCCCATTCCGTCCGTCGCGAGGATGACGATTCCGCCGACGATCGCCGTCAGCGCTTGGAACAGAGCGAGGGCGATCAATGTCCACAGACCGACGGATCGCAGGCGTGCATGCATGGTGGGAACTTCCTCATCGATCGTGGGGTGGAGCCGCGCCCTGGAGAGGTCAGTACTCGAAGACGAGTCGAGCGAGCACCTTGCCGGAGAGGACTTCCGAGATCGCGTCGTTGACCTGGTCGAGGCTGCGGGGCTCCGCGATGATCCTGGTGTGTCCCGCCGCGTGCAGGGCGAACACCTCGGCGAGGTCCTGCCGGGTACCCACGATCGACCCGATGATCGAGATACCCTTCAGCACGGTCTCGAAGATCGACACCGTCATCTCCTGATCGGCGGGAAGCGCCACGCAGATCAGACGCCCGCCACGACTGAGCGAGGCGAACGCCTGCTCGAACACCCTCGGGGACGCTGCGAGAACGACCGCCACATCGGCGCCGCCGAGCTGCTGAAGGGCGGCGACGGGGTCGACTCTCGCCGCGTTCACGACGTGCTCGGCACCGAGTTCGTGGGCGAGATCCAGCTTGCCGTCATCGACATCGATGGCGACGACCGATCCGCCCATGATGCGCCCGTACTGCACGGCGAGGTGTCCGAGCCCGCCCACGCCGAACACCGCGACCTTCTCCGTGGGCACGATGTGCGCGACTTTGAGCGCCTTGTAGGTGGTGACACCCGCGCACGTCAGCGGAGCGGCATCCACCGACGAGATCCCGTCCGGGACGGGAACGGCGAAGCGCGCACTGGCGATCGCATATTCGGCGAAGGCGCCGTCCATGGAGTACCCCGTGTTCTGCTGCGACTCGCACAGCGTCTCCCGACCGTCGATGCAGTACCTGCACTCGCCGCACGCGTACCCGAGCCAGGGCAGCGCGACCCGCTCCCCGACGACCCGGCCGGTCACCCCGTCGCCGAGCGCCTCGACGATTCCGACGCCCTCATGTCCGGGAACGAACGGCGGGCTGGGCTTGACCGGCCAGTCGCCGCGGGCGGCGTGGATGTCGGTGTGGCAGAGACCGCACGTCTCCAATCGCACCAGGACCTGACCCGGTCCCGGCTCGGGGATCGCACGCTGCTGAATCTGCAGGGGCTCGGTGAACGAGGTGACGACGGCGGCTTTCACAGCTGCTCCTTCGGACAATCGCGGGAATGCCCCGCTCGACGATGGGAGCCGGCGACCCCCACGTTCATCCGACTGTGGTCACAACCCCGGCCGAGCAGAGGGACGAAGGTCCCCTCGATCACGATCCGGCCGCCGCGCCGACTTCTCAGATCAGGGGAAGGAAGGCCTCCCAGGCGGCGCGGCGGTTCGAGCGCGGATCGCCTTCGACACGGTCTGATTCAGCGAAGATCCTCGTGAAGCGGGTGACCTCGTCGTACGGCGGCCACACATCGGGAGCGGTGCCTCTCGTGGCGAAGTGCAGCCATGCATCGCGCATGCGATCTCCCGCGTCCGTGAAGGGCTTCCGCCCGCCGAACGCGGTGATCATCCGCGCGAAGGGTGCATCCGCCTGGTCGAACAGGGCGTACATCTCCAGACCGTGCGTGGCGTCGAGTCCCGCCCACCTCAGCAATCGTGGAGCGACGTCGAATCGGTAGCTGTGCACCCGAGCGAATCGCGAGTGATAGTCGGCGACCTTGACGCTCGGGTACCAGAACGCGTAGTCACCCGCGAAATCGGCGGTGCTCCTCCCCGATCGCAGCCCCGGGTACGCGTCGCCCATTCCGGCACGCGCAGCGGATGGCGCCGCCGCGAAGAGCGCCTCCACGCGGCTCGTCGAACGCGGCAGGATATCGATCCGCCCCCGGAAGACGCTGCCCTCGCGGTCGTTGGTCCCGATGATGAGTGGAACACGATGCGCGTGGCCGGTTCGGAAGGCGTGCAGAGGATGCTGCGGGAGCAGCCGCCCATCGATGACGGGGGCGAAGCAGAACGTGCCCGGATAGGACTGCGGAGTGCAGGCCTGCACGGCCAGGGCAGCGGTCACCAGAGCGGTCGCCGTCGTCGTGGTCAGAAGCGCGACGGTCTCTTCGGTGGTCAAGGGCCGAGGCCGCTCGTCGTGCTCGCTTCGACGGAGAGCGTCGACGAAGTCTGCCGCCCATGCCGCGGCGAGTGCGCGGTCGTACGCCGCGTTCGCCGGCGAGCTCTGAGCGATCGCCCGGGCGAACAAACCGCCCGCGGAAGGGATCGTCATCAGAGTCGTGATCGCGTTGCCGCCGGCTGACTCCCCGAAGACCGTGACGTTTCCGGGATCCCCACCGAATGCGGCGATGTTGCGATGGACCCATCGCAGCGCGGCGACCTGGTCGCGGAGCCCGAGATTGGAGTCGATACGCCGATATCGACTCGAGTAACGGCTGAAGTCGAGGTAGCCGAGGGCGCCGAGTCGATAGCTGAAGCTGACGTAGAGCACCTCTCCGGTGCGCACGAAGCTCCGCCCCTCCCCGCTGAAGTCGCGCGATGACCCGGCACTGTAGCCCCCGCCGTGGATGAACACCATCACGGGCATCCGCCGCACGGTCGGTTCGGCGGGAGAGACGACGTTGATCGTCAGGCAGTCCTCGCCCTGGGGGATTCCCGGAGCGACACCGGCGAACTGCCCGTTCTGCAGCTGGGTGGCGACCGGTCCGAACGTCGACGCGTCGCGCATCCCCGCCCATGGCCGCACCGGTCGAGGGGAACGGAATCTGAGCGGACCGATCGGAGCGTCTGCGTAGGGGATGCCGCGCCACGCGATCGAGTCGCCCTCGCGGACACCCCGGACAAACCCGCCGGTCACCCTGACGTCCCGCGCCCGCGGAGCAGCTCTTCTCATCGACTCTGCCTCACTGCGGCCTCCCACTCACGTCATCCGGAGAAGTGACCCGCAGCGCCGGATACCCCCACGACGGAAGGAAACGTCGGTTTACTGCCGAGGAGGTGCCCGGATGCTGTTGTTCCGAGGCTCGTGCGAGATTTCGGCCATGCCCAGGGCTTCGAGAAGAGGCGGGAGGTACATCCCGAACCGGCCTCGGTACCCGCTGCGGAGCCCGTACCACCCGCCGATGGGGTTGTCGTCCGCCCGCCCGAAATGCTCGACCGTTCCCCGCTGAGCGACCTTCTTCTCGTCCGCCGCCCCCAGCGGCACCCACTCGTCGCGGTCGAGAAGCCACGTGTGGAGATCGTCTATCGCACGCGCACGGTAGCGGAGCGTGGTCGCGCCTACCTGGCAGACGAGCTCGGGCGGGTCGACCGCATCGTCGATGTACATCGTGTAGGCCGAACTCGAGGGGCGATCGCGATCGATGCCCGATCGAGAAACCGCGATCGCCCCTCGTCACCACGCAGGTGTGGCGGAAGGAGACGAGTCCCAAAACTTGCCTCGCGGTCATGGTGCCTCGGTGCGCACTGGATCCACGGGACCAAAGTCCCGCAGGATCCCACCGAGCCCGCCGCCGATCGATCGCGCGAGTAGCGTTGTCGGGATGACGGAATCGCAGTGGCACCCCTCCGAAGACGGCATCAATTTCCACACCCGCAAATGGGTCAAGCCCGAAGACCTCAACGCGAACGGCACGCTGTTCGGCGGCAGTCTGCTGCGCTGGATAGACGAGGAAGCGGCGATCTACGCGATCATCCAGCTCGGCAACTACCGGGTGGTCACGAAGCTGATCTCGGAGATCAACTTCGAAGCGTCTGCGTTGCAGGGCGACCTGATCGAGATGGGGCTGACGGCCACGCGATTCGGGCGCACGTCGCTCACGATGCGCGCGGTCGTGCGCAACATGATCACGCGCAAGCGCATCCTCACCATCGAGCGGCTCGTCTTCGTGAGCGTCGACGAGGACGGTCAGCCGAAGCCGCACGGCTACCGCGAGATCACCTACGACCGCGATCGGATGCCGCGAGAGCACCCGGCGACGGGCAGCATCCGCCTCGGGTAGGGGCTCTGACCGCTCCCCCACCCGCCGCCTGCGGGCGTCCCCCGCGGGGTATTCGCCCAAAACGGATGAAGTATCCGTTTCGGGCGTAGAGTGGAGGAATGAGCAGCACCGTTCGTGCCGACGCCGCGCGTAGCCGCGAGCGCATCCTGGCGGTCGCGAAGGGGCGGGATGCGGCGGAGCTGCGGCTCAACGACATCGCGCGCGATGCGGGCGTCGGAGTCGGCACGGTCTACCGCCACTTCCCGAACGTTCGAGCCCTGGTCGAAGCGTTGAGCGTCGAGTCGCTCCGCCGACTCAACGAGGCGGCGGAGGCTGCGACGCGCGAAGCAGATGCCGTCGTGGCGCTCCGCCGGTTTCTCGCCGACGCTCTCGCCCTGCAGCTGTCCGACTCCGGCCTGCAGGCGGTGCTCGTCGACCTCGAGCGCTCCGACCCGATCGTGCACAGCGAGTGCACCGCCGCACGAGCGCAGGTCTCCGCCGGCTTCGGCGCCGTCCTCGTCCGCGCCCAGGCGACGGGCGCCGTGCGCGCCGATCTCTCCGCCGCGCAGTTGCAGCGGCTCGTGTGCGGTGTGGAGCACGCCGTAAGGCTCGGGTCGCCGGCCGATCAGCAGCTGCTCCTCGACATTCTCATCGCCGGCATTCGCGCCTGAAAGGACTGCCCATGGACTACGGACACGACCTGCTCTTCGGAGCCTTCCTCACTCCGACGGCCGGCGACCCGCAGGCGCCGGTCGCGCTCGCCCAGCTCGCCGAGGCGTCGGAGCTCGACCTCGTCACCTTCCAAGACCATCCCTACCAACCGTCGTTCCTCGATACCTGGACCCTCATGTCCTACGTCGCAGCCGCCACCGAACGCATCCGCATCGCCCCCAACGTGCTCAACGTGCCGCTGCGACCGCCGGCGGTCCTGGCGGGAGCCGCGGCCAGTCTCGACCTCCTCTCCGGCGGGCGTCTCGACCTGGGCCTCGGCGCGGGAGGGTTCTGGGACGCCATCGAGGCGATGGGAACACCGAAGCTCACCCCGGGGCAGGCTGTCGACGCCCTCGAGGAGGCGATCGAGATCATCAGAGGCCGCTGGGACACCTCGCAACGCGGCGGACTGTTCACCCACGGCACGACGCATGCGGTGCACGGGGCCAAACGCGGCCCCCGTCCGGCCCACGACATCCCGATCTGGCTCGGGGCGAGAAAGCCACGGATGCTGGCACTCGTCGGCCGCGCCGCTGACGGGTGGCTGCCATCGCTCCCGTGGCTCGAGCCCGGCGACTACGCCCGCGGCAACACCCGGATCGACGAGGCCGCACGCGCGGCGGGTCGGGATCCGCGGGCGATCCGGCGCCTGCTGAACGTCGGACCATCGGGCGCCGACCCGCGAGCCTGGGCCGAGGAACTCGCGGGATACACGCTCGCCGATGGCGTATCGACCTTCATCGCGATGGCCGATGATCCGCGCGCTCTGCAGCGTTTCGGAGAAGAGGTCGCCCCGGCGGTGCGCGAGCTCGTGGCTCGCGAGCGCGCCGTGCGCGGGGTCGCTCCCGCGCCGACCCGATCGGTCGCAGCGCTCTCGCGGCGCCGGGCCGGCATCGACTACGACGCCGCCCCTGCGGGCGTCCACACCGTCGAGCCGGGCGACTTCGACTACCCCGACGTCGCCAACACCTACATGCGCGGAGGTCGGCCGGGCATCGTGCTCCAGCCCTCCGACGCGGCGCAGGTGTCACGCGCTGTCACCTTCGCCCGGCAGCATCCGGACATCGCCCTCTCGGTGCGAAGCGGCGGTCACGGCATCTCGGGACGCAGCACGAACGACGGCGGCATCGTCATCGATCTGCGACGGATGAACACCATCGAGGTGCTCGATGCCGAGCGGCGCCTGGTGCGCATCGGGGCCGGCGCGCGCTGGGCCGAGGTCGCCGCCGCACTGGGCGAGCACGGCTGGGCCCTGAGCTCGGGCGACTACGGCGGCGTCGGGGTGGGCGGGCTCGCGACGGCGGGCGGCATCGGGTGGCTCGTGCGCGAGCACGGGCTCACGATCGACCATGTGCGAGCCGTAGAGGTGGTGCTGGCCGACGGCTCGATCGTGCGCGCGGACACGGAGAACGATCCCGATCTGTTCTGGGGGATGCGGGGAGCGGGCGCCAACATGGGCATCGCGACCTCGTTCGACTTCGAGGTCGACGAGGTCGGCGAGGTCGGCTGGGCGCAACTCGTGTTCGAGGCGAGCGACGCGGCCGGATTCCTCGAGGGCTGGGGCGCTGCGGTGCAGGCTTCGCCGCGAGATCTCACGAGCTTCCTCATCATGCAGGCCGCCCGGCAGGGGCAACCGCAGACGGCTTTCGTGATGGCGATGATCGACTCCGCCGACCCCGACACCATCATCGAGCGCCTGCAGCCCTTCGCACAGCTCGGCCCCCTTCTCCAGCAATCGGTGCAGGTGACGACCTACGCACAGGTGATGGCGAACGCCGACCTCGGTCCGCAGCAGGGTGCGGGAGAACCCATCACCCGCTCGGCCCTGGTCGACGCCCTCACGCCCGAGCTCTCGGCGTCGATGGCACGACTGCTCGACAGCGGTGCGACGCACTTCTTCTCCCTGCGCGCCGTAGGCGGCGCGGTCGCCGACGTCCCCGAAGACGCCACCGCATACGCGCATCGGTCTGCGGCTTTCTCGGTCGCGACATTCGGGGCGAACGAAGCGCGGCTGGAAGCGGCCTGGCGGGAGATCGCCGCCCACTCGCGCGGCCTCTATCTGAGCTTCGAGACGTCGCTGCGCCCCGAGCGCATCGCCGAAGCCTTCCCGCCGGCCACCCTCGAACGCCTCCGCGCGATCAAGTCGCGAGTCGACCCGGAGAACGTGTTCCGCGACAATTTCGCTATCGCCGCGACAGGCTGACACGGATAGGTCGCTCCCACCCGGGCGGCGATCGACCGCGGGGAGCAATGATCGGATGGGAAGAGGTGCGTGTGGGTGAGTTCGGGTTCTCCTGGGTGGGCTTGGCCTTCCTTCTCGCGCTGTTCGTGCCGAATCTGATCTAGGCGCGCACGGCGAGGCCGACGGGCTACGACCCCGCGACGGAGAATCGCACGCTCGGAGTACTGGAACGTGTCGGACAGGTCGCGACCACGGCGGCCGCGCTTCTTTTCGCCGACACCAACACGAGACCGTGGACGCCGTGGTCGTGGTGGCTGATCGCCGCCACCGGGCTCATGGTCGCCTACGAGCTGACCTGGGTGCGGTACTTCGTCAGCGACCGATCCATGCAGGACTTCACTCGACCCCTTCTCGGCGTCCCCGTACCTCTCGCGGTGCTGCCGATCGCGGCGTTCGTGCTCCTCGGGATCTACGGACCCGCCCCGGCGCTCATCGTCGCCGCTCTCATCCTCGGAGTCGGGCACATCGGGATCCATCTGGGCCATGCGCGGCAGTCGCCACCACTCCGAAGTCAACGACACGTGGCCTGACGCCCGTCCCGCTGCTCTCGCCCTTCCATGAGCCTCGACACCGTATGATGAATTCATCAAGTCGTTATACAACGGCGATCATGCATCTCGAGGAGAGTCCCCATGGGTCTGGACAGCGGCGAGCGCCCCCTCTACGAGATCAAGGCGAACCTGTTCAAAGGACTAGCCCATCCCTACCGCATCCGGGTGCTCGAGATCCTCGCGGGCGTGGAGGAAGCACCGGTGTCGGATCTCATCATCGAGACGGGGCTCGAGGCGTCGCATCTCTCGCAGCACCTCTCCGTTCTGCGGCGCTACGGACTGGTCGTGTCCGAGCGTCGGGCGAACGTCGTGTACTACCGCTTGGCGTTCCCACAGGTGGCCGACCTGTTGCGGGTTGCCCGCCTGCTCCTGGGCGAACTGCTGCAGGACTCGCAGCGACACCAGGCCTCCGCTCTGACTCTGCCGGCCATCGCATCCCGTCGATGAACGTCCCGTCGGGGTCGCTTCGATCGTTGCTGCCTCGCCGACAGGACTACACCGCGTTCCGTCGCAGCTGGCGGCGAGATCTGGTCGCCGGCGTCACCGTCGCCATCGTCGCCCTTCCCCTGGCATTGGCGTTCGGGGTCAGCTCCGGCATGGGGGCGGAAGCCGGTCTCGTCACGGCGATCGTCGCCGGTCTCGTCGCCGCCGTCTTCGGCGGCTCCCCCGTGCAGGTGTCGGGACCGACCGGCGCGATGGTAGTGATCCTCGGCCCCATCGTGGTCGCCCACGGTGTCGGCTCCGTGGTGGTCATCAGCATCCTGGCCGGCGTCATCGTGCTGCTCGCCGGGGTGATGCGCCTCGGGCGCACGGTGAGCTACATCCCCTGGCCCGTGATCGAGGGATTCACGGTCGGCATCGGTGTGATCATCTTCCTCCAGCAGGTGCCCGGCGCTGTGGGGGTCAGCGGGGCCGCACACAGCACCAACGCGCTCGTCGCCGCCGTGCAGTCGGTGATGAGCGCGAGCTGGCCCGCCGCACTCCTCCCGCTCGGCGTCGTCGCATCGGTCGCCGTCCTGATGCTGGCGCTGGGGCGGATCAGCGGGCGGCTCCCCGCATCCTTCATCGCCATCGCCGTCGTCACGATGGGTGCGTCTCTTCTCAGCCTTCCGATCGATGCGATCGGCGAGTTGCCGCAGTCCCTCCCCGCGCCATCGCTGCCCGTCGTCGATGTCGGCACCCTACCGAGCCTGCTCGCGCCGGCATTCGCCGTGGCCGCGCTGGCGGCGATCGAGTCGCTGCTCTCGGCCAGGGTCGCCGCATCGATGTCGGACACCGATCCGGTCGACGCCGACCGCGAACTGTTCGGTCAAGGACTCGCGTCTATCGCGTCGGGCTTCTTCGGGGGGATGCCCGCCACCGGCGCGATCGCTCGAACTGCCGTCAACGTACGGTCCGGCGCCCGAACACGAGCATCCGCGATCGTGCACTCCCTGGCGCTTCTCGCGGTGGTCTATCTGGCCGCTCACGTCGTCGCGGTGATTCCTCTGGCCGCGCTCTCCGGGGTGCTCATGGTGACGGCGGCCAGGATGATCTCCCCCACCGTCGTCAGGCAGGTGCTGCGGTCCACCCGTTCCGACGCGATCGTCTTCGTCGTCACGGCGCTCGTCACCCTGAGCTTCGACCTGATCGTCGCGGTCGGTATCGGCATCGCCGTCGCCGGGTTCTTCGCGCTGCGCGCGCTCAGCGCGGCGAGCGGTGTGCACCGGGAGGAACTGCCGGGGCCGCCCGTCGTCGGGGACGAGCGCATCGCCCTCTTCCGCATCGATGGTTCGCTGTTCTTCGGAGCGGCCGAGCGGATCCTCGACCGCATCAGCGCCCACGCGGGCATCGAGGTCGTCATCCTTCGTCTGTCCCAACTGCAGCTCATCGACGCCACGGGCGCACGCACCCTCACGCAGCTCGTGACCGCGCTGGAGCGGCGCGGCATCACGGTGCTCATCAAGGGAATCAGACCCGAACACCTGAGCGTGCTCGAGCGACTGGGTGTCATCAGCTCCCTTCGGCACCCTCGCCATCTCTTCGTCGAAGTGGATGCTGCGATCGCTCACGCCCGATCCCATATCAGCCGAACCGCGGCGAGAGGATGAGCACCGACAGCGGCGACGCCCCTCTCCCGCCACGACAGGGCCCGCCCGCGATCCGCATCAGCCGCCGGACGCTCCTTCTCGGCGCCGGCGCCCTCACCGCGATCGGGGCGACGAGCTACTGGCTCACCGAGGGACAGCCCCGGAACCCGGGCGCTTCCTTCGCGACGCCCCTGCGGATTCCGCCGCTCCTGGAGTCGGAGATGATCGACGGCGAGAGGGTGTTCCGCCTCCTGGCGCAAGCCGGTGATACCGAGCTCGTGCCGGGCACGAGGTTCGCGACCATGGGGTTCAACGGCACCTACCTGGGTCCGACGATCCGGGGCAGGCGGGGCGAACGCGTACGCATCCACGTGACGAACGACCTCAAGATGCCGACCACCGCGCACTGGCACGGCATGGTGCTTCCAGCGACACAGGACGGCACACCCCACCAGAGCATCATCCCCTCGGACACCTGGACCGCCGCCTGGCAGATCGACCAACCGGCAGCGACGCTCTGGTACCACCCGCACCCCCCATGGACAGACCGAGCTGCAGGTCAGCCGGGGCATGGTGGGCCTGTTCCTCGTCGACGACGACTCGCAGCCCGATCTTCCCTCCCACTACGGCGTCGACGACATCCCTCTGATCATCCAGGACGTCGCGGTCTCTTCCGGCGGGGGCTCCCCCGGCACACCCGTCACCAGTCCGATCGGCCGGATCGGCAACACCGTGATCGTCAACGGCACCTACGAGCCTCGCTTCGAGGCCTCGACGAACCTCGTGCGCCTCCGCATCCTGAACGCCTCCGCAGCCCGGTGCTACAACCTCGAGCTGTCGACGAAGGATGCTTTCCACCTCGTCGGCACCGATGGCGGTCTCCTTCCTTCGCCGGAGCCGCTCACCCGGCTCCTACTGTCCCCCGCAGAGCGCGCTGAGATCGTCGTGAAGCTCGGCCCGGACGCCGATCTGGTGCTCCGCTCGGTCCCCCACGAACTCGGGATGAGCCGTGGAGACAACATCGCCTCCGGCGCCGAAGACACGCTGGGCATCCTGCGCATCACCGGGCCACGCACCGCCCCGGCGCGGAATGTGCCGATCGCGCTGCCGTCCGCTGCCCTCCCTCAGCGAGCAGACGCCCTGATCGAGAGGCGTTTCACGCTGGGCGACACCACGATCAACGGCGAGAAGATGGACATGGCCCGCATCGACACCGTGGTCGCCGCGGGCAGTACGGAGATGTGGACGATCGAGAACTCCTCGAACCGTGCGCACAACTTCCACATCCACGGCACGCAGTTCGCCGTCCATACCGCGAACGGCGCCGGTCCGACCGGCCCCCTGCGTGGGCCGAAAGACACCGTCTTCATCCCGCGGGGAGAGACCGTCGAGCTGATCGTCCCGTTCGGATCGTTCGTCGACCCCGCCACCCCGTACATGTACCACTGCCACCTGCTCTGGCACGAAGACCAGGGAATGATGGCCCAATACGTTCTCACCGACGGCGAACACGCGGCCGGGCCGGCTCATGGCGGGACGCACCACTGAGCGTGCCCACTCTTGCGACCCCGTGCATTCGCACGCGAACGCGCCTAGGGTGCCGTGATGATGAAAATTCGACGTCGAGTCCTTGCCGGCATCCCGGCGACTGCCCTTGCGATCGGAATTCTCGCGTTCGCAGCCCCCGCGCCGGCGCAGGCCGCGCAACAGGTTTCGTACTACAGCAGCTGGAACACCTGCTCGCTCCGGATGGACCGCCTCGCCCAGCAGGGATACACGATCATCCAGGGCTGCACGGCCGATGCGTACGTGAACGGCACCCCCGTTCGATGGCGGCTCATGTACCAGTAGGTCTCCGGTCGAGGTCTCGCCACCGGCCCGACTTCGATTCACCCGACGGAGGCAAGGCCCCTGCGACCAGCAGGGGCCTTCCGCGTTCTCCCGCCTCAGCGGACCATCCGAGAGGGCCCGCTGCGCCCCGTGGCGAAATGCGAAAGGGCCGGCCTTTCGGCCGACCCTTTTCGTGTTCCGTCGGGATGACAGGATTTGAACCTGCGACCCCTTGACCCCCAGTCAAGTGCGCTACCAAGCTGCGCCACATCCCGGAACTGCCCGCACGCGGACAACTCCACTATCCTACCCGGTCCCCAACCCCGCCGCGAACGCGTCTCGCCCCATCGACCTCGAGAGCCACGACGACAGCCGTCAAGACGAGCGCAGCGACGACGTACTCGCCCGCCGGAAGAAGGCCCGCGGCCACGGCGACGAGCACCGCGGCGACCACCACCGCCGACACCGACCTCGCGATCTGCCGACGCAGCAGCACCGCCCAGACGACCAGAAGAAACACGGCGACCGGCAACGTCAGGGCGAGTCCGGCGACAGCATCCGACACCTCCGTCTGCCCCGTGACCTTGTCGATCTCGACCTCCACCCCGGCCGAGACGGCGCCCACCGCGGCGAAGATCGCGTAGTGCGGATACCCGAACGCGAAACCGCGGCGGGCATTCGACAGGGCCTCGTGCTGCTCGCGGGCGTAGTAGATCCACCAGATGGCCGCGGTGATGACGAGGCCGGATGCGGCGAGCCACAGCAGATCTGCCAGATGCTCACCCGCGGCGAGCGCATCGATCAGAGCGTTCGACGACGCCAGCAGACTCTCGCCGAGCAGCAGCAGCGTGAACAGACCGAACCGCTCGGCGATGTGATGGGGGTGCCAGGGCGTGCGCCCCCGAGCCTCGGCGACGATCGGCACGCAGATCTCGAGCGCCATCAGCAGGAAGAAAGTCCAGAGCTGCCAGGTCTCGGGGAGGGCGAGGCGCGCGACCCAGAGCACCTGCACGCCGGCGATGCCGACGGCGAAGCGCACCGCGGTGCCCCGCGACGCGGGATCGGATGCGGCGAGCCGCGCCCACTGGCCGACCATCGCCAGCCGCATGATCACGTAGCCGAAGGTCACCACCGTGTAGTCGAACTCGACCATCGCGTCGTGCACGCCGGCGGCGAGCACGAGCACACCGCCCATCTGCACGATCGTCATCACGCGATAGAGCCAGTCGTCGGTGTCGAAGGCGGACGCGAACCAGGTGAAGTTCATCCACGCCCACCACACGGCGAAGAACACCATCAGGTACGACAACACGCCCTGGCCGACCTCGCCAGCGCTGATGAGGTGGTGCAGATTGCTGGAGGCCTGCGAGATCGCGACGACGAAGACGAGGTCGAACAGCAGCTCGAGCGGACTCGCCACGCGACCCGGCGCATCGGCATCGCGCGCACTCATCCGCCGCAGGCCCATCCGAGACAGCACTCCGTTCACCTCATGAGTATGGGGCGTGCCGCCCGCCTACGATGGAGCGAACCCGGAGGACACCATGCACGAGCAACGAACGGCGACGCTGCCGACGTGGACGTGGGGCTTCGCGCCCTACGTGGTGCTGTCGGTCGTCCACGTCGTCGCTCTCGGACTCGGCGCCGATTCCTTGGCCGGTCCGACCAAGCTCCTCCTGATGCCGGCGCTGGCGATCGCGGTGCTGTGGGCCGGTCGAGGTACGGCCTGGGGCTCGCCGTTCTCGCTGCTCTTCGTCGCGATCGCGCTGTCGTGGCTCGGTGACGGCGCGGCGACGTTCTTCCCGTTCGCGCCCGAGCTGCCGGTGATGCTCGGATGCTTCGGGCTCGCCCACCTGGCATACATCTGGCTCTTCGCGCGCGTGCTCCCCACACGCTCGCTCCCCGCCTGGACCGTGGTGTACGCGCTGTGGTGGGGCATCCTGCTCGCGGTGCTGTGGCCGCGCCTGGGAGCGCTGACGGTCGCCGTCGCGATCTACGGAGTGGTGCTCGCGGGAACGGCCGCCACCGCCGCTAGCACCAACCGGATCATCACGATCGGGGCGGCGTTCTTCCTCGCCTCCGACACGTTGCTCGCGTTCCGCCTCTTCACCCCCGAGGCGATGCCGCCGGTGACCAGCCCGCTCGTCATGCTGACGTATACCGTCGGTCAGGGCCTGATCGCGGCGGGCGTCGTGATCGCCGTGCGGCTGCGGGAACGGACGACCGCCCGATGACGGGGGCATCCGCGCGCGTCGACGCCTGGCTGTGGGCCGTGCGTGTCTACAAGACCCGGTCACTGGCGACGGCCGCCTGCCGCGCCGGCCACGTGCGCGTCAACGGCGAGAAGGCGAAGGCCGCCCAGCAGGTGCGGCCCGGCGACGAGCTGCGCGTGCGCATCGCCGGGTTCGACCGCATCCTCGTCGTGCGCGATACGATCGTGAAGCGGGTCGGCGCCGTGCAGGCCGCGGCCGCCGCGGAAGACCGCACTCCCCCGCCGCCCCCGCGCGAGAGCACGCCCTTCGTGCCGGTGCGCGACCGGGGAGCCGGTCGCCCCACCAAACGCGATCGACGAGACATCGAGAAGCTCCGCGGGCGCGACCTCGAGCACTGACGCCTCTCCTCCCCGGGACGACCGCCGCGGAAGTTATCCACCATTCGTGGCGCTCGCACGTCGAATGTCGTATGTATGTTCGATAATGTATGCATGAGCTTCTTCGACGACATCGACCAGCACCTCGACGTGCTGCGTGACGTCGTCGGCGAGGTCGATGCCGGCGCGCTGCCGTCGACGGTCGCCGGGTCGCGCGATGCCGACGTGCTGCGGGTGATTCGCGAATCGACGACGGTCATCGAGGCACTCGCTGCGCTGCGCATCGCTGCCTCAGGAGTGCTCGCCGCGCGGTCCCGGCGCGAGCAGGGCCACGGCGGCGTGGCCGCCGGCGAGGGTCATCGAAGCGCAGTGAGTCTGGTGCAGGAGATCACCGGCACGACCCGCACCGAAGCCGCGAAACAGGTGAGGCTGGGCGAGTCGCTGCTCGACGGCGCGAAACTGCTCGGTACGACACGGGCGCGGTCGGCCGAGGGCGAGCCGGATGCTGCGGACGCCGGAGGCGGCGCAGGCCCGGCGAGTGCCGTGCGCGAGCCGTGGCATGCTCCGCTCGGGCGCGCGCAGTTGGCCGGAACGCTGAGTGCGGCGCAGCACCACGCGATCCTCCATGGTCTCGGCGACCCGCCCGCGCCGGGCGACCCCGCCGTCGACGCCGAGTTCGCCGAAGCGTGGTCGCTGGCGGCGTCCCAGCTGTCGGCGGAGGCCGCCCACCGTACGGTCGAGGAGCTCGCGGCCGCGGCGCGGACCATCCGCGACCGGCTCGACCCTGTCGGGGCGGAGGAGCGGTTCGCTGCACGGTTCGACGGCCGGTCGTTCCGCATGTGGAAAGACGCGCACGGCGTCGCGCACGGGCACCTCACCTTCGACGACGAGTCGGCGGTGTTCCTGCAGAGCGTGTTCGACTCCGCCCTGCGTCCTCGCCGCGGCGGACCCCGCTTCGTCGCCGACGACGAGAAGGCCGCCGCCGCCGAGCTGCAGGACGACCCGCGCACCAACACCCAACTCGAGTTCGATCTGCTCCTCGACATCCTGCGCGCCGGCGTCCTCGCCGACGCCAAAGCCGTGCACGGCGCCCGCCAAGCCGGGGTGCGCATCGTCGTCACCGATAACGCGTGGGAGAAGAGTCACGCCGGAGTCCCGGCGATCGCACACCTTGAGGACGGGCTCACAGCCCTCCCCGCCTGGGCCGCCGCGCAACGCGCGTGCGACGGCGGCACCCGCACCATCTGGATCGACGGCACCGGCGAACCGCTCCACCTCGGACGCGAGCAGCGCCTCTACAGCTCCGGGCAGCGCGTCACCCTCGCCATCCGCGACGGTGGATGCCGCTGGCCCAGCTGCGACCGCCCCGCCTCGATGTGCGAGGCCCATCACATCGACCCCTACTCCGAGGGCGGCCGAACCGACGTCGACCGCGGCGTCCTCCTCTGCCGGTTCCACCACATGCAGCTCCACCACCACCGATGGCGCATCACCCGGGAAGATGGGGAGGAATTCGTCCTGCACCCGCCCGCCGGAAAAGGCGCACCCGTCACGCTCGCCCCACGGCTCGCGCTCGCCTTCGCGTGGGCCGACGTCTCCCCGCCGCTTCCCCGGTTCCGTAAGCCACCGGGGGCGGCAGTGCCGACGAACTAGGCCAGCAGGTCGAGCAGCCATCCCGCGCCGTGCACCGTGGCGCCGAGGGCGCGCACGCGATCGGCGAGCTCGCGGTCGCTCGTGACGACGACCGCGGCCGTGGGGTCGGCGAGCGCCGCGGTCTGCGCGACGATCTCGTCGTCGCCGGATGCTTCGGCTCGAACGATCACGACACCCTCGGGCGCAGCATCCACCGCCTTCGCCTGACCCTCGACGACCGCGACGATCGGGGCGAACCACCCGGTCGCCCCGAGACCCAGCGCGGACGCGGGTACGCCCGACGCGGCGAGCGCACCCATCCGCTGGATGAGCCGGTCGGCGGCGCCGGCCCGATCGCGCCACCAGCCGTCGGGCACCGAACCCATGACGTTCGCGACGTCGACGACGACCGTCGGGCGCACCTCCAGCAGGGGACGCAAGATCGCCCACGCGTCGGCGAACGACGGGTGAAGGGGCCTCTGATCGACCTCACCGACCGGCACCCACGCGAGCGCGCGACTCTCGGGATCACTGATCACCGGCTCGAAGGGTTCGACGACATCGCCGACGAGGGTCGTGTAGCTCCAGACGCCCAGATCGAAGACGTTCACGAACCGCGGTGCGACCGACCCGGCCGGAACCCCGGCCTCCTCCGCCGATTCGCGCAGGGCCGCATCGTGAGCCGACTCGCCCTGATGCCGTGCCCCGCCCGGGAGTGCCCAGGTGTCGCCGTGGTGACTCCACGAGACGCGATGCTGCAGCAGCACCCCGCGATCCGGGTCGAGGGCGAGCAGCCCCGCGGCACCGAACCGCCCCCAGTAGCGCTCGCCCTCGGGCGTCTCGACCCACGCATCTCCGGGATCGCGCGGCCCGTGCGGGCGACGCGGCTCACCGGGAGCGGGCGGCACGATCGTCATCGCACCAGCCTGTCACAACACCCGCACGACGAAACGGCACCGTCTCGGCGAAACCGCCCCGAATTCGGGGCGATCTCAGCGAGGCGATGCCGTCTCGAGACGCGACTCAGCGCTGGCGACGCTCGCGCACGCGCATGTTGAGCACGATCGGGCTTCCCTCGAAGCCGTAGATCTCGCGCAGGCGACGCTGGATGAAGCGACGGTAGCCCGGGTCGAGGAAGCCCGTCGTGAACAGCACGAAGGTCGGCGGACGCGTCGACGCCTGGGTGCCGAACAGAATGCGGGGCTGCTTGCCGCCGCGGAGCGGATGCGGGTGCTCGGCGACCAGCTCGGCGAGGAACGCGTTGAACTTGCCGGTCGGGATACGCAGATCCCACGACTCCAGCGCCGTCTCGAGCGCCGGAACGAGCTTGTCGAGGTGACGCCCGGTGCGCGCCGAGATGTTCACGCGCGGCGCCCAGGCGACGTGCGCAAGGTCCTGCTCGATCTCGCGCTCCAGGTAGCGGCGACGATCCTGGTTCTCCATCTCCGGGGTGTTCATGAGGTCCCACTTGTTGAAAGCGAGAACCAGAGCACGACCCGACTCGAGAACGAGATCGATGATGCGCACGTCCTGCTCGCTCAGCGTCTGCGAGACGTCGAGCACGACGACGGCCACCTCCGCTTTCTCGAGCGCGGCCGAGGTGCGAAGCGATGCGTAGAAGTCGGCACCCTGCTGCAGGTGCACCCGACGACGGATGCCGGCGGTGTCGACCAGGCGCCAGACCTTACCGCCGAGCTCGACGATCTCGTCGACCGGGTCGCGAGTCGTGCCCGCGAGCTCGTTGACGACGACCCGCTCCTCACCGGCGGCCTTGTTCAGCAGCGACGACTTGCCGACGTTCGGGCGACCGAGGATCGCGACGCGACGGGGTCCGCCGATCTCGTGGCCGGCGACGGCCGAGACCTCGGGCAGCACCTTCATGACCGCATCGAGCAGGTCGGCGACACCGCGACCGTGGATCGCCGAGACGGGGTACGGCTCGCCGAGACCCAGGCTCCAGAGCGCGGCGGCCTCCGACTCGTGGCGCGCGTCGTCGACCTTGTTGGCGACGAGGAAGACGGGCTTGCCGCTGCGACGGAGGAGGCGCACGACCTGCTCGTCGGTGGACGTGGCGCCCACCATGGCGTCGACGACGAACAGCACGACGTCGCACAGCTCGATGGCGACCTCGGCCTGCAGGGCGACCGACTTGTCGATGCCGCGGGCGTCGGGCTCCCACCCGCCGGTGTCGACCAGCGAGTAGCGGCGGTCGGCCCACTCGGCCTTGTACGTGACGCGGTCGCGCGTCACGCCGGGGGTGTCTTCGACGACCGCCTCACGACGCCCGATGATGCGGTTCACGAGCGCCGACTTGCCGACGTTCGGGCGACCGACGATCGCGACGACCGGCAGCGCCGGCAGGTACTCGATCGCATCGCCGCTGGCCGTGATGCCGGCGAGCAGCTCGGCATCCTCCGCGTCGAGATCGAAATCGTCCAGCGTCGCGCGCAGGGCCGCCGCGCGCTGTTCGGCGAGTTCCTCGTCGAGGTCGGCGAGCTTCTCTTCGAGCTGGTCGGGACCGCCCTCGTACTCTTCTTCATCGCCCATGGTGGGCTCCCATCTTCTGATCGACGACCTCGAGCACGGCCGAGACCGTCTGCTCGAAGTCCAAGTGTGTGGAATCGACGACGGTCACGCCGTCGGCGGCCGTCTGGAAATCGACGACCGCGGAGTCGGATGCGTCGCGCCGCCGGATCGCGTCGGCCACGGTCGCCGCATCCTGGCCCTCCAGCTCGGCGCTGCGCCTCGCGGCACGCACCTCCGGGTCGGCGGTGAGGAGGATGCGGACGGGCGCGTCGGGCGCGACGACGGTGGTGATGTCGCGACCCTCGACGACCACGCCGGGCCGGGCCGACTGCGCGACGAGCGAGCGGAACAGGCCGTTGAGGCCTTCGCGCACACCCGCGACGCGGGCCACGCCGCTGACGGCGGCGGTCACGCGGGGCTCGCGGATCGCGGCGGCGACGTCGGTGCCGCCCACGGTGATCGCGAAGTCGTGGGGCTCGAGCGAGATGTGCACGTCGAGCGACTCGAAGGCCTCGAGCGCCGAAGCGGCGTCGTCGGTGTCGCGGCCGGCCTCGACCATCGACCACGCCAGCGCGCGATAGACGGCGCCGGTGTCAAGGTAGCCGTACCCGAGTCGTGCCGCGACGCCCTTCGAGACGCTCGATTTGCCACTGCCGGCCGGACCGTCGATGGCGACGACGACGCTCTCGTCGAACGGGCGGGAATCAGTCATGGGTGTTGTTCGCAATCCGCCACCCGCGCGCCTGGAGTCCCTCCGAGGCGCGGTGGACGGCATCGGGGACGACGCTGATCTCGGCGAGGCCGAACGGCGCGCCCGGAGAGTGCTCGAGTCGGAGGTCTTCGACGTTGACGGAGAGCTCGCCGAGCTCGCCGAAGAGACGACCGAGCTGACCGGGGGTGTCGTCGACCATGACGACGATGTTTTCGAAGCGGCGGTTCTGGCCGTGCTTGCCGGGCAGACGCTCGACGCCGTCGTTGCCGCGACGGATGGTGTCGGCGACGGCGCGACGCGCACCCGGTGCGTCGGGGTGGCGCAGCGCCTCGGCGACGCGGGAGAGGTCGCCGGCGAGATCGTCGAGCACATCCACGACGAGGGCCGCGTTGGCTCCGAGGATCTGCACCCACAGCTCAGGCGCCGAGGCGGCGATACGGGTCGTGTCGCGCACGCCCTGACCGGCGAGACGCAGCGACCCGTCGGGAGCGTCGACGAAGCGTCCGGCGAGCAGGCTCGCGACCAACTGGGGCACGTGCGAGACGACGGCCACCGAGCGGTCGTGCTCCTCGGGCGTCATCTCGATCGGGGTCGCGCCGAGGTCGAGCGCCAGGGCCTCGACCAGCGCGAGGTCGGCCGCCGTCGTCTCACCGTCGCGGCAGACCACCCACGGCCGCCCGATGAAGATGTCGGCCCGCGCCGAGATGGCGCCGCCTCGTTCGCGACCGGCGAGGGGATGCGACCCGATGTAGCGGGACAGGTCGACACCGCGCGCCTGGAGTGCGCGGAGCGGCTCGAGCTTCACGCTCGCGACGTCGGTCACGACGGCGCCGGGGTGGGCGGCGAGCTCGCGCTCGATCACGTCGGCCGTCACGTCGGGGGGCACCGCGACGACCACCAGCGACGGCGCGTCATCGGGACGAGGAAGTCGGCCCGCGCCGTAGTCGACGGCGAGGCGCAGCTGCGCGGGAGACGTGTCGTCGAGGGCGACGTCGACACCGAGAGCGGTGAGGGCGTGACCGACGCTCGCGCCGAGGAGGCCGGCGCCGACGACGCGAACGGTGCCGCGCACACGCGGGGCCAACGCCACCGGCGGGCGTACGGACGACGCGGTCGAATCGCTCACGGTCTCTCCTGGTCACCCGCCTTCGGGGCGGGGCACGGCGCGGGTGGAATGCTCACTCTTCGGCCGACGGATCGTCCGTGCGGGGAGGGGCGTCGTCGGCGGCGGGTTCGGTGCCACCGTCACGACGCGACAGAGTGAGCAGTGCGCCGCGCTCTATCGTAGTCAATTCGCGCGCGCGTCCGACCGGGAGCGGACCCAGGGAGAGCGGACCGAAACGCCGCCGGACCAGGTCGACGACGGGGTGACCCACCTCGGCCATCATGCGGCGCACGATCCGATTGCGCCCCGAGTGCAGCGTCAGCTCGACGATGCTGAAGTCCTCCGAGGCATCCAGCAGACGCGCCTTGTCGGCGGCGATCGGCCCGTCCTCGAGCTCGACGCCCTTGGTGAGGGTGGCGATCGTCTGCGGCGAGACGCGCCCCTCGACCTTCGCGATGTACATCTTGGTGACCCCGAACGAGGGGTGGGCGAGCACGTGAGCGAGGTCGCCGTCGTTCGTCAGGATCAGCAGACCGCTCGTGTCGGCGTCGAGTCGACCGACGTTGTAGAGCCGCTCGGGCCATTCGTCGGTGTACTGGCGCAGATCGGGGCGACCGCGGTCGTCGCGCATCGAGCTCACCACCCCGGTGGGCTTGTTGAGGATGACGTACCTCTTCGACATGTCGAGCTGCACGGCCACCCCGTCGACGTCGACGAGGTCGGTTTCGGGGTCGATACGACTGCCGAGCTCGGTGACGACGACGCCGTTCACGCGCACCCGTCCCGCCACGATCAGGTCTTCGCTCACCCGCCGCGAGGCGACTCCCGCATTGGCCAGCACCTTCTGCAAGCGAACGCCCTCGGTGTCCATCTCCGTCATCTCACGACCTCCGCGTCGAATCCTGCCGAACCGTCGTCGAGCAGCGGCGCGATGCGCGGCAGCTCGTCGAGGGAGTTGATACCGAGGTTGACCAGCAACGCATCGGTCGTGCCGTAGTGGATGGCCCCCGTCTCGGGGTCGGCGAACGCCTCCGTGATGAGCCCGCGGGCGAGAAGCGTTCGCACGACGGAGTCGACGTTCACGGCGCGGATCGCGGCGACCTGGCCCCGGGTCACCGGCTGCTTGTACGCGATCACAGCGAGTGTCTCGAGCGCCGCCTGCGACAGTCGTGACGGGGCCTGGGTGTTGACGAACTCCGAGACGAGGTCGTCGTGCTCGGCGCGCACGTAGAGCCGCCACCCGCCACCGACCTCGCGCAGTTCGAAGCCTCGACGGGGTCCGGCGCCCCGGCCGTCGTAGTCGTCGACGAGCGTCTCGATCGCTTGGCGCACCGCCGCCACCGGCGCACTGACGGCGGCCGCGAGGCTCACGAGGCTCTGCGGCTCTTCGATCACGAGCAGGATCGCCTCGAGTCGACGGGCGATCGAGCCGGTGCTCGCTCCCCCGGCCGATGGGCCGTCACGTGTCTCATCGGTCATAATCTGCTCCCAGGGTGGCGAGGTTCTCTTCCGACCAGCGTGCGGCGCTCCAGCGGAGCGTCAGCTCGCCCAGTGGTTCGAGCTGCTCGAACGTCAGGGCGGCGTGGCGGTAGAGCTCGAGAACGGAGATGAACCGGGCGACGACGACGCCCGGTTGGGCGACCCCGGCGACCAGTTCGCGGAAGGTGAGGGTGCCGGCACTGCGCAGGAGCGTCACGACGACCGCCGCCTGCTCGCGGATGCTGACGAGGGGCGCGTGCAGGTGGTCGAGCCCGACCTGCGGGATCTCCTTCGGCGCGAACGCGAGCAGCGCCAGGGCGACGAAGTCCTCGACGCTGTGGGTCCAGACGAGGTCGGGCACGGCGTTGCGGTACTTCTCGTCGAGTCGGACGGCGCGCACGTGACGGCGGTCCTCGGCCTGCAGCCCCGACGCGAACCACGCCGAGACGTCTTTGAACGCGCGGTACTGCAGCAGCCGGGCGAAGAGCAGATCGCGCGCCTCGAGAAGCGCCACCGACTCCGCGTCGACGAGTTCGCCCTGGGGCAGGAGCCCGGCGACCTTCATGTCGAGCAGGGTCGCGGCCACCACGAGGAATTCGGATGCTTCGTCGAGGTCCTCGTCGGGCCCCAGCGCCTTCAGGTACGCGATGAACTCGTCGGTCACGCGACTCAACGAGACGTCGGTGATGTCGAGCTCGTGCTTCGAGATGAGTGTCAGCAGCAGGTCGAAAGGCCCGTCGAAGACGCCGAGCGAAACGCGGAAGCCTTCACCGGTCTCGTCGATCGGCGCGGAGTCGTCGCCGGCCGGCGGTGTGTCGGCGGCGTCAGGCGACGGCGCCACGGGCGACCAGCTCCCGCGCCAGACGCAGGTAGGCCTGGGCGGCCGCGTGCTCCGGCGCGAACTCGGTGATGGGCATCCCCGAGACCGACGCGTCGGGGAACTTCACCGTCCGGCCGATGACTGTCTCGAGCACGTCGTCGCCGAACGCTTCGACCACGCGCTCCAGCACCTCTCGGGAGTGGAGCGTGCGCGGATCGTACATGGTGGCGAGAACGCCGTCGAGCGTGATCGACGGGTTGAGCCTGTCGCGCACCTTGTCGATCGTCTCGATGAGGAGCGCGACGCCGCGCAGCGCGAAGAACTCGCACTCGAGCGGGATGAGCACACCGTGGCTCGCCGTGAGGGCGTTCACCGTGAGCAGGCCGAGCGACGGCTGGCAGTCGATGAGGATGACGTCGTAGTCGGCCGAGACCTTGCGGAGCACCCGGGCGAGGATCGTCTCGCGGGCGACCTCGTTGATGAGGTGCACCTCGGCCGCCGACAGATCGATGTTGGCCGGCACGATGTCGAGGCCTTCGACGCGGGTCGGCACGATGACCTCGCGCGGATCGCGCTTCGTGTCGAGCAGCAGGTCGTAGATCGTCGGGGACTCGTGGGTCTGGATGCCGAGGCCCGCCGAGAGCGCGCCCTGCGGGTCGAAGTCGACCGCCAGCACCTTCCGGCCGTAGCCGGCGAGCGCCGCCGCCAGATTGATGGTCGTCGTCGTCTTGCCGACGCCGCCCTTCTGATTGCAGAGGGCGATGATCCGGGCCGGGCCGTGGCCCGAGAGCTTCGGCGGGGTCGCGAAGCCGTGGTACGGCCGTCCGGTCGGGCCAAGGGTCACTTCGCCGTCGCCGGCCGTCACCGACTTCTTCGTTGCGCTTCGCGCCACCGACCCACCTGCCTTAGCTACCGTGCCTCCCATGCTACCGAGTGAGGGGGCCGGCACCCGCGCGGGCACACCGGCCGCACGTCACTCGGTGCGCACCGATCCGCGACGCCGGACGGCGACGAGCGTCATCGCGCCGATGCCCGTCAGCAGCCCGGCACCCGCCATCCACACCATCGCCGGCTCGCCACCGCTCTCGGCGAGCGCGGCCGGGGCGCCGGTGACGGTCGGTGCGGGGCTCGCCGTGGGCTCCGGCGACGGCTCGACCGGGGGCACGACGCCGGTGATCGACGTGACGTCGTTGGCGAGCTCCGCGGTGACGTGCGCGATCGCTCCCAGCATGATCCCGAGCGCCTCATCGTTGACGTTCGTGATGTCGTCGGCGGGCGTGTGGTAATTCGGGTCGTGGATCTCGCCGACCGTGCCGCCGAAGAGCGCGGCCTGCTCCGCGGTCTTGACCTCGTCGGCGCCCGTGAACAGGCCGGAGGCGGGGATGCCCGCGGAGATGAACGCGTCGTAGTCGCTGCGGGCGTCGAACGCCGTGTCGATCCAGGGCTGACCGATCGCGTCGAAGTAGTCGGTGAACGCCGCCTCGGTCTGTATCGATCCGTCGGGAACGTCCACGGGAGCCTCGTACGTCGACTGGTCGGCGTCGTACACCGAGATCACGTAGTTCGGCGAGGCGACCATGTCGAAGTTGAGGTAGGTGACGATCTCTCCGGCCTGCTCCTCGGTGAGCTCGGCGACGTAGTTCGCCGAGCCGAGCAGCCCGATCTCCTCCGCACCCCACCACGCGAAGCGCACGCGGTTGGCGAGGTCTCCGGATGCGGCGAGCTGCACGGCCGTCTCGAGGATGGCCGCCGAGCCGGAGCCGTTGTCGTTGATGCCGGCACCCTCGGGCACCGAGTCGAGGTGGGCGCCGAGCATGACGGTGTTCTCGGCCGCGCCGGTGGGCGTGTCGGCGATGATGTTGAACGTCTCGATGACCGACAGCGTCTGCTGCAGCTGGAGGTCGGCCGTCACCGTACCCGCAGCCATCGCCGCGACGAGCGTCTGCCCCTGCGACTGCAGGATGCCCACCGAGGGGATGAGGTCGGGAGTCTGCTCGCCGAGCGTGCCGGAGAGCACCCCCGGTTCGCTGTTGTACACGAGGATCGCGACGGCGCCGGCGGCACCGGCGGCGATGGACTTCTCGGTGAACGAGCACACCCCCCGGGAGACGACGGCGATCTTGCCCGTCGCATCCACCCCGCCCCATTCGCCGGCGTTGCAGCCGTTGGCGGTCGCCGGCGCGACGAGGGCGACGTCGGTGAGACCGGCGGCCGGCGTCGACGGCGTGTACTCCATCGGGAGTCCGAGCGGACCCGGGGCGCCGTCCTCGTCTTCGTCGTCGGTGAACGTGATCCCGTCGATCGCGAGCGCGTACTCGTCGATCGTCTGCACCGTCGCCTCGAAGGTCTGGCGCTGCGGCTCGTACCCGGCTTCGCGCAGCACCGCCTCGACGTAGGCGCCGCTCGCTTCGTATCCCGAGGTGCCGGCGGCGCGGTTCCCGTCGTTCCCATCGGCGATCGCCTGGAACGCCTCGAGGTGCGCACGCACGCCCTCGACCGTGACGCGGCTCTCGAGATCGGCCGGATCGACCGCGAAGGCCGGGGCCGCACCCGACCCGGCGACGAGCAGCACGCCCGCTGCGATTCCGATTCTGACGGGTGTCCAGCGACGCTGCAGTTCTCGCACGATGCGGTTCTCCTTCGACCTACCTGGGGGGTTGAAGGCACGCTACCCGCGATCCCCCACGTCGTCCAGGAAATTCACAGGGTGGAAATACTCGCCCGCTCAGCGAGCACGCGGATGCGACGTGGCGTAGACGTCGCGGAGCGCGTCGATGCTGACATGCGTGTAGATCTGCGTGGTCGCGACCGAGGCGTGGCCCAGAAGCTCCTGCACGACGCGCACGTCGGCCCCGCCCTGCAGCAGATGCGTGGCGAACGAGTGCCGGAAGGTGTGCGGCGACACATGCGCCTCGAGACCGGCCCGCTCAGCGGCCTGCTGGATGACGAGCCACGCGCTCTGCCGTGACAACGGAGCGCCGCGAACGCCGAGGAAGAGCCGGGGTGATGAGTGGCCGCGGGCGGCCAGCGCCGGGCGCACGCGCGTCAGGTACGCCTCGACGGCGGCACGCGCGTAGGAGCCGACGGGCACGATGCGCTCCTTGTCGCCCTTGCCGCGCACCCGTATCACGTCGCCGTGGGCGAGATCGTCGACATCGAGCTGCACGACCTCCGAGACGCGCGCGCCGGTGGCGTACAGCAGCTCGAGCAGCGCGCGGTCGCGCACGGCGGCGGGCTCGGCCGGCACGTCGTCGCCGGGCGCGGGCCCCGCGGCATTCAGCAGCGCCTCGATCTGGGTCAGTGCGAGCGCCTTCGGCAGCCGCCGTGCGGCCTTCGGCGGGCGCAGCCGGCCGCTGGGGTCCTCGGTCTCGGTGCCCTCGCGCACGAGGTACCGGTGCAGGCCCCGCACCGACGACTGCAGGCGCGCGAGCGACGACGACGCGGGGGGCGGCTGTGCCGACGCGCGCTCGGCCGCGAACTCGGCCACCATCGCCGTCGTCACCTCCGACGTGTCGGCGACTCCTCGCTCGGCCAGCCACTCCACGTAGACGGCGAGGTCGCGCCGGTACGCCGCCTGCGTGTGCTCGGAGAGACCCCGTTCGAGCGAGACGTGCCGCAGATACGCATCGACCGCCCGCTCGACGCGCACGTCAGCGCTCCGCGGCGGCTTCCCGCCGGAGCACCTCGGCCGCCGCCATGACGCCGGCGATGAGGATCGCGTTGCCGAACCGGCCCTCGATGATCCCGTCGACGACGTCTGCGAGCGCAACCCGCTCCACGCGGATGTCGGCCTCCTCGTCCTCGCGGTCGAACGCGGCGGGAGCCGCCTCGAGGCCGCGGGCGAGGAAGATGTGCAGCACCTCGTCGCTCCCGCCGGGCGAGGTGTGCATCTTCAGCAGCGGCTGCCAACGGCGGGCGACGAGGTCGACCTCCTCAGCGAGCTCGCGCACGACCGAGTCCTCGGGCGGCTCCCCCGCCACGTCGAGGAGCCCGGCCGGGATCTCCCACTCGCGCAGCCGCACGGGGTGGCGGTACTGCTGGATGAGCACGACGCGATCCTCGTCGTCGATCGCGACGACTGCCGCGGCGCCCGGATGGTCGACGTACTGCCGCACGATCTCACCGTCGCCGTAGCGCACGGTGTCGGAGCGCACGTCCCACACCCGACCGGCGTAGACCTTCTCGGAATCCACCACCTCGGGCTCGACCGCCTCGTCGCGGAGTCCCGCGCCAGGCCCGGAACCCGCAGCATCCGTCACGCCGACTCCTCGACGTCGAACAGCTCGCTCGCACGGTGACGGTCGAGTGCGGCGCCGACGAGGCCACGGAAGAGCGGATGCGGCTCGGTCGGGCGCGAGCGGAGCTCGGGGTGCGCCTGGGTGGCGATGTAGTACGGGTGCACGTCGCGCGGGAGCTCGACGTACTCGACCAGGTCGAGGTCGGGGTTGAGCCCGGAGAACACCAGGCCCGCTGCGGCGAGCTGCTCGCGGTAGGCGTTGTTGACCTCGTAGCGGTGGCGGTGGCGCTCCGACACCTGGGAGGCGCCGTACACCTCCTCGGCGACCGAACCCGGCGCGAGATCGGCCGGGTACAGGCCGAGGCGCATCGTGCCGCCCAGATCGCCGCGGTCGAGGATGTCGACCTGCTCGGCCATGGTCGCGACGACCGGGTGGGGGCTGTCGGGGTCGAACTCGCTCGACGACGCACCCTCGAGACCGGCGACGTGACGGGCGTACTCGACCACGATGCACTGCAGACCCAGGCAGATGCCGAGGGTCGGGATGCCCTGCTCGCGCGCGAACTTGAGCGCCCCGAGCTTGCCCTCGATGCCGCGGATGCCGAAGCCGCCGGGGATCACGATGCCGTCGAGTCCGCCGAGCGCCTTCTCGGCACCCTCCGGCGTCTCGCAGAGGTCGGAGGGGATCCAGGTCACCGTGACGTGGGTCTCATGAGCGAAACCACCCGCCTTGAGCGCCTCGGTCACGGAGAGGTAGGCGTCGGGCAGGTCGATGTACTTGCCGACGAGACCGATCGTCACCTCGTGCTTCGGGTTGTGCACCGCCTGGAGCACCTTCTGCCAGCGCGACCAGTCGACGTCGTTCGCCTTCTCGAGTCCGAGCGCGCGCACCAGGTACTCGTCGAGTCCCTGGTCGTGGAGCATCGAGGGGATGTCGTAGATGCTCGGGACGTCGACCGCGTTCACCACGGCGTCTTCGTCGACGTCGCACATGAGGGCGATCTTGCGCTTGTTCGACTCGGTGACCGGGCGGTCGCTGCGCAGCACCAGCGCGTCGGGCTGGATGCCGATCGAGCGGAGGGCGGCGACGGAGTGCTGCGTCGGCTTGGTCTTCTGCTCGCCCGACGCGCCCATGAACGGCACGAGGGAGACGTGCACGAAGAAGACGTTGCCGCGGCCGAGCTCGTGGCGGATCTGCCGCGCCGACTCGATGAACGGCTGCGACTCGATGTCGCCGACCGTTCCGCCGATCTCGGTGATGATGACGTCGGGCTGCGGATCTTCGCTCGCCTGCAGACGCATGCGTCGCTTGATCTCGTCGGTGATGTGCGGGATGACCTGCACCGTGTCGCCGAGGTACTCACCGCGCCGCTCACGCGCGATCACCTCGGAGTAGACCTGACCGGTCGTGACGTTCGCGGCCTGGCTGAGTTCGATGTCGAGGAACCGCTCGTAGTGCCCGATGTCGAGGTCGGTCTCGGCGCCGTCGTCGGTCACGAAGACCTCGCCGTGCTGGAACGGGTTCATCGTGCCCGGATCGACGTTGAGGTACGGATCGAGCTTCTGCATCACGACGTGAAGGCCGCGTGCGGTCAGAAGGTTGCCGAGACTGGCGGCCGTGAGGCCCTTGCCGAGCGAGGAGACCACGCCCCCGGTCACGAAGATGTGCTTGGTGGTCTTGCTGGAAGAGGTGCCCGTAGATGAAGAGTCCGTCACGGGCTTCCATGCTATCAGTCCGCTCACCGGCGAGCCCGCCGCCGACGCGCCGGGGGTGCGGCAACCGGCGCCGGCGTATGCCGTGTCTTCACGACGACGACCCAGGCGGCCACGGCGCTCACGCCCAGCGACGCGAACATCACGAGCAGCAGCGGATCTTCGGAGTACGCGTCGACGGTCGCCCAGAACAGCAACGGCAGCTGCGCGACGGTAAGGGCGAGCGGCACCCACCGCACGAGGTCGCGCGTCTTGCCGCGACGGGCGAGCCGATCCGCGCCCGAGACGGCGCCGACCGCGCTGAGGACGAGCACGACGAGCGCCAGCAGCGGAGACAGCAGCCATGGCAGCATCTGCCACGCCGCATACCAGCCCCATTCGGCCTCGGACGGCCCCGTGAACGTCCCGGCGGGGAACGTCAGCTGCGCACCGCCGAACTGCGCGCCGTTCGGCCAGAGGCTGCCGGGCTCGTACTCGTCGTCGGCACGCTCGTCGAAGGAGAACACCGCCTCGCCCCGCACCTCGGACGGGACCCCGAAGGCCTCGGGCGAACGATCGCGACGATGAGCCAACTCGGCGAGCCACCCGCTGTCGGGTCGGAGCGCGTCGGCGAGGTCGGTCGACATGCCGATCGCCATCCGGAGGCGCTCGGGTTCGACGTCGATCCCCTGCCACGACGATTCCCACCACGGCAGGAGCGCCGTCCACTGCACGCGATCCTGCCGGCCGTCCCCGGTGCGAAGAGCGGATGCGGCGTCGGTGAGCGTGTAGCGGATCTCGATCTCATGGTCGCCGGGCCAGTCGTCGGCGAATCTCGTCTGCACGAGGGCGTGCCCCCGCACCCGACTCTGCTCGAAAGGCGCCTCGACACCGTCGACGAGGATCGCATCGACCACCAGCCCCTGGTCGTGACCGTCGACCTGGTCGCGCCATGCGCGGGTGACCTGCGGAATCGCGCGGAGGTTCTCGCCCACGGCCGCGACGAGGGTCTCGACCACCTCGACACGCGCGTGGCCGCCCTCCCCGCGGGTCAGGGTGGCCTCGATGTCGACGTCGGAGACGAAGACCCCGTACTCCCCCGCGATGTCGTCGAGGACGGCGTACTGATCGAGGGCGTGACGGGTGCCGGCGGTCGTGGCGATCGACAGCACCAGCGCGGCGATCACCGCGACGACGGCGGACACTCGGATCGCCAGCCGCCCGGCGGTGACGAAGTGGGGGTCGTCGGCCACCTGGCGAGAGACCCCCTCCCGCTCGAGCAGCCCGGTGATGAGCCGGCGCGCGCGGGCGGGCCGGGCGAACATCGCGACGTAGGGCAGAAGCGGGTCGCGCAACGGTGTGCGCTCGATCGCCGACGTCTGCTCGAGGAACCGTCGCTGGCCCCGGAGGTGCTCCTCCGCGAGCGCGCCGTCGTGCGTCAACGGGCGGGCGGTGAGGGCGATGGCGAGGACGACGGCAGCGAGCGCGGTCGATACGGCGACGACGGCGACCGGCCACCAGTAGACCGAGAGCGGCACCTGGTACGACAACTGGCGAACGAGCCCCCACTGCACGACGGTCAGCCCGAGCGCGGCGCCGATGAAGGCATCGCGGACGAACCCGCGGGGCACGCGGCGCAGTCCCTCGGTGAACTGCGCCCTCCACGCCGGCGATGCCCGGTAGGCGGTGAGGGCCCGGGGCAGATCGCCGAGGCGGCCGGTGCGTCGCGCGACGCGCACGAGGTGACGTCGGGCGGCCGTGTTCGACGGCTCGGACCGGTACGCCACGAGCGCGTCGATCAGCGCGCTGGTCCGCCGAGCCCGCCACAGCCTGGCATCGGCGCCCGCAGTGGCACCCCGCCGCGGGGCCTCCTGCATCACGAACCAGGCTCGCCCTCGCGCGTCGGCCCATGCAACACGCCGGGCGGCGAGCGCGAAGAGCACCGTCACCGCGAGGAGAGCGAGCGGCACGAAGGGCCCCGCCGCCTGCACCCAGAACAGGGCCGACGGCTCCGGCATCGCGAAGACGCCCGCCTCGAACCGGAAGGCGAACCAGAACGAGGCGTAGGGCGGAAGGCTCTGATCGTTCGTGACGCGGTAGACGACGGCGTCCGCCGTCTCGGTGTCGGGGCTCAGCGTGGTCGAGCCGCCGACCAGCAGCCACGCGATCCCGGAGCTCGGCTGCCGCGCGTACGCGGCTGCCAACTCGCGCGGCACGGTGAGGGTGAGGGCGCTGTCCGTGACGCCGTGCGACCATTCCGGCCCGAAGACGTCCCACCTCAGCAGCTGATACGCCTGCCGCGATGACGGGTCCTCGGTCGGGTAGGCCACGTCGTGCAGCGCGTATCGCAGCACGACCTCGTGGTCGCCGCGCAGTCTCTCCCCCGACTCCACGGTGTAGGTCGAGCGGGTCGGCGAGGTGCGCGTGACCGGTTCGATCGGTGCGCCGTCGAGCGTCGCGCCACGCAGCTCGGGTCGCAGGTCGTGCCCCTCGTACTGCGTGGCGATGACCCGCTCCACGGCCGACTCGTCGACGTCATCGGGGAAGAAGGCGGTGATCCGCTCCTCGACCTCTACGGTGAGTCGACCGTCGTCGTCGCGGGAGAACCGGTAGTCCGCGTCGAAGGAGCGTGCGATCCAGGTGTCGGTCGCCTCTCCCGCCGACGACGTGATGTCGTCGAACGACAGTGGTTCGTTGATGACCGGCCCCACGAGCAGCAGCACGCCGACGGCGAGCAGCAGTGCCCAGAACGCCTGGATGCCGCGGCGCAGTCGTGTTCCGCCGTGAGACTGCAGCCACGCTTCCAGACGCAGCAGCCGCGTCGAGAGGAACGCGTAGAGCGGGGTCGGGCGGGGCGGCGGCAGACGCACCGCCGAGGCGGGCGGCGTCCCGGCGTCGGCCGAGGCGTCGTCCACGCTCACCGCGGTGCGCGTGCCGTGTCGAGAAGCTCTCGGGCGTGGGTGAGCGCGGCATCCGAGTCGGCCAGGCCGGAAAGCAGACGAGCCATCTCGGCCTCGCGCTCGGCACCCTCCAGGCGCTTCACGCTCGACGCGGTGACCGAGCCGTCGTTGCTCTTCACGACCGAGAGATGGTTGCCCGCGAAGGCAGCCACCTGCGCGAGGTGGGTCACCACGATCACCTGCGACGACTCGGCGAGTCGCGCGAGTCGCCGCCCGACCTCGATCGCCGCGGCACCGCCGATCCCGGCGTCGACCTCGTCGAAGACGAACGTCGGCACGGGGTCGACCCCCGCGATGACGACCTCGATCGCCAGCATCACGCGGCTGAGCTCTCCCCCGGAGGCTCCGCGCGCGACCGGCCGCGGGTCGGCGCCTGGATGCGGCGCGAGGAGGATCGTGACGTCGTCGCGCCCGTGGGTGCTCGCCGCTCCCGGAGCGACCTCCACCACGAGCGTCGCGTCGGGAAGCGCCAGGGCGTGCAGCTCGTCGGTCACGAGCGCGCCGAGCCTCAGGGCTGCGGCCTGGCGCTCGGCCGTCAGCGCGGCGGCGGCGACGTCGAGTGCGCCGGCCGCGGCATCCCGCTCGACCGTCAGCCTCTCGATGCGGTCGCCGTCGTCGTCGAGTTCGGCGAGACGGGCCGACCCGGTCTCCAGCAGTGCGATCGCCGCATCGACGGAGCCGTGGGCACGGACGAGTCCCGAGAGGGCGGCGCGCCGCTCCTCGGTCGCCGCCAACTCGTGCGGGCCCGACTCGTCGAGGTCGGCGAGATAGGCCGAGACGGCGGCGGCGAGGTCGGCGATCCGGTAGCCGACGTCGGCAGCCTGCTCGGCGAGGGCCTCGAGGGTCGAGTCGTGGATGCTGCCGCGCTCGAGCCACCGCCGGGCGTCGGCGACGAGCGCGGTCGCATCGGCGGCGTCCATCTCGCTCGAGAGCGCTTCGTGCGCGGTGGCCGCAGCCAGTCGCAGCTCCTCGGCATTGGCGAGGCGCTCGGCGCGCTGGGCGAGATCGACGTCCTCACCCGCGAGCGGGGCGACGGCCTCGATCTCGGCGAGCGCGGCGCGCAGCTCATCGGCCTCGCGCCCACGCACGTCGCGGTCGTCCTGCAGCTCGGTGAGCGTCGCGTCGAGACCGCGCCAATGCTCGTACCCGGCGCGGTAGTCGGCCAGAGCTGCGGCCACCGGAGCGCCGCCGAAACGGTCGAGCGCGTCGCGCTGCGCGACGGCGGAGCGCAGCCGCAGCTGGTCGGACTGCCCGTGGACGACGACGAGCGAGTCGGCCAGTTCGGCGAGCACTCCCGCGGGGGCGCTGCGTCCGCCGACGGTCGCGCGGCCTCGGCCCTCGCTCGATACGGTGCGCCCGAGGTAGAGCTCGGCCTGCCCACCGCCGAGAGGTTCGACGTCGCCGCCGGCCTCGCGGACGCGGTCGACGACCGCACCGTGCTCGGGAACGCTCCACACCCCGTCGACGGCGGCCTGCGCCGCACCGGAGCGCACGGCGCCCGAGTCGGCCCGGTTGCCGAGCAGCAGCCCGAGCCCCGTGACGACCATGGTCTTGCCCGCGCCGGTCTCGCCGGTGATGGCCGTGAAGCCCGGTCCGATCGGCAGGGTCGCCTCGGCGATGACCCCGAGGTCGCGCAGCCGCATCTCCTCGATCATGAGATCTCCGGAGCCGGTCCGCGCCACCCGGTGACGGGGAGTCGGAATTTCCGCACGAGGCGGTCGGTGAATGCGGGCGGGTGCAGGCGCGCCAGCCGTACGGGCTCGCTGGAGCGGCGGACCACCACGCGCGCGCCCGGCGGCAGCTCGTGGGAACGCCGACCGTCGCACCACAGGATGCCCACGCCGCTCGTGCGTTCGAGCACCTCGATCGCGATCGGGGCCTCGGGGCCGACGACGAGCGGACGCGCGAAGAGGGCGTGCGCCGAGAGCGGCACGACCGCGATCGCCTCGACGGACGGCCAGATCACGGGTCCTCCCGCCGAGAAGTTGTAGGCGGTCGACCCGGTGGGCGTCGCGACGACCACGCCGTCGCAGCCGAAGGACGACAACGGGCGGCCGTCGACCTCGATCACGACCTCCAGCATCCTCTCGCGGCTGGCCTTCTCGACGGTGGCCTCGTTGAGCGCCCACGTCTCGTAGATCACGGCGTCGGTCGAGTCCTTGACCCGCACCGACAGCGCGAGGCGCTCCTCGACGCGGTAGTCGCGGTCGATGACGCGGCGCACGGCGTCGTCCATGTCGTCGCGCTCGCTCTCGGCGAGGAATCCGACGTGCCCCATGTTGATGCCTAGGACGGGGGCGGTACCCCCGCGGACGAGCTCGGCGGCACGGAGGATCGTGCCGTCGCCGCCGAGCACGATCGCCAGTTCGATCTCGTCGACAGCGACGTCCTCCCCGAGGGTGCCGACGCCGTCGAGCGGGAACGCGCCTTCGAGGTCGTCCCGGTCGTCTCGGGAGAACACGGCACGCGCGCCCGCCTGTCGAAGGGCGGAGACCACGCGCCCCGCGGCGTCGACGGTGTCGTCTCGGCGCGCGTGGGCGACCACGAGGATGTTGCGATCGCTGGGAGTCATCGGCTTCCGGTCAGTTCGTTCACGGTGCTCCCCCATTCTGACGGATCGCTCCCCCACGACGTCGCGAGGTGGACCACATACTCCCGATTGCCGTGCAGACCGGCGATCGGCGAAGCGATGAGCCCCGCCGTCCGCAGGCCCGCGTCCCATGCCGACCAGAGCACGGTCGACACGGCGTCCGCGCGGAGGTCGGGGTCGGTCACCAGCCCGCCCTTGACCGCGGTGCGTCCGACCTCGAACTGCGGCTTGATCAGCAGCACGATGTCGGCGTTCTCGGCCGCTGTCGCGACCACCGCGGGAAGGACGTGCGTGAGCGAGATGAAGGAGAGATCACCGGTGACGACGGAGGGGCGCTGGGCGACCCCCGTCGCGGATGCGAGCGTCGCCGCATCCATGTACCTGACGTTGAACCCCTCGACCGACACCACGTCGGGGTCGAGCGCGAGAAGGGGGTCGAGCTGCCCGTGACCGACATCGACGGCCAGCACCGGTCGGGCACCGCGTTCGCGCAGCACCTGGGTGAATCCGCCGGTCGATGCGCCCATGTCGAGCGCCACACGGTCTTCCACGGCGATGTCGAAGGCGTCGAGACCGGCGATCAGTTTGTGCGCGGCGCGACTGACGTAGTGATCGGATGCGGCGACCGCGAGCTGCGCGTCATCGTCGATGCGCGCCGACGGCTTCACCACGACGTCGCCGCCGACGGTCACCCGCCCGTCGGCGATCAGCTGCGCGGCCTGAGTACGCGAACGCGCCAGGCCGCGGCGGGCGAGCTCCGCGTCGAGGCGAGCAGTCATCCGCTCACGTGATGATCGGTGGGTCCGGACTCGAGGCGACGGGCCAGCTCGTCGTGCAGCGACGCGTAGGCCGCGGCGCGGTCTGCCAGCGGTTGCCCCTCGATGATGCGCAGCCGACTGATCAGCTCCGAACCCTCGGGCCCGGCGTCCTCCGTGCGGTTGGCGTCGGTCATCCAGCTATCGTAACGACCTCAGGGTCGCCAGAACGGGTCGGCGTACAGACGCTCCGGCACGCGGAACCCGAAGATCGCCCGCCCCGAATTCCACACAGCCGCGGCCCCGGCACGGACGAGGTCGACCGGACGGTCGCCCTCCGAGACGATCCGGAGATCCGCGCCGTCGATCTCGACGGTCGCCGAGCCCACGGTGGTCCGGGTGCCTTTGACGATGGTCGACGGGTACGGCTCGAACAGCTCGCGCAGATCGCTCACGATGAAGTCGGGGCGCGAGTCGGGCGGCGCCGCGAGCAGGTGCTTCGGGCGATCGATGCCGGTGAGGACGTGCACCGACCGCATTCCCGCGGCGACGGCGCCCTTGATGTCGGTGTCGAGGCGGTCGCCGATGAAGAGAGGGCTCGACGCGTCGAAGCGCTTCTCCGCCTCCCGGAAGATCGGCACCTCGGGCTTGCCTGCCACCGTCGCCAGACGCCCGACCGCGGTGTGCACGGCCGACACCAGCGTGCCGTTGCCCGGAGCGATACCGCGCGCCTGCGGGATCGTCCAGTCGGTATTGGTCGCGACCCAGGGGATGCCGCCGTCTTCGACGGGCGTCTTCAGTGCGAACGCCGCCTCGGCGAGGTGCACCCACGCGACATCGGGCGCGAACCCCTGCACCACGGCGGCCGGCGCGTCTTCTGCGGAGCGCGTGACGACGAAGCCCGCCTTCTCGACCTCGACGACCAGCCCCTCGCCGCCCACGACGAGCACGGTCGAGCCGGGCGCGACGAGATCGGCGAGCAACGTCATCGCCGCCTGCGGGCTCGTGACGATGTCACCCGCGCGGGTCGCGGCGAGCCCCAGCTCGACGAGGTGCGCGGCGACCGACGCATCCGTTCGCGACGCGTTGTTCGTGATGTACCCGACACGACGGTCGGATGCTGCGCGGTTGAGGCTCTCCACAGCGTGCGGAATCGGGCCAGGGCCGGCGTACACCACACCGTCGAGGTCGGCCAGCAGCACATCGACGCCGTCCAGCGGGGTCGGTGTGGACGACGAGCGCCCCCACATCAGCGGTCCTCGCCGACCGTCTCGTCGGCCGCGATGGCGCGCTCATCGGCGGGGGGTTCCGTGACGGCTCCGCCGGCGACCGCTGCCTCGGTCTCCCCCTCCGGCGCCACGTCGTCGGATTCGTCGTGAGTGTCGTCGCCGGAGTCATCGTCCGACGCCGTGTCGTCGGCGATGTCGTCGTCGGGATCCGCCGGGATGACGGCATCGGGGTCCTCGGTCTCGTCGACGATCAGCACCTCGTGGTCGGCGACACCGGACGCATCGTCGAGGGCGTCGGCGGCCACGTCGGCACGTCGACGCCAGAGCTGCGCCTCGTCGTCGCGGCCGAGCTCCTCGAGCACCGCTGCGCGCGCGGCGAAGAGCGCGGGGCTCCACTCGAACGCGCGGTCGGGGTCGAGTTCGGGGATGTCGAGCTCCTGCAGAGCACGGTCGGTCTCGCCGAGGTCGAGCCGCGCACCCGACATGGCGATCGCGAGCTCGACGCGCACCTCGGTGGGGAGCTTCGTGCGATCCACGCCACGCCCCTCCTCGAGACCGCGGTCGGGACGACCCACCCCGCGCTCGCTGTCGACGAGGAGCGCGATCTGGTCGTCGCGACCGGAGATACGGCGATAGGTGCGCAGTTCGCGCAGCGCGAGCGCGAAGTCGCCGATGCCGTACGCGGTGATCGCCGCCGTCTCACGGACGACCGCGATGCGGCCGGCCCGGCGGGTAGCGGCGAGGGCATGCTCGTGCGCCAGGGCAGGATCGTCTTCGATCAGACGAGCGGCCATGGCGAGGTGACGAGCGACCTCTTCGGCGTTCTCCTTGCTGAGGGTCTTCAGCTCGTTGCGCGCCTGGGCGGGCAGATCCTTCGCGGTGATGTCTTCGGGGAGCTCGGGTCCGCTCTCACGGAACCGCTCCGGGGGTCGCGACGCGCGATCGGACGACGAAGGCCGGCCTCCCCCGGCCGCTCCGCGGTATCCCGACCCTCCGGTCGGACGGCCACCACGGTCGTCGGTGCGCGGGGGACGCCCGCCGCGATCGTCGCTGCGCGGCGGGCGGCCGCCACGATCGTCGCCTCGCGGCGGACGACCGGTCCGGTCATCGCTGCGCGGCGGACGACCGTCACGAGAGTACGAGCCTTCCCGAGCGGGACGCCCCGCCGACGAGGGGCGCGCGTCACGGTTGGGCCTGTCGGAGGACCCATACGATCGGCCGGCGGGAGGACGCCCGCCGGAATCGGAGCGTGGCGAGTCGCGACGCGGTCGATCGCCGTAGGGAGGACGAGCGCCGTCACGCTGCGGACGATCCGTGCGCGCCGGACGATCGTCACGCCCCGCACGATTGTCCGATCGAGGAGCACCGCCCCGTGACGGGCGTCCCTCGAACCGCGGTTTATCCGAACGCGGGCCTCGATCCGCATCGCGGCGGGCGCCCCCGCTCCGAGCGGGCCGGTCGTCGCCGCGGGGGGCGTCGGCGTCTTCAGTTGCCATGGCGGGTCCTCCTGGTGGGCCAGTTTACGGGCCCGTAAACGCAAAATGGCCACCCAGCTTTGGGTGGCCATTTCACTGAAAAGAAGTCCGGCGGTGTCCTACTCTCCCACAGGGTCCCCCCTGCAGTACCATCGGCGCTGTGAGGCTTAGCTTCCGGGTTCGGAATGTAACCGGGCGTTTCCCTCACGCTATGGCCGCCGAAACACTATCGATGTTTCAGTCAACACGAACGCAAATCATTGTTGTGTTATGTTCCCGACCGTACATCGGGAACCACTCAGTGGACGCAAGCACCAAAAACGGTGTGTTATCAAGTCATCGGCTTATTAGTACCGGTCAGCTTCACGCGTTACCGCGCTTCCACATCCGGCCTATCAACCCAGTAGTCTGGCTGGGAGCCTCTCGCCCGAAGGCATGGAAGTCTCATCTTGAGGCCGGCTTCCCGCTTAGATGCTTTCAGCGGTTATCCATCCCGAACGTAGCTAATCAGCGGTGCTCCTGGCGGAACAACTGACACACCAGAGGTTCGTCCAACCCGGTCCTCTCGTACTAGGGTCAGATCCTCTCAAACTTCCTACGCGCGCAGCGGATAGGGACCGAACTGTCTCACGACGTTCTAAACCCAGCTCGCGTACCGCTTTAATGGGCGAACAGCCCAACCCTTGGGACCTACTCCAGCCCCAGGATGCGACGAGCCGACATCGAGGTGCCAAACCATGCCGTCGATATGGACTCTTGGGCAAGATCAGCCTGTTATCCCCGAGGTACCTTTTATCCGTTGAGCGACAGCGCTTCCACAAGCCACTGCCGGATCACTAGTCCCGACTTTCGTCCCTGCTCGACCTGTCAGTCTCACAGTCAAGCTCCCTTGTGCACTTACACTCGCCACCTGATTGCCAACCAGGTTGAGGGAACCTTTGGGCGCCTCCGTTACTTTTTGGGAGGCAACCGCCCCAGTTAAACTACCCACCAGGCACTGTCCCTGAACCGGATTACGGTTCGAAGTTAGATATCCAGAGTGACCAGAGTGGTATTTCAACAATGACTCCACACGAACTGGCGTCCATGCTTCAAAGTCTCCCACCTATCCTACACAAGCCACACCGAACACCAATACCAAGCTGTAGTAAAGGTCACGGGGTCTTTCCGTCCTGCTGCGCGTAACGAGCATCTTTACTCGTAATGCAATTTCGCCGAGTTCGCGGTTGAGACAGTTGGGAAGTCGTTACGCCATTCGTGCAGGTCGGAACTTACCCGACAAGGAATTTCGCTACCTTAGGATGGTTATAGTTACCACCGCCGTTTACTGGGGCTTAAATTCTCAGCTTCGCCTTGCGGCTAACCGGTCCTCTTAACCTTCCAGCACCGGGCAGGCGTCAGTCCGTATACATCGTCTTGCGACTTGGCACGGACCTGTGTTTTTAGTAAACAGTCGCTACCCACTAGTCTCTGCGGCCTCCAAACGCTTTCGGAGCAAGCCCTAATACGCCGAAGGCCCCCCTTCTCCCGAAGTTACGGGGGCATTTTGCCGAGTTCCTTAACCACGATTCTCTCGATCTCCTTGGTATTCTCTACCTGACCACCTGAGTCGGTTTGGGGTACGGGCAGCTAGAACCTCGCGTCGATGCTTTTCTTGGCAGCATAGGATCACCCACTTTTTATCCGCATCGTGTCTCAGCCTGTATGAGTGACGGATTTGCCTATCACTCGGCCTACGCACTTACACCCGGACTACCATCGCCGGGCTGGGCTACCTTCCTGCGTCACACCTGTTAATACGCTAACCGCACCAGCATGGGGTCGAGCGTTCGCCAAGACGGCTTCACCCCGAAGGGATCCATCCATTCCTGGTTAGGACTCTTAGCACCACTGGATTAGCTTGGGCGGTTCTTCGCCGGTACGGGAATATCAACCCGTTGTCCATCGACTACGCCTGTCGGCCTCGCCTTAGGTCCCGACTTACCCAGGGAAGATTAGCTTGACCCTGGAACCCTTGGTCTTTCGGAGGACATGTTTCTCACATGTCTTTCGCTACTCATGCCTGCATTCTCACTCGTGTAGCCTCCACGGCTGGTTCACACCGCCGCTTCGCTGGCCACACGACGCTCTCCTACCCATCAACACGGCTGGACCACGAAGGCCTACCAAAAATGTCAATGCCACAACTTCGGTGGCGTGCTTGAGCCCCGTTACATTGTCGGCGCGGAATCACTTGACCAGTGAGCTATTACGCACTCTTTCAAGGGTGGCTGCTTCTAAGCCAACCTCCTGGTTGTCAAAGCAACTCCACATCCTTTCCCACTTAGCACGCGCTTAGGGACCTTAGTTGGTGGTCTGGGTTGTTTCCCTCTCGACTATGAAGCTTATCCCCCACAGTCTCACTGCTGCGCTCTCACTTACCGGCATTCGGAGTTTGGCTGACGTCAGTAAGCTTTTGGGCCCCATCGGCCATCCAGTAGCTCTACCTCCGGTAAGAAACACGCAACGCTGCACCTAAATGCATTTCGGAGAGAACCAGCTATCACGAAGTTTGATTGGCCTTTCACCCCTATCCACAGCTCATCCCCTCAGTTTTCAACCTAAGTGGGTTCGGTCCTCCACGACGTCTTACCGTCGCTTCAACCTGGCCATGGATAGATCACTTCGCTTCGGGTCTAGGACACGCGACTGAATCGCCCTATTCAGACTCGCTTTCGCTACGGCTACCCCACTCGGGTTAACCTCGCCACGTATCGCTAACTCGCAGGCTCATTCTTCAAAAGGCACGCTGTCACCCCTACTAAGGAGGCTCCAACGGTTTGTAAGCAAACGGTTTCAGGTACTATTTCACTCCCCTCCCGGGGTACTTTTCACCTTTCCCTCACGGTACTTGTCCGCTATCGGTCATCTGGGAGTATTTAGGCTTATCAGGTGGTCCTGACAGATTCACACGGGATTTCTCGGGCCCCGTGCTACTTGGGATACTCTTCGCGTCAAGAGAGGCATTTCGACTACGGGGTTGGCACCCTCTATGACCGGCCTTTCAAGACCGTTCGTCTATACCTTCTTGTAACGCCGACAGATCGGCAGACCTGTCTGAAAAGTCCCACAACCCCGAACACGCAACTCCTGCCGGATATCACACGTACTCGGTTTAGCCTGTTCCGGTTTCGCTCGCCACTACTAACGGAATCGCGGTTGCTTTCTCTTCCTGTGGGTACTGAGATGTTTCACTTCCCCACGTTCCCTCTACCCGCCCTATATATTCAGGCGGGAGTCACCGGGTCGGCACGCCGCCCAGCGGGGTTTCCCCATTCGGACACCCTCGGATCACAGTGTGCTTATCCACTCCCCGAGGCTTATCGCAGATTGCTACGTCCTTCTTCGGCTCCAGATGCCAAGGCATCCACCGTTTGCTCTTAAAGACTTGAAATCACATGAGTTTTATCAAGAATCGAACCCCACCCGAAGGTGAGGCTGAAATTGACTAATGATCTTTAAGATCATCTATAAGAACTGACCGAAGTCAGTTCAAAGATGCTCGCGTCCACTGTGTAGTTCTCAAAGTACGGGCGGTACCCTCCCCCGCTCCCACCAACCGGTGACAACAAGAAAAGGCCCAGAGGAGTCAGCCCACCCACCCCCGAAAGGGCAAGCGTTCCGGTCCCTCAGGACCCAACAGCGTGCATGTACCAACCATCCCCACACATCCCGTTCCAGTCGCAAGCGACGTACTAAGAACCAGCAGTTCCGATCAGCACCTTGTCCAATGTTCCACCCATGAGCTCCCTGCAGAGACATTCGCTCTGCCAGGGGCCTGGACACCCCGAAGAGTGCCAGATGCTCCTTAGAAAGGAGGTGATCCAGCCGCACCTTCCGGTACGGCTACCTTGTTACGACTTAGTCCTAATTACCGATCCCACCTTCGACGGCTCCCTCCACAAGGGTTGGGCCACCGGCTTCAGGTGTTACCGACTTTCATGACTTGACGGGCGGTGTGTACAAGACCCGGGAACGTATTCACCGCAGCGTTGCTGATCTGCGATTACTAGCGACTCCGACTTCATGAGGTCGAGTTGCAGACCTCAATCCGAACTGGGACCGGCTTTTTGGGATTCGCTCCACCTTACGGTATTGCAGCCCTTTGTACCGGCCATTGTAGCATGCGTGAAGCCCAAGACATAAGGGGCATGATGATTTGACGTCATCCCCACCTTCCTCCGAGTTGACCCCGGCAGTATCCCATGAGTTCCCACCATTACGTGCTGGCAACATAGAACGAGGGTTGCGCTCGTTGCGGGACTTAACCCAACATCTCACGACACGAGCTGACGACAACCATGCACCACCTGTTTACGAGTGTCCAAAGAGTTGACTATTTCTAGCCCGTTCTCGTATATGTCAAGCCTTGGTAAGGTTCTTCGCGTTGCATCGAATTAATCCGCATGCTCCGCCGCTTGTGCGGGTCCCCGTCAATTCCTTTGAGTTTTAGCCTTGCGGCCGTACTCCCCAGGCGGGGAACTTAATGCGTTAGCTGCGTCACGGAATCCGTGGAATGGACCCCACAACTAGTTCCCAACGTTTACGGGGTGGACTACCAGGGTATCTAAGCCTGTTTGCTCCCCACCCTTTCGCTCCTCAGCGTCAGTTACGGCCCAGAGATCTGCCTTCGCCATCGGTGTTCCTCCTGATATCTGCGCATTCCACCGCTACACCAGGAATTCCAATCTCCCCTACCGCACTCTAGTCTGCCCGTACCCACTGCAGGCTGGAGGTTGAGCCTCCAGTTTTCACAGCAGACGCGACAAACCGCCTACGAGCTCTTTACGCCCAATAATTCCGGATAACGCTTGCGCCCTACGTATTACCGCGGCTGCTGGCACGTAGTTAGCCGGCGCTTTTTCTGCAGGTACCGTCACTTTCGCTTCTTCCCTGCTAAAAGAGGTTTACAACCCGAAGGCCGTCGTCCCTCACGCGGCGTTGCTGCATCAGGCTTTCGCCCATTGTGCAATATTCCCCACTGCTGCCTCCCGTAGGAGTCTGGGCCGTGTCTCAGTCCCAGTGTGGCCGGTCACCCTCTCAGGCCGGCTACCCGTCGACGCCTTGGTGAGCCATTACCTCACCAACAAGCTGATAGGCCGCGAGCTCATCCCTGACCGAAATTCTTTCCAAACGTCGACCATGCGGTCACGTCTCATATCCGGTATTAGCAGCTGTTTCCAACTGTTATCCCAGAGTCAGGGGCAGATTGCTCACGTGTTACTCACCCGTTCGCCACTGATCCAAAGAGCAAGCTCTCCTTCACCGTTCGACTTGCATGTGTTAAGCACGCCGCCAGCGTTCATCCTGAGCCAGGATCAAACTCTCCGTAAAAGAATTTTGCTGAACAAGACCGGAATAGGTCGAGCCCAACGAGCTTGATCTGACGATCGGATGTCATTACTGACAAATCCGTTTAATCTCAAAGAAATCTCACCAACCAGCCGAAACTGGTTGCGAGGTTTTTTGGCATTATGACAAGTGCACGCTGTTGAGTTCTCAAGGATCGGACGCACCTGCAACTCAGCCTCATCAGCCTCGCCCGCAGGGCAACTTCACTACCTTATCCCACCCACACCGACTGTCAAATCGACGTTTTCGACTCCGTGAGGAACCGAGAGCGCGCCGAACCGACGCCCATGTGGTGGGCAACCCGACTCCCTGACCTGGCGGCCAGTCGCACTCGAGGTACGAAGGATTCGGGAGGTGTTCTCCGCTTGAGGGTGGGGCCAGTCCTTCGGACTTTCCGCTCTTCCCTGTGGGGCGAACAGATAGAAACTTACGCGGGATGCGACGTCTCGGCGAATCGTGCTGCATCCCGGGCGTGTCGCAGCATCGGATCGCCCCTCATCCGGTAGTGGATCCGCGTGATCCCGCGGGTCTGGAGCTCATCAGGGTCACGACCGCGGCGAGCACGAGCGTCGCCGCTCCCCACCCTCCGACCGCCACCGGGAGCACGCGATAGGCGAGGTGCTGGATCGTCCACTCCGGCGTGAGGGGCCCGTACGTCGCGAGGCCGACCGCCCACGCCGCGACGAGGACGACCGGCAGCGACAGCCACCACACCCTGCGGACGGCGGACGGCAGCATCCGCCCGACCGGGCGCGCGGGCCGGCGGCCGAGCCACACCGTCGCCCAGACACCGAGGATCAGAAGGCCCACGACCGACGATCCGTGCTGGAGCCACTTGTAGCCGAGCATCGGACCCCACGCGTCGGCGAGTGCCGGGAAGAGCGCGACGCCCCACCGCCCCTCGTGCGTGAAGAGATCCCACACGATGTGGCTGACCACTCCGATGAGCAGCGACACCAGGAGGATCGCCCACGACGACCCCGTGATGCGACCGCGGTGGTCGGCGAACGTCGCGCGCAGGGAGCCCCGCGGAACGGTCGACCAGTCATCCGGCAGCCGTGCTGCGATCCACCGCGGCGAGAGCTCCCCCGCCGCCGGACGCAGCACGCATCGCCACACCAGGAGCAGGACGAGCGCGACGGCGACCGTCGCCGGAAGGGCCCATGCACTGTGCGTGATGCCGTAGAGCGGGAGTCCGGTGCGGATGAACAGCGGAAGATCGGGCGTCATGGCACCGACCGCTATGGCAGCGGGGATCAGCGGGGTGCGCACGAATGGCAGAGCCACCACGGCATGGCTCGGGGTGAACGGCACGATCCGCCCGGCTCAGCCCGCGACGAAGACGCCGGCGAGAGTCTTCTTGCCGCGCCGGAGCACCGACACTCCCCCGGGCAGGCTCCCGGTCACCACCGCATCGTCGGCCTCGATCCGTTCGCCGTCGAGGGAGACGCCGCCCTGGGCGATCGCGCGACGCGCTTCGCCCAGGCTCGAGACGAGCCCGGTGTCGACCAGCGCCTGCACCACCGTCGTCCCCGCCGCGACCTCCGCGTGCGGCAGCTCGTCGAGAGCTTCGCGCAGCGTCCGCGCGTCGAGTCCCGACAGGTCGCCCTGACCGAAGAGGGCGTCGGATGCGGCGATCACGGCCGCCGTCGCATCCTCGCCGTGCACGAGGGTCGACACCTCGGCGGCCAGGCGCTTCTGCGCCGCACGGCGGAAGGGCTCGGCCTCGACCAGTCGCCCGTACTCCTCGATCTCGGCGCGGGTCAGGAACGTGAACACCTTCAGGCGCTCGACGACATCGGCGTCGTCGGTGTTGAGCCAGAACTGGTAGAACGCGTACGGGCTGGTGAGCTCGGCGTCGATCCAGATCGCGTTGCCCTCGCTCTTGCCGAACTTCGTACCGTCGGAGTTCGTGATCAGCGGCGTTCCGATCGCGTGCACCGAGGTGCCCTCCACGCGGTGGATCAGGTCGGTGCCGCTGGTGAGGTTGCCCCACTGGTCGCTGCCGCCGGTCTGCAGCACGCAGCCGTACTGGCGGTACAGCTCGAGGAAGTCGAGCCCCTGCAGGATCTGGTAGCTGAACTCGGTGTAGCTGATCCCGGCCTCGGAGTTGAGACGCGCGCTGACGGCGTCCTTCTTCAGCATCGTGCCGACGCGGTAGTGCTTGCCGATCTCACGGAGGAAGTCGATCGCGCTGAGCGGAGCGGTCCAGTCGAGGTTGTTGACCATGCGCGCGGCGTTGTCGCCGTCGAAGCTCAAGTAGCGCTCGACCTGCTCGCGGAGGCGCTGCACCCACTCGGCGACGGTCTCGCGGGAGTTGAGGGTGCGCTCGGCGGTGGGTCGCGGATCGCCGATCAGCCCGGTCGAACCGCCGACGAGTCCGAGCGGACGGTGCCCGGCCAGCTGCAGACGCCGCATGGTGAGCAGCTGCACGAGGTGCCCGAGGTGCAGGCTCGGAGCCGTCGGGTCGAATCCGCAGTAGAAGACGATCGGCGGTCCCGAGAGCGCTTCGCGCAGTGCCGACTCGTCGGTCGAGACGTGCACGAGTCCTCGCCAGACGATCTCGTCCCAGACGTTCTCGAAGGTGGGATCGATCATCGGTTCGGCGGCGTCAGACACGACGTCGAGCGTATCAAGCGGGGCGACGCCCGCCCGACGTCACAGCCCGAGCTCGTGGGCGAGCGTCTGCGCGCGGGCGACGAGCTGCGCGCGCTGCTCGGCGACGCGTTCAGGTGCGGTGCCGCCCACCCCCGTGCGACGGCCGACCGAGCCCTCGATCGAGAGCACCTCGCGCACCGCCGGCTCGAGCAGGGGCGAGACCGACGCGAGCAGCGCGTCGTCGGCGTCCTCCAGGCCGATCCCGCGGTCCTCGCACGCGCGCACGAGCTCGCCCGACACCTCGTGGGCATCGCGGAACGGTACGCCGCGGGTGACGAGCCATTCGGCGACGTCGGTAGCGAGAGAGAAGCCCTGAGGTGCGAGGTCGGCCATGCGGTCGGTGTCGAAACGCAGCGTCGCGATCATCCCGGTGAACGCCGGGAGCACCGTCTCGAGGGTGGTGACGGTGTCGAAGACCGGCTCCTTGTCCTCCTGCAGGTCGCGGTTGTATGCCAGCGGAAGACCTTTCAGCGTTGCGAGGAGTCCCGCGACGTTGCCGATCAGGCGACCCGACTTGCCGCGCGCCAGCTCGGCGATGTCGGGGTTCTTCTTCTGCGGCATGATGCTCGAGCCGGTCGAGTAGGCGTCGTCCAGGGTCACGAAAGAGAACTCCCGCGTGTTCCAGAGGATGATCTCCTCCGACAACCGCGACAGGTCGACCCCGATGAGCGCACCGACGAAGGCGAATTCGGCCACCACGTCGCGCGCGCTCGTCCCGTCGATCGAGTTCTCGGACGGGCGGGCGAGACCGAGTTCGTCGGCCACCAGCTGCGGGTCGAGGCCGAGCGTGGACCCCGCCAGCGCACCGCCGCCGTACGGCGAGACCGCCGCACGCGCCGACCAGTCGCGCAGTCGTTCGAGGTCGCGCACCAGCGGCCAGGCATGGGCCTGCAGGTGGTGCGCGAGCAGCACCGGCTGCGCGTGCTGCAGGTGCGTGCGGCCGGGCATGATCGCGTCGGCGTGGGCGTCGGCCTGCGACACGAGGGCGTCGATGAGCCGCACCACGTCGCGGGCGACCACCCGGGCGTGGTCGAGCAGATACAGGCGCACCAGGGTCGCGATCTGGTCGTTCCGGCTGCGTCCGGCGCGGAGCTTGCCCCCGAGCGCCGGGCCGACGATGTCGATGAGGGCTCCTTCGAGGGCGCCGTGGACGTCTTCGTCGTCGGGCGCCGCGACGAGCGATCCGTCGGCGACGCGACGAGCCAACTCGTCGAGCCCCTCGTGCATGGCCGCAGCCTCGTCGGCGGTGAGGTATCCGGCCGCGGTGAGAGCGGTGGCGTGCGCGTGCGATCCGGCGATGTCGTACGGCGCGAGCACCCAGTCGAAGTGGGTCGACCGGCTCAAGGCGGCGAGTTCGGGCGACGGACCCCCGGCGAATCTGGCGCCCCAGAGCGCTCCCTCGTTCGTGCCGTGACCGCTCGTCGTGCTCATCCTCTCAGCCTACCGACGGCGCCACGGGAGTCCGTTCCGGGTCGCGCACCGTCCAGCGCGCGGCGCGGTCGGTCGCCGCCTCCAGCGGTCCGCGCCCGACGAAGAGCGCCCACAGCGTGCATCCGATCACGAGGCCGAGGGTCAGCGGCCAGAACGGTTCGAGCTCGCGGAAGGCGGTCAGCGCACCGGTCTCGCCCAGGACCGACCCCGCCCAGATCGCCCAGACGATCAACTGCGCGCTATACGCGGTCAGCGGCATCGCGCCGACGGCGCGCAGCGGGACCGCCACCCAGCGCAACGGCGTTCGACACAGGAGCAGGCACCCGGCGATCACGGCGACGGCGAAGGCACCCGACCCGACGACCTCGAGCAGACCCGTCGAATGCGCCTCGGCGGTCCAGACCGACGCGAGATAGCCGCGCTCGAACGTCGGGTCGGCCCCCGTGGTCACGGCGAGCGCCGAGACGACGGTGGCGACACCGGCCCCGGCGGCGAGCATCGCGCCCTGCACGGACAACGAGCGGAGGTCGATGCGTCCGAGGGCCATCCCCACGAGGAGGAAGGCGATCCACGTCGGGAACGGATAGGCCCATCCGACCGTGACGGCCACCGACTCACCGAGGGGCGTCTCCCAGAACGGCAGGGCGTCGAGCCAGGCCTGCACGAACGGCATCACCACGGCGACGACCACCGCGATGCCGATCAGGGCCGGCGCCCGCAGGCCGAGGAACGGCAGGGACAGCAGGAAGAGGATCGCGTACGCGGGGAGGATGACGTAGACCGGAACGCCGGTGGCCGCGAGCAGGAGGCCGAGCACCCACAGCACGCCCGCCCGCACGGCGAGTCTGCCCGACGCGCGGGCACGGGCCCCGCCGCGCAGTGGTGTGCGCCCGCCGGTCACCAGCGCGATCGACACCCCCGCGAGGGTGGCGAACAGGATCGACGACCGCCCGTTCACGATGTCGACCCACGTCTCGGGGCGTGCCGAGTCCCACGGCTCGATCGACAGGAGGTGGGCCGCCAGCATCCCGACGACCGCCAGCCCGCGTGCGAGGTCGAGCCCGGCCAGACGGCCGGGCCCGTCGAGGCGCGCCCATCGCGAGCGCACCCAGGAGGTCATTCCTGTCGCAGCAGCCACACCAGGAGGGCCTTCTGCGCGTGCAGACGGTTCTCGGCCTCGTCCCAGACCACGCTCTGCGGTCCGTCGATGACCTCGGCCTCGACCTCGTACCCGCGGTCGGCGGGGAGGCAGTGGATGAAGATCGCGCCCGGGTCGGCGAGCGCCATGAGCTCGCGCGTGACCTTGTAGGCGCCGAGGTCGCGCAGGCGTGCCTGCTTCTCCTCCTCTTTGCCCATCGACACCCACGTGTCGGTGACGACGACGTCGGCCCCTTCGGCCGCGCGCACCGGGTCTGCCTCGAGCACGACCGAACCGCCCGTGCGGGCGGCGATCGCCTGTGCGTCGGAGACGACATCGGCTCGCGGCGCGTACTCCGCGGGGGAGGCGACCCGCACGTGCATGCCGGCGGTGACCCCGGCCAGCAGGTACGAGTGCGCCATGTTGCTGCGCCCGTCGCCGAAGAACGACAGCGTGAGCCCGGCGAGCTCGCCCTTGTGCTCGCGGATCGTGAGCAGATCGGCGAGCAGCTGGCACGGGTGGAAGTCGTCGCTGAGGGCGTTGACCACCGGCACCCGCGTGCCCCGCGCCATCTCCTCGAGCCCCGACTGCGCGTAGGTGCGCCACACGATCGCGGCCACCTGCCGCTCGAGCACGCGGGCCGTGTCGGACGGGGTCTCCTTGCCGCCGAGCTGGCTGTTCGCGGTGGAGATGATCAGCGGCGAGCCGCCGAGATCGGCGATGCCCACCGCGAACGAGACCCGCGTGCGGGTGGATGACTTGTCGAAGATCACCGCGACCGTCTGGGGCCCGGCGAGGGGCTTCTGCGCCCAGCGGTCGCGCTTGAGCTCGATCGCGAGGTCGAGGATCTCGGCCTGCTCGGCCGGGGTCAGGTCGTCATCGCGCAGCAGATGGCGGGTCACGCGGGTACCTCCGCAGGTGTGTCGGGTGTAGCGTCGGGCGTCTCGTCGAGGATCAGGGCATCGCGCACGGTCGCGAGCGACGCGTCGAAGAGGGCGAGGAACTCGTTTACCTCGGCATCGCCGATCGTGAGCGGCGGGGCGAGGCGGATCGTGTCGTCGTTCGCCGCGTTGACGATGAGCCCGTGCTCCTGGGCTGCGGCGACGACGGCCTTGGCCACGGGATGGGTCAGCGCGACGCCGAGGAGCAGTCCGGCGCCGCGGATGCCGCCGACGAGCGGCGAACCGAGGCCGGTGATCCCCGCGCGGAGCTGCTCTCCGCGTGCGGCGGCGTTCTGCACGAGGTCCGCACGCTCGATCTCGTCGAGCACAGCGCCGGCGACGGCCGTCGCCAGAGCGTTGCCGCCGAAGGTGGAACCGTGGGTCCCGGGGAAGAACAGGTCGCTCGCGTGGCCGAAGGTGACGAGGGCGCCGATCGGGAACCCGCCGCCCATGCCCTTGGCGAGCGTGATCGCATCGGGCACGATACCGGCGCGCTGGAAGGCGAACCACTCCCCCGTGCGCCCGGCACCGGTCTGGATCTCGTCGATGATGAGGAGTGATCCGGATGCTTCGGTCAACCGCCGAGCGGCGGTCAGGTAGCCCTCGGGCAGCTCGACGACGCCGGCCTCGCCCTGGATCGGCTCGACGAGCACGGCGGCGACGCGGTCGTCGAGCGCCGCCTCGAGCGCCTCGATCGTCGCATCGATGTGCTCGACGCCGGGGGTCATCGGGAGGAAGTCCGCCTGGAGCGCCGGCTTGCCGGTGAGCGCGAGGGTTCCCATGGTGCGTCCGTGGAAGCCGCCCTTGAGCGTCAGGATGCGGGGCCTGGCCGAGCCGCCGTGCAGGCGCGCCAGTTTGAAGGCCGCTTCGTTGGCCTCGGCCCCGGAGTTGCCGAAGTAGACCCGGCCCTCCGGTCCCGTGCCGGCGAGACGCTTCAGCCGAGCGGCGAGCGCGAGCTGAGGCGGGGTGGCGAAGTAGTTCGAGACGTGCGCGAGGGTCGCCGCCTGCCGCGAGACCGCGTCGACGAACACCGGGTGCGCGTGCCCGAGCGAATCGACGGCGATACCGGCGAGGAAGTCGAGGTAACGACGCCCCGCGTCGTCGAAGAGGTGGGAGCCTTCGCCGCGCACGAACAACGCCATGCGGTCGCCGAAGCTCCGCACGAGGTCGCGTCCGGCGTCTTCCTGCCAGGTGGTGTCGGTCATGCGACGACCTCCGTTCCGATTCCCTTGCTGGTGAACAGTTCGACGAGCACCGAGTGCGGCACGCGTCCATCGACGATGGCGGCCGTCGGCACACCGCCGTCGACGGCGTCGAGGCACGCCTGCATCTTCGGGATCATGCCCGACTCGAGCCGCGGCAGCATCGCGCGCAGTTCGGTCGAATCCAGGTGCGAGACCAGCGACTCCCGGTTCGGCCAGTCGGCGTACAGGCCCGCGACGTCGGTGAGCACGACGAGCTTCGTCGCGCCGAGCGCCACGGCGAGCGCCGCGGCCGCCGCATCCGCGTTCACGTTGAGCGAGTGACCCGGGTGATCCAGGTCGGGGGCGATGCTCGAGACGACCGGGATGCGGCCCGCGTCGAGGTGGTCGAGCACGGGGCGCGGGTCGACCGACACGACGTCGCCCACTCGTCCGAGGTCGTGCTCGACGCCTTCGACGGTGACACCGCGGCGCCGACCGCCGAAGAGTCCGGCGTCCTCGCCGCTGAGCCCCGTTGCGAGGGGCCCGTGCGCATTGATCTTCGCGACGAGCTGGGGATTGATCTGCCCGGTGAGCACCATGCGCACGACGCTGATCGCCTCGGTCGAGGTGACGCGGTAGCCGCCCTTGAACTCGCTCGGGATGGCCAGCCGGTCGAGCATGGACGAGATCTGAGGACCACCGCCGTGCACGACGACGGGCTTCACGCCGACGTAGCGGAGGTAGGCGATGTCTGCCGCGAAGGCGTCTTGCAGCTCGTCGCTGACCATCGCGTTCCCGCCGTACTTGACCACGACGATCTGGTCGCGGAACTTCTGCAGCCAGGGCAGCGACTCCACCATGGTGGCCGCCCGCGCACTGGCGGTCGCGGGATCGGTGTCTTGCAGGTCGATGTCGCTCATGAGGAGTAGGCGCTGTTCTCGTGGACGTAGTCGTGCGTGAGGTCGTTCGTGTAGATCGTCGCGGTGGCGTCGCCGACCTTGAGGTCGATGACGACCTCCGTCTCGCGAGGCGTCAGGTCGACCTCCTCGCGGGGCCGGTCGGGCCCGCCGTTCGAGCACACGCGCACCCCGTTCATCTCGACGTCGACCGCGTAGGGGTCGAACTGCGCCTGCGTCGTGCCGATCGCGGCCAGCACCCGGCCCCAGTTGGGGTCGTTGCCGAAGATCGCGGCTTTGAAGAGGTTGTTGCGCGCGACGGAGCGCGCCACCTCGACGGCCTCGTCTTCGGTGGCCGCGTGGACGACGGTGATCCGGATGCTGTGGCTCGCGCCCTCGGCGTCGGCCTGCAGCTGCACGGCCAGGTCGAGGCAGACCTCGGTCAGCGCGCGCCGGAAGGCATCGGGGTCGGGGACGACGCCCGAGGCCCCGCTCGCGAGCAGGGTGACCTGGTCGTTCGTCGACATGCAGCCGTCGGAGTCGAGCCGGTCGAAGCTCACCCGGGTGGCGGCACGCAGGTGCGCGTCGGCGTCGGCCGCGTCGAGCACGGCATCGGTCGTCAGCACGACCAGCATCGTGGCCAGGCCCGGCGCCAGCATCCCGGCACCCTTCGCCATACCGCCGATCGTCCACCCGTCCTCGCTGCGCACGACGGTCTTCGACACCGAGTCGGTCGTCATGATCGCCTCGGCGGCGGCCTGCCCGCTCTCGGCGTCGAGCGCCGCGACGCTCTGGGCGACGCCCTCGAGCACCTTGGCACGGAAGACCTCGTCGCCGGTGCCGATGAGTCCTGTCGAGCAGACGAGCACATCGCCTGCGCCCACCTCGAGCAGTTCGCCCACCCGTTCGGCCGTGAGGTGCGTGGTCTGGAAGCCGAACGCCCCCGTGAAGCAGTTGGCCCCGCCGGAGTTGAGCACGATGGCCTCCACGACACCGTCGCGGATGACCTGTTCCGACCACAGGATGGGGTTCGCCTTCGCCCGGTTGGAGGTGAAGACCGCGGCGCCGACCTTGAGCGGTCCGCGGTTGACAACGAGGGCGACGTCGCGCTTTCCCGACGATTTGAGGCCGACGGCCACTCCGGCCGCGTCGAATCCTGCGGGGGCGGTCACGCTCACGGGGCGACTCCGTTCACGGTGAGGGCGCGGTCTTCGGGAAGACCGAGCGCGATGTTGAGGGACTGCACGGCGGCGCCGGCGGTGCCTTTGACGAGGTTGTCGACCGCGGCGACGACGACCACGCGGTTCGCCGCCCGGTCGATCGCGAGGCCGAGAAGAGCGGTGTTCGCACCCAGCACGTCGGCCGTCCGGGGGAACTCGCCCTCGTCGAGCAGCTGGACGAAGGCCTCGCCGGCGTACGCATCGGCCCAGGCCTCGCGGATCTGCGCGTCGGAGACGCCCGGGGCGATCGGTGCGGTGCTCGTCGCGAGGATGCCCCGCGCCATCGGCACGAGCACGGGCGTGAAGGAGATGCGCACATCGCCGACAGCGCCGGCGCCGACGAGCGCCTGCCGGATCTCGGGGATGTGCCGATGGGAGCCGCCGACGGCATAAGGGTTCGCCGAGCCGAGGATCTCGCTGGCGAGGAGGTTGGTCTTGAGGCTCTTGCCCGCCCCCGACGGACCGACGGCGAGCACCGTGACGATGTCGGACGGATCGATCACTCCCGCGGCCACGCCCGGCGCGAGGCTCAGGGCGACCGTGGAGGCATTGCATCCGGGCGCGGCGATCCGCGTCGCACCCGCGAGCAGTTCGCGCTGCTTGGCGCCGTCGACGACCAGTTCGGGCACGCCGTACGTCCACGGGGCGTGGAAGTCGCCGCCGTAGAACTGCGCCCAGGCCGACGCGTCGGTGAGGCGGTGGTCGGCGCCCGCGTCGATCACGATCGGGGTGTCGGCCAGCGCATCGGTGTACTGCCCCGACTGCCCGTGCGGGAGCGCGAGCACGACGATGTCGTGGCCGGCGAGCACCTCGGGCGTGGTGTCCTGCAGCGTCAGGTGCGAGAGGGAGCGCAGGTGCGGCTGGTGACGAACGAGCGGCTGGCCGGCGTTCGAGTGCGCCGTGACGGTGCGGATCTCGATGTCGGGGTGCGCGGCGAGCAGGCGCAGGATCTCGCCGCCGGCATAGCCGGATGCGCCGGATACGGCGACCGAATAGGTCATGCTTCCACCTTATTGTCTGGGGTCACGGGCCAAAGACGGCGACGCCCGTGCCGCACGACGGCGGGAAGCGGGGTCGCCTAGAGTCGGCGGCCGCGGCGCTCGCCCACGACGCCTGAGACGGCGGAGGCGGCGGAAAGCATGTCCCGACGATAGCCGCGGGTGCGCAGCATCCGCAAATCCGCGCGCCGCGCCGCCCCGAGACACCCCTGTCGGCCGAGACACCGCGCCAGGCGGGGCGTCTCGGCCGAAAACCGGGTCTCACCGAGAGCGGATGCTATTCCCGCAGCGTCGCGCCGAAGCGCTCGGCGGCGACGGCCACGCCCGCCAGACGCGCCTCCGACGCCTCGGCGGCGGTGAGGGTGCGGTCGGGCGCGCGGAACCGCAGCGCGAACGTGAGGCTCTTGCTGCCGTCGGGGAGGCCCTGGCCGCGGTAGTCGTCGACCAGGCGGAGCGACTCGAGCAGGCCGCCGGCACCGTCCACCAGCGCGGCGCGCACGTCGCCCGCGGGAAGGCTCGCGTCGACGACGAGCGACACGTCCTGCGTCGCGGCGGGGAACCCCGAGAGCGATGCGGCGACGACGCGGTCTCCGCCGAGCGTCAGGAGCAGGTCGAGGTCGAGCTCGGCGACGACGACGCGACCGGGGAGGTCGGCGGCCTCCGACACGGCGGGCAGCAGCTCGCCGACGTAGCCGACCTCGGTCGCGCCCACCGTGACCACGCCCGCGCGACCCGGGTGAAGCGCCGCCCGGGTGGTCTGCGCCAGCCCGATCTCGACGCCCGCAGCACCGGCGATGATCCGCACGGCGTCGATCGCGTCGGCGAGCCCGGCCGTGACGGCCGGCTGACCGGGCTGCTTGTCGACGATCGGACCCGTGAGGAGCACGGCGACGTGACGGCGCTGCGGAGGAATGGATGCGTCGAGCGCGACGAGGGTCGCCGCGTCCGGACGCACGCCCAGCGGCGGCACCGTGTCGGTGCCGTACGTCACGCCGGGCTCGGGGAGGAACACCGCACCGGTCTCGAAGACCGCGAGGTCGGTCAGGCCACGGGCGACGTTGCGATGCGCCGCCTGCAGCAGTGCGGGTATGAGCGACCGGCGCAGGAACGGCGCCTGCCCGTCGAGCGGGTTCGCCATCTTGACGCTCGGGAGGTGCTCGCCGCTGGGCGAGCCGTGCAGGTCGTTCTGCTCCTCGGTCGTGAAGGGGAACGACGGCGTCTCGACGTAGCCCGCGGCCGCCAGCGCGTTCGAGACCCGGCGACGACCCTGCTGCGCGGTGGTGAGGCCACGGCCCGAGGGCGGCACGGGCAGGACCGACGGGATGAGGTCGTACCCTTCGATGCGCGCCACCTCCTCGGCGAGCGTCCACTTGTCGGTCACATCGGGACGCCACGACGGCGGCACGACGGCCCACGGTTCGACGGAGGTGTCGACGTCGCAGCCGACGAGACGCAGGGCCGCGGCGATCTGCTCGTCGGTGTAGTCGACGCCGATGAGACCCGAGACGAAGCCCCGCGGCAGGGCGATCGCTGCGCGCTCGTAGGTCGCCGACAGCGATCCGCCGAGTTCGGTGTCGAGCGTGCCGCCGGCGAGCTGCACCATGAGTTCGGCGACGCGTTCGGCGGCGACGAACGGTACGAGCGGGTCGACGCCGCGTTCGAAACGACGGGATGCTTCGGACGGCAGCTTGTGACGGCGAGCGGTGCGCGCGATCGAGACCGTGTCGAAGGTGGCTGCTTCGATGAGCACGTTGCGGGTCGCGTCGCCCATCTCCGTCGGACCGCCGCCCATCACCCCGGCCAGGCCGATGGGCCCCGACTCGTCGGTGATCAGGAGGTCTTCGGGGTGGAGCGTGCGCACCTGACCGTCGAGGGTCTCGAGCTTCTCCCCCGGCTCCGCGCGACGCACCGTGATGCCGCCGGTGAGCGCGTCGAGGTCGTAGCCGTGGATCGGCTGGCCGAGCTCGAGCATCACGTAGTTGGTGATGTCGATGAGTACGCCGAGCGAGCGGATGCCCGCGAGCGAGAGCCGCGCGATCATCCACGCCGGGGTGGGCCGTGTCGCATCCACGTCGCGCACGATGCGCGCGACGAACTCCGTCGCGCCCACCCGGCCCCGGATGGGGAGGCGGTCGTCGACGACGATCGAGAATCCGGACGGGGTGCGGGCCGCCGCATCCGCGTGTCCCGCTCCGGGATCGCGGAAAGCGGCTCCCGTGGCGTGCGAGTACTCCCGCGCCACGCCGCGCAGCGACAGCGCGTAGCCGCGGTCGGGGGTGACGTTGATCTCCACCGCGACGTCGTCGAGTCCGAGGAGCGCGATTGCGTCGGTGCCGGCGGGCGCGTCGATGCCGAGTTCGACCAGACGCAGGATGCCGGAGTGCTCCTGGCCGAGCCCGAGCTCCTTCGCCGAGGCGATCATGCCGTCCGAGACGTGCCCGTAGGTCTTGCGCGCAGCGATCGGGAACGGACCCGGCAGCACGGAGCCCGGCAGGGTCACGACGACCTTGTCGCCGGGGAAGAAGTTGCCCGCGCCGCAGACGACCCCTCGCGGGGAGTCCTCTCCGACGTCGACCTGGCACCAGCGGATCGTCTTGCCGTTGGACTGCGGCTCCTCGACGAACTCGAGCACCTCGCCGACGACGATCGGACCCTTCAGCTCGAACCCGTGGACGTCCTCCTCTTCGAAACCGACGCGCACGAGCGAGGCGAGCACGTCTTCGGGCGTGGCCTCGGGGGCGACGTCGACGAACTCGCGCAACCAGGAGAGCGGGACGCGCATCAGACCACCATTCCGAACTGTTCGCTGAAGCGCACATCGCCCTCGGCCATGTCGCGCATGTCTTGCACGTCGCTGCGGAACATCAGCGTCCGCTCGATCCCCATTCCGAACGCGAAACCGGAGTACACCTCCGGGTCGATGCCGGCCGCGCGCAGAACGTTCGGGTTGACCATCCCGCAGCCGCCCCACTCGATCCAGCGCGCTCCGCCCTTGAAGGTCGGGTGCCACAGGTCGAGCTCGGCGCTCGGTTCGGTGAAGGGGAAGAAGTTCGCACGGAACCGGGTCTTCGCCTCGGGTCCGAAGAGCACGCGGGCGGCATGATCGAGGGTGCCCTTGAGGTTCGCCATCGTGATGCCCTTGTCGACGACGAGTCCTTCGAACTGGGTGAACACGGGCAGGTGGGTGGCGTCGAACTCGTCGGTGCGGTAGACCCGCCCGGGGCACAGCACGTAGATGGGCAGATCGCGCTCGAGCATCGAGCGCACCTGCACCGGCGACGTGTGCGTGCGCATGACGAGGTGGCGGTCGACCGGGTCGACGAAGAACGTGTCCTGCATCTGACGCGCCGGGTGGTCGACGTCGAAGTTGAGCGCGTCGAAGTTGAACCACTCGTGCTCGAGCTCGGGCCCTTCGGCGATCTCCCATCCCATGCCGACGAAGATGTCCGAGATCTGCTCCTGCAGGAGCGAGATCGGATGCCGCGCACCCACGCGCGCGCGGCGGGGCAGGGCGGTGATGTCGACGCGCTCGGACTCGAGCTTCGCGGCGGTCTCGGCCTCGGCGAGCTCGCCCTCCCGGGCAGCGAGCGCCTGGGTCACGCGGCCGCGGGCCTGCCCGACGAGCTTGCCGAACTCGGCTTTGTTCTCGGGGGCGACCTGGCGAAGCCCCGCGTTCAGCCGCGCCAGGGGCGAGCCTTCCGCGGTGTGCGCCGCACGCGCGGCCTTGAGGTCGGCGGTGGTGGTCGCGGCGGCAATGGCAGCCAGGGCGGCATCGACCGCGGCGGCTACCGCTTCAGGGGTGATCTCGGGGGCATCGGACACGAGAGACGAGTCTACCGACGGGCGGATGCTGCGCTCAGCGCGCCGTCCGTGAAGCAGCCGGCGGCGGCGCCGCATCGTCGAGCGAGGCGAGTCTTTCGATGATCGTGTCGGTGATGTCGGCGAGCGCGTCGAGCTGCTCCTCGCTGAGTGCGTCGACGACCACCGAGCGGACCGTGGCGATGTGGTCGGGAATCGAGTGGATGAGGGCGCGGCGCCCCGCGGTCGTGAGGCCGACGTTGGTGGCCCTGCGGTCGTCCGCACAGGGCGACCGCTCGATCAGTCCCCTCTTCTCGAGACGGGAGCACACGTTCGACAGCCGCGGCAGGGTGGCGTTCGTCGCTTCGGCCAGTTCGGTCATGCGCATCGCCGGTCCACGCATCGTGTGGAGGATCGTGAGGACACCGAACTCGAAATGGGTGAGCTGCGCGTCGCGCTGCAATCGCGCGTCGAGGGCGGCGGGCAGGAGCTGAGTCACGGCGATCAGCCCGCGCCAGGCGCGCGACTCGCGCTCGTTCATCCGCGGCACTCGGAACTCCATGGTCTGAATCGTAGCTTTGGTTGTAGCGAAAAGTAAACTGTGATAGACCTGCATCGCAAATACTTTTCGCGACAATCAAATGAGGGGTCGAAGATCATGGCTGCAGTGACGGTTATCGGAGCGGGGAACCTCGGCGGCGCGGTGGCGGCGCTGGCGGCCAAAGCGGGAGCGACCGTGCAGCTGCTCGTACGCGACCCCGCGAAGGTGTCGGACTTCGCCGCATCCGTCGGTGCGGCCACAGGGCGGATCGGCGACGCGGCCACCGGTGACATCGTCGTGCTCGCGGTGCCTTACAGCGCCGTACCGGAGGTGCTCTCGACGTACGCGGGCGCCTGGGACGGCAGAACCGTGGTCGACGCGACCAACCCGGTCGACATGGCGACCTTCGACGGACTCGTCGTGCCGGGCGATTCGTCGGCGGCCCAGGAGTTCCAGGCGTCGACGCCGGCCGTGCGCGTCGTCAAGGCCTTCAACACGAACTTCGCGGCGACCCTGGCCACCGGAGCCGTCGGCTCCGCGCCCACGACCGTGCTCATCGCCGGCGACGACGACTCGGCGAAGCACGCCGTCGCCGACCTCGTGCGCGGAGCGGGGCTCCGCGCCGCGGATGCGGGTTCCCTCAAGCGCGCACGAGAGCTCGAAGCCCTCGCGTTCCTCCAGATGACCCTGGCCGCCGCGGGCACGACCTCGTGGACCAGCGGCTTCGCCCTGTTCGACTGACCCGCCCATCTCGCACGAGGATCACCGCATGAGCACCCCCACCCGGAACGCCGTCCTTCCTACGCGTCGCGTCGTGACGCCACGACGCGGAACCGACCGATGAGTCCCGCCGCACCGACGTGGCTCGGAACGCCGGCACCGACCCCGGGCGCGATGGCCGACGCGGCGCGCATGGACACCGTCGAGCTGCTCGTCCGAGATCTCGACGGGATGACGACGTTCTACCGCGAGGCGGTGACCCTCGACGTGCTCGATCAGGCGGGACCGACGACCACTCTGGGCAGAGGCGGGCTCCCGATCATGGTGCTCCGCCACTCCCCCGACCTTCCCGGGCGGAACGATCGCGGCGCGGGGCTCTATCACACGGCGATCGTCTTCCAGGATGAGACCCGGCTCGCGGCGTCCCTCGCCTCCATGGCTCAGCGCGCCGCGCACTTGTACGAGGGGAGCGCCGACCACGTGGTGAGCGAGGCGTTCTACTTCCACGACCCCGAGGGCAACGGACTCGAGCTGTACCGCGACCGGCCGCGCGAGCAATGGAGTTACGGGAGCGACGGATCGGTGCGGATGGGGTCGCTCCCCCTCGACCCGAACGCCTTCCTCCAGCGGTGGCACGCACCCGATCGGATCGCCGGCGACCGCGTCCCCTCGGCGGCGATCGGCCACGTGCATCTGCAGGTCGGCGACATCCCCGCCGCACGACGGTTCTACGTCGACGCCCTCGGGTTCGACGTCACGTTCGACATGGGGTCGGCGATGTTCCTCTCGGCGGGCGGCTACCACCACCACATCGGGATCAACACGTGGCAGAGCGCGGGCGCGGGGCCCCGGGCCGCCTCCCTCGGGCTCGGCGACGTGCGAATCGCGCTGCCGTCGCGCGAGGACGTCGACGCGCTCGGCGACCGCCTGCGGTTCGCCGGGGTCGAGCGCCGTGACGACGGCGCCGCGCTGCGCTTCACCGACCCGTGGGGAACGGCGATCGTCGCCTCGCCCGATGCGTCCTGATCAGCGGGCGTTCGCTCCGCCGCCCCCACCGAGTCCGCCGCCGCCCATGCCGCTGCCGCCCATGTCGTACTTGCCGAGGCCGCGCTGAGCGACGATGAGCTCGGTATCGGTGACCTCCTGGGTCGCCTGATTCGCGCCGGCGACGTTGCCGCCGGTCTTCGGCGAGCGGCGCAGTCGCTTCTCCACGGTCGTAGCGACGAGCGACAGCAGGAGGCACAGTCCGATGTAGATGGCCCCGACGATGATCGTCGCCGGCACGATCGGCGAACCGTAGGTCGCCTGTCCGCCGATGTATCGAGCGTAGAAGAGCAGCTCGGGGTAAGTGACGATGAATCCGAGCGCGGTGTCCTTCAAGGTCACCACGAGCTGGGCGATGATGACGGGCATCATGGCACGGATCGCCTGCGGCAGGAGCACGAGACGCATGACCCCCGCCTTGCGGAGTCCGATCGCGTAGCCCGCCTCGTGCTGGCCCCGCGGCAGCGATTCGACGCCGGCGCGGATGACCTCGGCGAGGACCGAACCGTTGTAGGCGACGAGGGCGATCACCACCGCCCAGTAGGGCTCCATCCGGATGCCGAGGACCGGCAGTCCGTAGTAGAGCAAGAACATGAAGATCAGCACCGGCACGGCGCGGAGCACCTCGACGATCGCGGTGAAGGGCCACCGGATCCAGGCGTGATCCGACATACGGCCGATCGCGAGGACGAATCCGAGGATCAACGCTCCGACGGCCGCCGATCCGAACGCCGCGAGGGTCGCGAGCGTCGCCTCGCCGATGCTGACCCATACCTGGGTGTAGGTGAAGGCCGACCACTTCTGGGCGGTGAACTGCCCGGTGACCGCGAGGCGCCAGACGAAGAAGCCGATGATCAGGAGGACCACCAGGATCGTCACGACGCTCAGGACGCGGTTGCGCGCGATGGCACGGGGGCCGGGTACGTCGTACAGGACGCTGCTCATCGCGTCACCCTCCAACGGGTCTCGAGACTGCGCTGAAGCCATGACAGCAGCAGCACCAGGGCGACGAAGATGACCGCGACCCAGAGGATCACGAACAGCTGGTTCTCACCGCGCTCGCTGAGGTAGCTGCGGACAGATCCCAGGTTGATGACGCTGAATCCCGCGGCGACCGTGGTGTTCTTGAGGAGCGCGATGAACACGCTCATCATCGGCGGGATCACCGAGCGGAACGCCTGCGGCATCACCACCGACCCCATCACCTGGCCGAAGGTGAGACCGAGCGCACGAGCGGCCTCGGCCTGGCCGACGGGAACGGTGTTGATACCCGAGCGGATCGTCTCGGCCACGTAGGTCGCGGTGTAGATGCCGAGCGCGGCCACACCGAGGATCAGCGGATCGATGCGCAGCTGGAGCAGCGGCGGCAGTGCGAACGCGAAGCCGAAGAAGACGAGCGTCAGCGGGGTGTTGCGGATGGTGTTGACGTAGAGGGTGCCCACGCCGCGGGCGATCGGGATCGGCGAGACGCGCATGCCGCCCACGATGATTCCCAGCACGAGGGCGAGGAGTCCGCCGCCGAAGAAGAGGATGAGCGTGCCGACCAGGCCGTCCCACCAGATATCGGTGTTGTCGGTGATGATGTTCACGACATCGCCTTCCTACGTGTTGGAGCGGACGAGGGGTGGGGGCGGCCGAAGCCGCCCCCGGGGATCACTCGTCGACCGCGGGCTGGGTCCCGGCGATGCCGGCAGGCTCCAGGTGCAGGTCGAACAGCGCGGTCCAGACGTCGCCACCGTCGGTGAGGAGGGTGTTGATGTGGTCCTTCAGGGCGGTGTCGCCCTTCTCCAGGCCGATGCCGTAGCGCTCTTCGCTGAACGGCTCGCCCGCGATCTTCAGCGCGTCGGGCTCGAGGGCGACGTAGCCGGCGAGGATGGCCTCGTCGGTGGTGATCGCGTCGACCTGTCCGCCCTTGAGCTGCTCCACGCACTGCGAGTAGGTGTCGTACTCGACGGTGTTGCCGGGGCTGTACTCGTCACGGATGCGCTGGAGCGGGGTCGAACCCGTCACCGAGCAGACGGTCTTTCCGGCGAGGTCGTCGGGACCGTTGATCGAGTCGTCGTCGGCGGCGACGAGCAGACCCTGACCGGTGATGAAGTACGGACCGGCGAAGTCGATCTGCTCCTTGCGCTTGTCGGTGATGGAGTAGGTGCCGACGTAGTAGTCGATGTCGCCGTTGACCAGGGCCTGCTCACGGTTGGCCGACGGGATCGTCTGGTAGGTGATCTGGCTCTCGTCGAAGCCGAGGGAGGCGGCGACCCACCGGGCGATGTCGACGTCGAAGCCGGTCCGCTCCCCCGTGGCTGCATCTTCGTAGCCGAGTCCGGGCTGGTCGTTCTTCACGCCGACGACGACGCCGTCGCGCTCGACCATGCGGTCGTAGGTGGGGCTGTCGGTGAGGGAGACGTCGGTCGCGACCTCCCAGAGAGCATCGTCGCTGCCCGCCTCAGGCGCGCCGGGGGTGGTGGGTGACCCGCTGTTGCAGGCGGTGAGCACGAGGGCCGCGACGGCCGCGAGGCCGAATCCGGCGATCATTCGTGTCTTACGCATGGAATCTCCTTGGTGTGGGTGCTGTGTGGGTCGCGGACCTGTTGTGCAGATCCGACGTCGGGGGGAGGTGTCAGCATCCTCCGCAATCAGTGGGTGATCAGCTTCGAGAGGAAGTCCTTCGCCCGCGCGCTCTCGGGGCGGGTGAAGAACTGCTCAGGCGCGGCCTCTTCGACGATCTGGCCGTCGGCCATGAAGATGACGCGGTCGGCGGCCTTGCGCGCGAAGCCCATCTCGTGGGTGACGACGATCATCGTCATCCCGTCTCGAGCGAGGCCGACCATCACGTCGAGCACCTCGTTGATCATCTCGGGGTCCAGCGCGCTGGTCGGCTCATCGAACAGCATCAGCTTCGGCTTCATCGCCAGAGCGCGTGCGATGGCGACGCGCTGCTGCTGGCCGCCCGACAGCTGTGCGGGGAGCTTGTCGGCCTGCGCGACGATTCCGACCCGCTCGAGCAGCACGCGCGCCTCGCGCTCAGCATCGGCCTTCTTCATCCCGCGCACCTTGATCGGACCGAGCGTGACGTTCTCGAGGATCGTCAGATGGGCGAACAGGTTGAACGACTGGAAGACCATGCCCACGTCGGCACGCAACTGGGCGAGGCCCTTCCCCTCCTTGGGGAGCTCCTTGCCGTCGATCGTGATGACACCCGAGGTGATGGTCTCGAGACGATTGATGGTGCGGCACAGCGTCGACTTGCCCGAGCCCGACGGCCCGATCACGACGACGACCTCGCCACGGGAGACCGTGAGGTCGATGTCTTTGAGTGCCTGGAAGTCACCGTAGTGCTTCTGCACATCGCTCATCACGACGAGCGAGTCGCCGGCCGGCCGTGGATCAGAGGTCGCCATGACTTCACCCTACGAGGCCTGTGAGACCGACGACACACCTTGACGCGAGCCTTAACCGTTCTGTAACAGCAGGGGTACTCGCGGTGTCACGGGTTCGCGCGCTGCGCGAACGCCGTCTCATAGAGGCAGACACTCGCCGCGGTGGCGAGGTTCAGCGACTCCGCGCGACCGTAGATCGGCAGCCGGAGGGCGAGGTCGGCGTGGGCGAGGGCCGGCTCCTCGAGCCCCCGCGCCTCGTTGCCGAACAGCCACGCGGTGGGCTCGGCGAGCAGATGCCGCGAGGCGAGGAAGTCGGTGCCGTCGACGTCCGCGGCCACGACCCGCATCCCCGCGGCGTGGGCGCGTTCGACCGCCGCCTCGAGCTCGCCGCCCACCGCGATGGGCAGGTGGAAGAGCGAACCGGTCGTGGACCGCACGACCTTCGGGTTGTACGGATCGACGGTGCGCCCGGTGAGCACGACGGCGTCTGCGCCCGCAGCATCCGCCGCTCTGATGATGGTGCCCAGATTGCCGGGATCGCGCACCTCTTCGCAGATCGCGACCAGCCGCGGGTTGGAGGCGAAGACCTCGCGCATCGACGTGGGCTGCTGACGCGCGACGGCGACGATCCCCTGCGGGGTCACCGTGTCGGCCATCGCATCGAGCACCGCCTCCGTGGTGTACTCCACCTCGAGGTCGGCAGCGCGCGCCGCGTCGCGGATGTCGGAGTGCCTCTCCATCGCGGTCGGCGTCGCGAACAGCTCGACGAGCGACCCGGGGGCGTACTGCAACGCCTCGCGCGCGGCCTGCGGACCCTCGAGCAGGAAGAGACCTGTCTCTTGGCGCGCACTGCGCTTGGCCAGCTTCGCGACCGCGCGGACGCGCGGCGAACGGGGATTCTCGAGCACGGGGCCAGCCTAGGGCTCCCGTGCCATCCGCTCGGCGACCGACGCGGTCGGCGCAGCAGAAAGGGCGCCCTCCCGCAGGAGGACGCCCTTTCTCGAAGAACGGATGCTTACGCGGTCTTGGCTGCGTTCACATCTGCCGGGAGCGCGGCCTTCGCCGTCGCGACCAGCGACGCGAAGGTGGCCGGCTCGTTGACCGCGAGCTCGGCGAGCATGCGACGGTCGACCTGGACGCCCGCGAGGCCGAGGCCCTGGATCAGACGGTTGTACGTGAGGCCGTTCTGACGCGATGCCGCGTTGATGCGCTGGATCCACAGACGACGGAAGTCGCCCTTGCGCTTGCGACGGTCACGGTACGCGTAGACGAGCGAGTGGGTGACCTGCTCCTTCGCCTTGCGGTACAGGCGCGAACGCTGTCCGCGGTAACCGGAGGCGCGCTCGAGGATGACGCGACGCTTCTTGTGGGCGTTTACTGCCCGCTTGACTCTAGCCATTTCTTATCGTTCCTAACGTGCGTCGGCGCTCAAAGGCCGAGGAGCTTCTTCGCGACCTTGGCGTCGCCCTTGGCCAGGACCTGCTCCTGGTTCAGACGGCGGGTCCGCTTCGAGGCCTTGCCCTCGAGGTTGTGCCGCATGCCGGCCTGCTGCTTCATGAGCTTGCCGCTACCGGTCACCTTGAAGCGCTTCTTGGCACCCGAGTGGGTCTTCTGCTTCGGCATCTGTCTTTCCTTCGTTGGGTTTCCCGCGAGGCGGGAGTCTGGGGGCCTACTCGGCGGATGCCGCGGCAGGCTCGGAGTCGGAGGAGTCCGGGCGCGAGCCCGAGCGGGCCGCTTCCTTCGTCGCAGCGCGCTGGGCGTTCTGCTCCGTCTTGACCTCGGACTTGTTCTTGTGGGGTGCGACCACCATCACCATGTTGCGGCCGTCGATCGTCGGGTTCGACTCGACGGTGCCGAACTCGGCGACGTCCTCCGCGAACTTGCGGAGCAGGCGCACACCCTGGTCGGGACGCGACTGCTCGCGACCGCGGAAGAGGATCATGGCCTTGACCTTGTCGCCCGCCTGGAGGAAGCCCTCGGCGCGCTTGAGCTTGGTGGTGTAGTCGTGAGCCTCGATCTTCAGGCGGAACCGCACCTCTTTGAGGACGGTGTTCGCCTGATTGCGACGCGCTTCCTTTGCCTTCTGCGCAGTCTCGTACTTGAATTTGCCGTAATCCATGATCTTGACCACGGGCGGCTTCGAGTTCGGGGCTACCTCGACGAGATCGAGGTCGGCCTCCTGGGCCAGGCGCAGTGCCACCTCGATGCGGACGACGCCGACCTGCTCACCAGCGGGACCCACGAGGCGGACCTCGGGGACGCGGATGCGGTCATTGGTGCGGGGATCGCTGATGCGGGACTCCTCTTACGTTGCGGGAGACCACCGCGACACGGGAGCGTCGCGGGCGGAAGAAGACGCATTCCACCCGACTCGACGTGCGAAACGCCGGCTCTACACCCGAGCGACCCCGGGCGACCGGAGCGGAGTGCGTGGACCCGGTAGCCTTGAGCGGCAAGCGCGGGTGGGATGTGATCCTCTTTCGTTCGGAACAGAAAGCTCCGAAGCCCGCCAAAGTCTAGCAGAGAGAACCACGTGCACACGATTCCCGGTAACGACGCCCCCTCCGACTCCCCCGAGGGCGGCGACGAACGACTCACGCGGTGGGAGGAGGACGGCGAGCGCTCGGCCGAATCGGCCGGACGCGACCTCGCCGACGTCCCCGCCGTCGAGGTCATCACCACCACCGCCGTGCACCTCATGAGCGCTGCCGCCGTCAAGGTCGGCCTCGCCGACGACCCGGCGCACCAGACCGACCTCGACGAGGCTCGGAAGCTCATCAACGCGCTCGCGGGCCTCATCACCGCCGCCGCACCCGAGATCAGCGACATGCACGCGCGGTCGCTCCGCGACGGCCTGCGTTCGCTGCAGCTCGCCTTCCGCGAAGCATCCGTCATCCCCGACCCCATCGGCAAGGGGCCGGGCGAGAAGTGGACCGGGCCGGTCAACTGACTCGTCGTTCCAGGAGGACGTGACGGGGTTCCGGTCTGCGGGCTGCGACTCCGGGCTCCGGGATGTTCCCCTCGAACCAAGAGAGGGGCCCCTACCCCGATTGGCTCGAGGGGAACATCCCTGCGCCCTCCGTCGAGCCCCGGAACGCTTCCCGGAACAGCCGACGAGATGAAGAAGGGGGGATGCTGCGCGGGGGCTATTCGCGGTGGAGCTTGACCGTGAGGGAATCGACCAGCACGGCGATGCGGTCGTCGGCGGCCCAGCGGCGGGCGAGTCGGGCCAGGACCGCATCGAGCTCGTCCTGCTCGAGACCCTGCATGAGCTGCAGGTGCACGATGAGCTCGGGCCCCCGCAGACGGCCGGTCGGGTCACCCGGTTCGACCGCGAAGTCGAGCACAGCGAGCTCGGCGCCGACACTCTGCTGCAATCCCGTGAACACCTCGGCCGACGTGTGGCTGGGCTCCCACGCGATACCCTGACCGATCGCCCATACGGCCGGCCGACGAAGGACGAACTCGGTATCCGAGCCCGGGTCGATCACGATCAGCTCCGTGTCGTCGCCGGCGGCGGCGACCGCCGTGCGCACCCCGTCCGCGGGGATGGGCCTGGCCACGGCATCCCACCGCTTCATCGCGTCCACCGACGTGAAGACCGGCAGCACCTTGCGCCCATCGGGGGCGGCCACAGTGACGATGGAGAGTTCCTGCGTCTTGTCGACGACGAGACCATGCGGCCCCACGCCCTCGTCGCCCTTGTCGGCGACCAGCGGAATGAGCAGCCGAGCGGTGCGATAGGCCTCGACGACCGCGCGCGCATCACGGGCACCGCCGGCATCGGCGGTCAACGCGATCAGCAGCGCCGGATCGGCGGAGCCGTCGTCGGCCGCGTGGCGATTGTCCTCGAAGCGGCGCCCCTCCCAGGGGACCCCGGCGGAATCGCCCGCGGGAGTGTCAGCCTCCGGCGACATCCAGCGCCTCGGCCAGGGTGAACGCCCCGGCGTAGAGTGCCTTGCCCACGATCGCGCCCTCGACGCCGAGCGGGACGAGCTCGCGGAGGGCCGCGATGTCGTCGAGGCTCGAGACGCCGCCCGAGGCCACGACCGGCTTGGGAGTGCGCTCCGCGATCTCGCGGAGGAGCTCGATGTTCGGACCCTTGAGCGTGCCGTCCTTCGTCACGTCGGTGACGACGTATCGGCTGCAGCCGGCGTCTTCGAGCCGGTCGAGCACGGTCCACAGGTCGCCGCCGTCACGCGTCCAGCCACGCGCGGCGAGGGTCGTGCCGCGCACGTCCAGGCCGACCGCGATCGCATCGCCGTAGCGGCCGATGACATCGGCTGCCCACTCGGGGTTCTCCAACGCCGCGGTGCCGAGGTTGATGCGGCTCGCACCGCTGTCGAGCGCCGCCTCCAGGGAACGGTCGTCGCGGATGCCGCCCGACAGCTCCACCTGCACGCCGCGCACCTGCTTGATCACCCGGCGCATCACAGCGGTGTTGTTGCCGCGCCCGAAGGCCGCATCGAGGTCGACCAGATGAATCCAGCCCGCCCCCTGGCGCGCGAAGTCGGCGGCCGCATCGACCGGGTCGCCGTAGTTCGTCTCTGTTCCGGCTTCTCCCTGCGTCAGCCGCACGGCCTTGCCACCTGCGACATCGACGGCGGGGAGGAGGATCAGCTCGGGTGTTGACGCGAAATCGTTCATGGCTCCTCGTGCACGCGGACGCCGGTCGCTCGCTGTGGCACGAGGTTAGACAGTAGCGGCGCCGAGGCCGTCGATCCAATTGGCGAGCAGGCGGATGCCGGCATCCCCCGATTTCTCGGGGTGGAACTGCGTCGCCGCCAGCGGACCGTTCTCGACCGCAGCGAGGAACGGCTCGCCGTAGTCGCACCAGGTCAGCGCCGGCGCCGGGAACGGCGGCTGCACGTCGAGCTCCCAGCGCTGGGCCGCGTACGAGTGCACGAAATAGAAGCGCTCCTGCTCGATGCCGGCGAACAGGCGCGACCCCGCATCGGGGCGAACGGTGTTCCACCCCATGTGCGGGAGCACCGGCGCCTCGAGCTGGGTGACCGCGCCCGGCCACTCCCCCAGCCCCTCACTGTCGACGCCGCGCTCGACGCCGCGTTCGAACAGCACCTGCATGCCGACGCAGATGCCGAGCACCGGGCGTCCGCCCGCGAGACGCCGATCGATCAGGTCGCCCCCTCGGTGAGCCCGGAGCGCGCCCATGACGGCCTCGAAGGCCCCGACCCCCGGTACGACCAGGCCGTCGGCCTCGAGCACGAGATCGCGGTCGCGGGTCAGACGCGCATCGGCGCCGGCCGCCACCAGCGCTTTGACGGCCGAGTGGACGTTGCCCGATCCGTAGTCGAGGACCGCGACGAGGGGACGCGAGCTCACAGAGCGCCCTTCGTGCTCGGGATGCCGTCGATCAGCGGGTCGAGTGCCTTCGCCTGGCGGAATGCGCGCGCGAACGCCTTGTACTCCGCCTCCGCGATGTGGTGCGGGTCGCGGCCGCCGAGCACGCGCACGTGCACGGTGAGACCGCCGTTGAAGGCGATCGCCTCGAACGTGTGGCGCACGAGCGACCCGGTGAAGTGCCCTCCGATGAGGTGCTGCTCGAACCCGTCGGGTTCGCCGAGGTGCACGAGATAGGGGCGTCCGCTGATGTCGACGACCGCCTGGGCGAGGGCCTCGTCGAGCGGCACGAGGGCGTCGCCGTAGCGCGAGATGCCGGCCTTGTCGCCCAGAGCCTCGCGGATCGCCGTGCCGAGCACGATCGATACGTCCTCGACGGTGTGGTGGGCGTCGATGTGCGTGTCGCCCGCGGCGCGGACGGTGAGATCGGTCAGCGAGTGCTTCGCGAACGCCGTCAGCATGTGGTCGAAGAACGGAACCGACGTGTCGATCGAGCTCTTGCCCGACCCGTCGAGGTTCAGCTCCAGCTCCACGCTCGACTCGCTGGTCGCGCGGCGGATCGAGGCGGTTCGGGTGCGGCCGGTCATGAGCCCGATCCTATCGAGGCCAGTGCGTCGAGGAACGCGGTCGTCTCGTCCGCCGTCCCCGCTGTGACCCGCAGGTGGTGGGGGATGCCGATGTCGCGGATCAGGACTCCGCGGTCGTACAGCGCCTGCCAGGTCGCCGCGGGGTCGGCGACGCCGCCGAAGAGGACGAAGTTCGTCCACGACTCGTGCGCCTGGTACCCGAGCGCCTCCACGGTCGCGGAGATGCGGTCGCGCTGCGACACGATCTCGTCGACCATGCCCAGCATCGTGTCGGCGTGCCCCAGAGCCGCCGTCGCCGCCGCCTGGGTGAGCGCGCTCAGGTGATACGGCAGCCGAACGAGGCGAAGGGCATCGATGAGCGCCGGATCGGCGGCCAGGTATCCGACCCGAGCCCCGGCGAAGGCGAAGGCCTTGCTCATGGTGCGAGAGACGACGAGACGCTCCCGACCGGGGAGGAGACTGACCGCGGACGGGGCGTCGTGGGGGGCGAATTCCTGGTACGCCTCGTCGACGATGACGATCCCCTCGGTCGCGTCGTAGGCGGCCTCGATCACGTCGAGCGACATGGGAGTGCCGGTCGGGTTGTTTGGCGCGCAGAGGAAGGTCACGTCGGGACGCACCTCCGAGATCTGCTCGGCCGCCGAGGCCGGCGACACGGTGTAGTCGTGGGACCTCACCCCCGACACCCATCGCGCGCCCGTTCCCCGGGTGAGCAGCGGGTACATCGAGTACGTCGGGTCGAACGAGAAAGCGGTGCGACCCGGGCCCGCGAACGCCTGGAGCAGGTGCTGCAGCACCTCGTTCGATCCGTTGCCGGCCCAGATCTGCTCACGCGTGAGCCCCTCGCCCAGATAGTCGGCGAACGCTTCGCGCAGTGCGGTGAATTCGCGGTCGGGGTACCGATTCACGTCGCGCAGAGCCCGCGCCACTGCGTCGAGGATGTCACCGGCCACGTCGTCGGGCACCGGATGCGTGTTCTCGTTCACGTTCAGCGCCACCGGCAACGCCGCCTGGGGCGCGCCGTACGGTTTCATTCCGCGCAGATCGTCGCGGAGCGGAAGGTCATCGAGCCTCGTGGTCACCCTTCGATGTTAGGGCGGGCTCAGGGGGCCGCGGAGTACTCCGCCGGAATGGAGAGACGCTGACCCGCGGAGAGCTCCACCCCGTCGAGGGCGTTCAGCCGCACGATCGCGTCGACGACGTCGCGAGGATCGGCGCTCGGCGCGACCTCCTGCGCGATCCCCCAGAGCGACTCGCCCGCCATCACCGTGACCTCGGTGAAGGCACCGGCCGGCGCACCCGCATCGCGGGACGCCAGAGCAGAACCGCCGCTGATCGCCGCGACCGCGATGGCCACCACGAACGGGAAGGCGGCGAGACCGGTGAGCACCCGGCGACCGCGCGCAGTCAGACGAAGGCGCGTGGTCGGGACGACGGGGGCGATGCCGATGCTGGTCATGGGGGTTCCTCCTCAGGTGAGAGATTCGCATCCGGCGCTCGGGCCGGAGTACCGGATGCGAAGCTCTCTTCCGAATCTATCTTCGATACAGTCAGGGTGTCAACACCGTTCCTCTCGGAGATGGATCGAACGCGACACGCGGCGGGCAGCCGGTCGGCGCGTGCGAATCCGTATACGGTTTCGACAGGGAGACACCATCACGGACCTCCGACATTCGAAGACCGGCGCCCCTCGGGCGCGAGAGGGAGCAGCCAGAATGAGCGACGCGATGCCGTCCGGCGCCCGGGACAAGCCGCAGACCCGCCGCCGCAAGAGCCTGAGCGAGAAGCAGATGGCGATCCTCGAAGTGATCCAGCGGTCGATCAGCCGTCACGGCTACCCGCCGAGCATGCGCGAGATCGGCGACGCGGTCGGGCTCAAGTCGCTCTCCAGCGTCACGCACCAGCTCAACCAGCTCGAGCTGAGCGGTTACCTGCGTCGCGACCCCGGCAAGACGCGTGCGATGGAGGTGCTGATCGACCTCCCCGGCGCGTCTGCGGAGAACCCCGCCGATAGTGCCCCCGCCGTGGGCGACGCCGCGCTCGTCCCCCTCGTCGGGCGTATCGCCGCCGGCGTGCCGATCACCGCCGATCAGCAGGTCGACGAGATCTTCCCCCTTCCCCGACAGCTCGTCGGCAAGGGCGACCTGTTCATGCTGAAGGTGTCGGGCGAGTCGATGATCGACGCCGCCATCTGCGACGGCGACTGGGTGGTCGTGCGTTCGCAGCAGAACGCTGAGAACGGCGAGATCGTCGCGGCGATGCTCGACGACGAGGCCACGGTCAAGACCTTCCGCCGGCGCGACGGCCACACCTGGCTGCTCCCCCGCAACAGCGCGTTCGAGCCGATCCTCGGCGACGACGCCGTCGTCCTCGGCAAGGTCGTGGCGGTGCTCCGAGCCGTCTGACCGACGTCCTGCCCCCGCCCTAGGGTGAGGGGATGGCTTCTGCGCTCCCCTACGGTTCCTGGCCCTCCCCGTTCAGTGCGTCCTCGGTCGCCGCGGCGTCCCCGCGCACCGACGGAGCGCGTTTCGTCGGTGACGACATCTGGTGGGGTCAGACGATGCCCTCGGAGGGCGGGCGCACGACGGTGCTGCGCCGACGGCCCGACGGATCGATCGACGATCTGCTCCCCGCTCCGCTGAGTGCCCGCTCCCGCGTCCACGAGTACGGGGGCGGCGCATGGACCGCCGCCGACGGCGAGCTGGTCTTCTCCGAGAAGTCCGACCAGCGCGTGTGGGCCCTCACGCCGGGCGGACGCCCGCGTCCGCTCACCCCCGACGACCCCTCCGCGCGATTCGCGGGCCTCGTGTGGGGCGCGGGCATGCTGCTCGCCGTCCGCGAACGCCACGAGGGAGCTGCAGTTCCGACGCGCGACATCGTGCGCATCCCGCTCGACGGATCCGCCGCCGACGACGCCGATCGCCTCGTGAGCGTGGCCGGCGGCACCGATTTCGTCGCGCAGCCCGCGATCTCCCCCGATGGCGGGCGTCTGGCGTGGGTCGCCTGGAACCACCCCGACATGCCCTGGGATCGCACGCAGCTGCGCGTCGCCGACATCGTCGACGGCCGCGCCTCGGATCCCCGCACGATCAACGCGCGCGACAGCGCCCCGCTGCAGCCGGTCTGGACCGGCCCGCGCGAGGTGACCTACGCCGACGACCCGACCGGACGATGGAACCTCTGGCGCGTCGGTGGCGACGCCGCACCCGTCCCCGTGGCTCCGGCGGACGCCGACACCGGTGGCGCGCTGTGGGTGCTCGGCACGCGGTGGTTCGGAGCGCTCGATGACGGCCGCCTTGTCGCGGTCCGCACCGACGGGGCCGACGAGCTCGTCGTCGTCGACGGCGACCGCGTCGCGCCCGTGCCGGTACCGGTCGTCGCCGGCGCCGCCGTCGAGGACGTCTCGGCGACGCGCGCGCTCGTCTCGGGCGCTACGGCCTCAGGCGGCTCCGGCCTCTGGCTGGTCGACGCGAGCGATGCCGATGCGCCGATCGTGGAGCGCATCGCCGGCGGCGCGAACGGCCCCGGCCCGGAGTGGTTCCCGGTCGCGCAGTCGGTCACCGCGCCCGGACCCCACGGGCCGGTTCACGCCTTCGCCTACCCCCCGACGAATCCCGAGGTCACCCTCCCGACGGGTGAGAAGCCGCCCTACCTCGTCCTGGTGCACGGGGGTCCGACGTCGCACGTGGGTCCCGCCGCGTCGGCCAAAGTCGCGTACTTCACGAGCCGTGGGATCGGCGTGCTCGACGTCAACTACGGCGGCTCGACCGGTTACGGACGCCCCTACCGCGAGCGCCTTCGCGGGCAGTGGGGCGTCGTCGACGTCGACGACGTGGCCGCCGCGGCGACCGCTCTCAGCGATGACGGACTCGCCGATCCCTCGCGGATCGCGATCGAGGGCGGCTCCGCCGGCGGATGGACGGTGCTGTCGGCACTCGTCCGCACCGACGTCTTCGCCGCCGGCATCTCGCGGTACGGCGTCGGGGACGCCAGGGCTCTCGCCGCGGACACGCACGACTTCGAAGCGCGCTACCTCGACGGACTCATCGGCCCGCTGCCCGAAGCCGAGCCCGTCTACATCGAGCGCTCACCGCTGACGTCGGCCGACCGATTCCGCGTGCCGATGCTCATCCTGCAGGGGTCGGAAGACGCCGTCGTGCCGCCCGCGCAGGCCGAGGCCATCCGCGATGCCCTCGTCGAGCGAGGGGTCCCGCACGCGTACGTCCTGTACGAGGGCGAGGGGCACGGCTTCCGCAGCGCGGAGACGATCGTCCATGCGCTCGAGAGCGAGCTGGCGTTCCTCGGTGCGGCCTTCGGATTCGACACGCCCGACGTGCCCGGGATCACGCTCGGCTGACGACTCGTCCGCAGCATCCGCCCCCATCGGAGACGGATGCTGCGGAGAGGTCAGGCCAGGAACGGCTCGAGGTCGGAGGCGAGCTTCGCCCCGACGTGGGCGTGGAGGAACGTGCCTTCGGCCTGGTGTTCCTGCGACACGATGATGCCGCTCTCGTGCGCCGCGGACACCAGATCGCCGCGGTCGTACGGCACCACGGCGCGCACCTCCACGGCGGGGAGAGGCAGGGCCTCCTCGATCACGGAGCGCAGCTCGTCGATCCCCTCGCCGGTGCGCGAGGAGACGAAGAGCGCCGACGACTCGAGGCCGCGCAGAACGAGGCGCGAGTCGGCATCCACGAGATCGGCCTTGTTGAAGACGACGATCTCGCGTGTCGATCGCGCACCCACGTCGCCCATCACGTCGCGCACGGTCGCGAGCTGTGCGGCGGGGTCGGGGTGCGATCCGTCCACCACGTGAACGATGACGTCGGCGTCGCCGACCTCCTCGAGCGTGGAACGGAACGCTTCGACCAGCTGGTGCGGGAGGTTCCGCACGAAGCCGACGGTGTCGGTCAGCGTGTAGACGCGCCCATCTGCGGTCTCCGAGCGACGCACGGATGTGTCGAGCGTGGCGAACAGCGCGTTCTCGACGAGGACACCGGCGCGCGTCAGACGGTTGAGGAGGCTCGATTTGCCCGCGTTCGTGTAGCCAGTGATCGCGACGGCCGGGATCGTGTTGCGCTTGCGCTCGGCCCGCTTCGCATCGCGCGCGGGCGCGAAGTCGCGGATCTGACGCCGCAGCACGGCCATCTTGGTGCGGATGCGCCGACGATCGAGCTCGATCTTCGTCTCACCCGGACCACGAGAGCCCATACCGGCACCGCCGGCACCGACCTGGCCACCCGCCTGGCGGCTCATCGAGTCGCCCCAGCCGCGCAGACGCGGAAGGAGGTACTCGAGCTGGGCGAGTTCGACCTGCGCCTTGCCCTCGCGGCTCTTGGCGTGCTGGCTGAAGATGTCGAGGATCACGGTGGTGCGGTCGATGACCTTCACCTTGACGACGTCCTCGAGAGCGCGCCGCTGGCTGGGTGCGAGTTCGGTGTCGACGATGACCGTATCGGCGCCCACGGAAGCGACGATGTCGCGCAGCTCCTGCGCCTTGCCGCTGCCGATGTAGGTCGCGGGGTCGGGGTTGGGACGCCGCTGCAGCACACCGTCGAGCACGACCGCGCCCGCGGTCTCCGCGAGGGCGGAGAGTTCGCGCAGCGAGTTCTCGGCCTCTTCCTGCTGTCCTTGCGGGTGCACCCCGACGAGGACGACGTTCTCGAGACGCAGCTGCCGGTACTCGACCTCGGTGACGTCCTCGAGCTCGGTGGAGAGACCGACGACGCGACGCAGGGCGGCGCGATCCTCCCGGTCCCACTGGTCGCCGTCGGTATCGCCGTAGGAGACGGTCCTGTCGTCCTGGAGCGCCTGGGCTGCTCCGAACACACGCACCCCGGAGTGCGCTTCGGCGCGCGCGAGCACTCGATCCACCGGGTCGACCGGCATCTCGTCCGCGCTCTGGGGGATTGTGGTGTCTGTCATCTGTTCCTTCCATCGCGCCGCCCTCGGCCGAAGGCCGGGGCCGCAGCATCCGTAAACTCTAATCCTCCCCTCGGGAGGACGCTCTCTCCGATACGCTCTCCGCATGGGGAGCGACCACTACTTCACCGGGTCTCCCTCCAGCGCAGAGAATCTCCGGCGCCTGCGAGTGACCCTCGCCGGCCGCGATGTCGAGGTTGTCACCGCTGGTGGCGTATTCAGTCCCGACCGTCTCGACGCCGGCACCGCCGTGCTGCTGGCCAACACTCCGTCGCCCCCTGCGGGCGGCGACTTCCTCGACCTCGGCTGCGGGTGGGGGCCGATCTCGCTGTCCCTCGCACTCGACGCCCCGCACGCCACGGTGTGGGCGGTCGATGTCAACGAGCGGGCCCTCGACCTCGTGCGTCGGAACGCGGAGATCCTCGGGCTCGATAACGTCAACGCCGTGCGCCCCGAGGATGTTCCCGCCGGCGTGGCCTTCCGCACCATCCGCTCGAATCCCCCCATCCGGGTGGGCAAGAACGAACTGCACGGGATGCTCGAGACCTGGATCCCCCGGCTCGAGGAGAGATCCGACGCCTGGCTCGTCGTCCAACGCAACCTCGGCTCGGACTCCCTGCAGCGCTGGCTCGGCTCCACGCTCCCGCGCGGCTTCAGCGTTCAGCGTGCCGCGACGGGGCGCGGGTACCGCGTGCTGAAGGTGCGCCGCCACGGCACGCCCCCGACCGCGGCGATCGACATCGTCTCTGCCGACGACGGCGACGTTCAGGCCAGCGCGACCTCGCCCGAGTAGACGAGCGCAGCCGGTCCCGACAGCAGGACGTGCTCGCCGTCGGATTCGTCGACGATGCGTACGCCGAGCGTGCCGCCGGGTACGTCCACCTGCCACCGTCGCGGCGCCGCGGGACCCGCCCAGTGCCGCACCGCGAGTGCCGCGGCGGCCACGCCCGTGCCGCACGACAGGGTCTCGCCGACGCCGCGTTCGAACACCCGCATCCGCACTTCGCCGACCCCGTCGCGCACGAGCGGGTCGCCGGGCACGACGAACTCGACGTTCGCCCCGTGGCGCGGCTCGGGGTCGAGAATCGGGCGATAGGCCAGGTCGAGCGCATCGAGCTCGGTGTGCGACGACAGGGCGACCACGACGTGGGGGTTGCCGACGTCGATGCCCGTGCCGGGCCGGGCGACGTCGAGTCCCCGTGCGCGCACGAGGATGTCGTCCGGCTCCGCCCGCCAGGTTCCGAGGTCGACCTCGAACCCGCGCTCGCTGCGGGTGAGCGTCTTCACGCCCGCCCGCGTGCCGATCCGGAGGCCGCCGTCGATGGAGGCGAGACCGGCGTCGACGAGGTAGCGGGCGAAGACGCGCGTTCCGTTGCCGCACATCTCGGCCTTCGATCCGTCGGCGTTGCGGTAGTCCATGAACCACTCCGCACCGGATGCTGCGGCCTCGGCTCCTTCGTAGATCGCCGTGGAGCGCACGACGCGGAGCAGTCCGTCGGCGCCGATGCCCATGTGGCGATCGCAGAGCGCGGCGATCTGGTCGTCGGAAAGGTAGAGGGAGCCGTCGGGGTCGGCGATCACGACGAAATCGTTGCCGGTACCGTGACCCTTCGTGAACGGGAGGGTGCGCGACATGCCTCTCAGTCTACGAGTCGCGGGAGATCGGGTCGGAAGCGTCGGTTCCGCCGGTCGGCGTCTCGTCGACGAGCGCCGCCGCGTCGACCGTACGCGAATCGACCCACGCCACGTCGCGGTACCGCTTGAACCACGACACCTGTCGACGGGCGTAGCGGCGGGTCAGCGCCTGCGTCTGCGCGATCGCCTCCGACTCGGTCAGTTCGCCGCGGAGCTGCCCGAGAGCCTGGGCGTACCCGATGGCCCGACGCGCCGTGACACCGTCTTCGAGCCCCCGTTCTCGGAGCGCAGCCGCCTCCTCGACGAGCCCGTCGCGCCACATCCCCTCCACGCGTGCGTCGAGCATGGGCACGAGCTCCGCGCGCTCGATGTGCGTTCCGACGATGGTGGTCGCGCCGAGCCACGACACCGGCTCGTCGGGCAGCACGGCGCCGTGGGTGTCCTGTCCCTGCGCGAGCACCTCGAGGGCGCGCACGATGCGTCGGCCGTTCTGGGGGTCGACGCGGGCCGCGGTGGCCGCGTCCTGCTCCGCGAGCCGGGCGAACAGCATCCCCGGCCCGAGCCGGTCGAGCTCGGCCTCGAGCTCGGCGCGAACGGCGGCGTCACGGGGCGGGAAGGCGAAGTCGAACACCACGCTGGAGACGTAGAGCCCCGAACCTCCGACGAGAATGGCGTCGGCTCCTCGATCGTGGATGCGGCGCACGACGTCGCGCGCAGCATCCTGGTACCAGGCGACGGCGGCTTCGTCGGTCACCTCCAACGCGTCGAAGAGGTGGTGCGGGACACCGCGTCGTTCGTCTTCACGCAGCTTCGCGGTTCCGATGTCCATTCCGCGGTACAGCTGCATCGCGTCGGCGTTGACGATCTCGGCCGCGGTTCCCCGAGCGGCGAGCGCCTGGGCGATCGCGAGGGAGAGACCGGTCTTGCCGGTGCCGGTGGCACCGACGACGGCCCAGAGCCTCGGCGCGCGGCTCACACTCCGACGCGCAGCGACGGCAGGCCGAGGGAGATCGCGCGCGGTGCGCCCGCGTCGCCGGCGGGGGCCGGGATACCGCACGACTCCGCCTGCGATCGATCCCAGGCGTCGCCCGCGCGCGTGCGCCGGATGCGCAGCGACGCACCGTCGGGTGCGTCGGCGAGGAGGTAGTACGGCGCCGCCCTGGTGATCCCGACCGTCACGATGTCGCCCGGGCGCGGAACGGCTGATCCGGCGGGCAGCTCGAAGTGGACGAGGCGGTTGTCTTCGGCGCGGCCGGTCAAGCGGTGCGTGGAGGCGTCCTTCTTGCCCTCGCCGGTCGAGACGAGCACCTGGACCTCCCGGCCCACCTGGCTCTCGTTCTCCTCGAGGGAGATGCGGTCCTGCAGCGCGAGGAGGCGTTCGTAGCGCTCCTGAACGACGGCCTTCGGCACCTGGTCCACCATCGTCGCCGCCGGGGTGCCCTCGCGGATCGAGTACTGGAACGTGAAGGCGCTGGAGAATCTGGATGCCTCGACCACCCGCAGCGTCTCTTCGAAGTCGGCCTCGGTCTCACCGGGGAAGCCGACGATGATGTCGGTCGTGATCGAGGCCTGCGGGATGAGCGCGCGTACCCGCTCGAGGATTCCCAGGAACCTCTCGCTCCGGTACGACCGGCGCATGGCCTTGAGAATCCGGTCGCTTCCCGACTGCAGAGGCATGTGCAGCTGCGGCATGACGGCCGGCGTCTCGGCCATGGCGGCGATGACGTCGTCGGTGAAGGCAGCCGGGTGCGGGCTCGTGAACCGGATGCGTTCGAGCCCCTCGATCTGCCCGGCGGCTCTGAGGAGTTTGCCGAAGGCGAGGCGGTCGCCGAACTCGACGCCGTACGAGTTGACGTTCTGACCGAGCAGCGTCACCTCGATCGCGCCGTCGTCGACGAGCATGCGGATCTCGTTGAGGATGTCGCCCGGGCGGCGATCCTTCTCCTTGCCGCGCAGGCTCGGCACGATGCAGAACGTGCAGGTGTTGTTGCACCCGACGGAGATGGAGACCCAGCCGGCGGCCACGCTGTCGCGCTTGGTCGGCAGGGTCGAGGGGAAGACCTCGAGCGCCTCGAGGATCTCGAGCTCGGCGTCGCCGTTGTGTCGTGCGCGCTCGAGCAGGCTCGGCAGCGAACCCATGTTGTGCGTTCCGAAGACCACGTCGACCCAGGGCGCCTTGTCGAGCACGGCCTGCTTGTCCATCTGCGCCATGCACCCGCCGACCGCGATCTGCATGCCCTCGCGGACGTCCTTGCGCGACTTGAGGTGCCCGAGCGTGCCGTAGAGCTTGCCGGCGGCGTTGTCGCGCACCGCGCAGGTGTTGATCACCACGACGTCGGCGTCGGTGCCGGCCTCGGCCGGAAGATAGCCCGCGCTCTCGAGCGACCCCGACAGGCGTTCGGAGTCGTGGACGTTCATCTGGCATCCGAAGGTGCGCACCTCGTACGTGCGCGGCTGACCGTCGAGGCGCAGAGCCGCGGGCGACCGATCGATCACCGTCGGGGTGCGAGAAGGCATGCTCATGATGGGCCCATTCTACGAGCCGCACCCCGCGCGGGCCCGCGAACCGATCGAGTCGGCGCGGGCCCTCACGGTGCGGCGACCGGGCCCGCCGACGCCGTGCCGAGAGTGACGCGCGCGATGCTCGAGGGGGTCAGAGCGTCGGCCAGCCCGATGCGCAGCGCCGAGACGAGGTACTGCGGTGTGGAGTCGGCGGTTCCGGCGATGTACGTCGATCCCGACGGTGCGCCGGGGCGGTCGGGTTGCACGTTGACCATCAGCGACAGGATCGACGGCAGCACGTTCACGACGGAGCCCACGCGAGCGATGATCGTGTTCACGGCGGTCGAGAGCGTCGTGCCGAGCGTGGTGATGGCCCCCAGTGCGGTGGTGGTGATCTGGTTCGCCGCGGCGGTGACCAGCACCGACGAGAGCAGCTCGACCGAGGCGATCAGCTGGGCGACGGTCGGGAGGCCGAGAGCGGCGAGCAGGGTGCTGATCGCTCCCACCGCGCCCGCGGCCTCCGCATCGATCGCGAACGTCGCCGTGCCGTCGAGGACCGCGCCGACCGTCCCGACATAGTCGACGGACACGTTCAGCACGTTCAGACCGGGCAGGATGCCGATCCCCGGCGCGCCGATGACGGCGCTCAGATCGACCGTCAAGGTGGCTGCACGCAGGTTCTGCCGCAGCGTCGCGACGACCTGCGACGTCCAGGTGTTCAGCAGGGCGCCGACGCGGGTGACGATCGGCGCCAGCACCGCGGAGTTCACGACGATCTCGGTGTTGGGCGGGGCGTTGTTGAGCGACGGGAGGAGCGCGTCCAGATCGATGTCGACCATCCCCGACTGCAGATCGACCGTCACCACGCCGTCCGTCAACGGTGTGGTGATGAGCGACGCCACCGCTCCCCCGAGGTTCAGTCCCGAGAGGGTGACGCTGCCGCCGATGTTCGTGGTCAGGATGCCGGGGAGGGCGAGGTCCAGGCGGGCTCCGATCGCCGACGAGATCAGACCCGACGACCCGAGGAGCGAGGCCACCGCCGCGTTCACGGTCGTGACCCCCGCCGTGGTGGTGCCCGCCAGCGCGCCGACGGCCGGCACCTCGACGTCGAGACCGAGACCCGCGATGCCGTAGCTGCGCGTGCTCCCCGTGACCGTGCCGTCGCCCCAGGTCGACGATCTCAGCGCGGCGCAGCCGTCCAGCTGGGAGCTCGCACCGACGGCGCCGACCCTGAGATCCGCCCCCGCGATCCCCGTGAGGACCGGCAGCAGCTCGTCGAGGCTGATCGTCGCCGGCGACGGCAGCGCGCCGCTCGGCGTCGTTCCCACCGTCACGACTCCGCTGTCGTTCACCAGGCCCGAAGCGCCGACGGCGGCCCCGAACCCCGATACCCGCGCGTACTGGTTGGCCGCCCCCAGGGCGGCCCCCGGCACGGGCACCTCGAACCCGGTCATGTCGACCCCCGCGATGCCCAGCAGGTCGACGTCGAAGGGGTTGGCATACGTGAGGGCCGCGAGGTTCACGGCGTCCGGAGGCTGCACCGACAGCGCGCCGTCCGCACCGAGCACCAGCCGCATCTGCTCGAGGTCGGCCAGGGGGTCGAGGTCGGTGCCGAGGAGCTGACCCGAGAGGAAGCGCCCGTACGAGGTCGACGCGAAGCCCGTGTCTTCTCCGCACCGCAACGACGACGTCCCGATCGCTTCGTGCACCCACTCCTCGTCGGTCCACGCGGCCGTCGTCGCCGTCACCGACAGCGGCACGACCACGACGGCGGCCGCGGCGAACGCGAGGGCCGTGAGCGAACGGCGCATCACCGCTCCCCTCGGGCCGGTCGCATCCGCAGAGCCGCGCCGAGCCCGAGGAGCCCCGCCGCCATGGACACGACCGCCACCCAGAGCGAGATGTCGGCGCCCGTCGCGGGAAGAACGCCGCCCCCTCGCGGCGGACCGGCGGCCGGATCGACCGCGACGGCGGTGAGTCCGACGCCCATCGTCCCGACGAGGCCCATCAGCGACGCATCCGCGCGAGCCGCGTCCGAGTCCTCGACCGCGAGCGTCACGAGCAGGAATGCCGGGGCGGATGCTGCGCGCGACCCGAGCTGGAACGTCGGGCTCGACGTCGCGTAATCGTCGGACGGCATCGCGACCGCGATCGGCGACACCGTGCCGGCGCATACCGGCACGTCACCCAGACCGCTCCAGGGAACGTCGCATTCGTCCACCGTCATCTCCAGCCCGCGAGGATGCGATACGAGCGCGCCGGACTTGCGCAGCTCCACCGACAGCGTGGCGCCGACGGCATCCTCGAGGCGAGCGGCCACCTGCCAGTACGACGGATCTCCCGGGCTGAGATCGAGGAACTCTGCGGGATACGGGTCGGAAGACAGCACCAGTCGGCCGGGATGGCCCGTGGGCGGGACGTCGACGAACGCCGCGCGAGCGGCGGTGCCGGCGATGAGCCCGCCGCCGACCAGGAGAACGAGCGAGAGCAGAGCGGTGGCCGGTGCCGCGACGTTGCGTCGAAGAGGGGAAGGCGTCAAGAGCATTCGGGGATTCCTCTACTTCTCGCGCGCGCGGCGGGGCGACGAGGCCGGCCACAGTGCCCACGCGATCGCACCGGCGACGACGAGAGTGATCCCCGCCATCGCGGCCGGGGTCTTCGCCGCGATCACCACCCAGCCCGCTCCCGGGGCACCGACGACGACACGACGGACGTCCTCGACGACGTAGGGGTCGGGATCGTCGATCGTGTTCGCGTCGCCTCGGAGTACGAGGCTGCGGGCGTCGACGTTCCCGGGGACGTCGTCGATCGCCACGATCCGGTGGGTGACCGGCGCCGGGGAGTTCGGTCGCGGCACCGTGACGACGTCCCCCACCGCGAGCTCGGACGCCGGCACCTCCCGCACCACGGCGGCCGACCCCGTCGGCAGGGACGGGCTCATCGATCCCGTCACGAAGACGATGATCGACAGCCCGAGCGCGGCCGATGCGGCGAGCCACACGATCGTGAGGATTCCGACGACACCGAGCACCGTGATGACGCCATCCCGAACGGCGCCTCTTCGGCGCACGTCCGCCGCCGCGTGCGCCGCGACCGGCCCGCGGACCCGCGCCTGGTGGGCGGGTCCGCGGGCCGGCGCCTCGGTGGGAGAGGGCATGGGTGATGCGTCAGGACGTCGCGGCGAACTGCCACGCCGGAGCGCCGGTGAGACCCATATAGTCCTCGACGGTCGAACCGGCCGCGGGGACGAAGGGATCGGGCAGCGAGACCTCGAAGCAGTAGTACTGCGTCGAGTCGGCCGCGGCGAGAAGCGACTGCGCCGCCGAGCCGCCGGAGGTGAGCAGCGGCCCGTCGGCGATCAGCGCGGGCGCACCCGGTGCACCGCTGAAGGCGGTGGCGTCGCACGTGAAGGGGGCGTCGTCGGTGACGACGCGGACGGCGAGGGCAGCGAGGAGGAGGTCGTCGGGGTCCGTCACGGTCACGCCGGCTGCGGGGACCGCGGGCTGAAGCTCCACGTCACCGGCGACCGATGCGACCGTCGTGCGCAACGCCACCGGCGCGTAGACCGCGTCACCGGGCGAGAGCGCCAGCGCGGCGATGCCGAAGACGATCTCCCCGCCGGGATTCTCCTCCTCGTCGGTCCAGGTCGCGTCCGCGAAAGGCGGCACGGTGTTCTGCTGGACCTCGAACGTCGAGGTACCGATCCCGGGACCGCCCGCACCGTTACCGCCGAAGACCCACTCGGTGTCGGTCCAGGCTGCCAGTGTTGCTGAGACCCCGAGACCGAGCACGGCGGCGCCGGCCGTGATCGCGAAGATCTTCCGTCGCGTCGCTCGACGCTGCTCCTGTATTTCCATGTCGTCTCCCGCTCGTTTGCTGCGCATCCGGCGGGCCATCCGCACACCGGCGATCCTTCGATCTGTCAGGACGCTAGGGCGGAGCGCGACGACGGACGGATGGAGCGTGACATTCCCCGTGAAAGACGCGAAAACCCATCCGCGTCCGAAGTGCAACCCCTTGGCGAGAGGAGAGAAAGCCGAGTATTTTCCCCGGTACTGGTGTCGTACCCCAGTAGTCGGGCGTGCGTTTCGCCCGGTACCGGGTAGTGCGGGATCGGTAGGGTGGAGACCCTCGCGGCAGGGCTGAGCCGCGACTCTCTGTAGCAGGTGCACTAGTGGGGGGCCGCGTGAGCATAAGGAACATCCGGGATGACGAAGGCGTCATCGGCGACGATCGCGATGTGGCGCGCGTCATCGATCTGCTGGAGACGGGCACGAGCATCGTTCTCGTCGGTCCGCTCGGGAGCGGGAAGAGCCACTTCCTCCGGCAGGTGATCAATCGTCTTTCGACGACGGAGGGAGAGCCTCTCGTCCTGCGCTCGATCGGTCCGCACGCCTCCGTGCCGCACGGGGCGTTGACGGCATCGAGAGACCCCCGCGCCGCACGACTACGCGATGGTCAACCCGAGGAGACCGAGCGCCCGATCGTCATCATCGACGATGCGCAAGAGCTCGATCCGGCCTCCGTGGCCGCCGTCGTCCGCGCGGTCTACAGCGCGCACGCCACCGCGCTGTTCGGCCTCACGGTCACGCGCGAAGGATCGACCCGTCCGGTGGACGGGAGCCCCGACGCGGCTCAGATGGCCACGGACCTGTGGCTGCGGGGCCTGGCGGAGCGGATCGATCTCGCCGCTCTCACTCCTCGCGACGCGGATCTCCTCCTCGATCTCTTCGCCGCGCCCGAACTCGACGCCATGACACGGGCGGCGATCGTCGCCCTCGCCGACGGTTCGCGGATGCTGCTGCGCGAACTCGCCGCCGAGGCCGGCCACGCCCTGCGGCACGGCCGGGACCCGATCGACGCGATGCGCGACAGCTCGCCCAACGGGCGTCTGTCCGACGCGCTCGCGGCGCACGTCGCGCAGTTGACGGCCGTGGAGAGGAGCACGCTCGCCACGCTCGGCAGGGTCCCCGGCATCTCCCGGGCCGATGCCGCGCGCTTCCTTCCCACGGGTGCCCTCGACTCGCTCGTCAACGCCCGACTGGTGCACGATGACGCGACGCCGACGCACCGCCTGACGGCCAATGCCGCTCTCGCTCACGAGGTGGAACGACGGATGGGAGCTGACGCGGTCGCGCCGCTTCTCGACGGTGCGATACGACGGATGTTCGCACCGTCGAGCGAATGGTGGTGCCCGCCGCTGGCCATCCTCGCCGCACGATCGTGGTTGCAGGAGAGCCCCCTCGGACCCGGCTACGACTCGGTGGCGCCCCAGACCCGAGCCAAGGCCTCCCTCGAGGCGGCCCGACGTGCGAACGACGAGGGCGAGCCCGCCGAGGCGATCGCCCACGCGAGCCTCGGGCTGCGCGACGACGATGACGCCCTCCTCCTGCTCGAGCACGCGTTCGCGCGGGCGGCGCAGGGCGGCACCATCGACGTCGACGCGCTGATCGAACGGCTCTCACGCACGCCGGTCGACGCGGCGACGCTCCTTCGCTGTGTGCGGGTTGTGGGGCTCGCCGGACCGACGAACGCGGATGCGCTCGACGCGGCCGTCGACCGCGTCGCGACGCTGGGGTGCCCCGATGCCCGCGGCTCCGCGGAGCTCGAGATGATGCGCGCAGACATTCTCGGCGCACGGATGGACTGGAGATCTGCTGTCACGATCGCCGAGGCCGTCTTCGCCCAGCAGAGCAACTCCACGTCCTTGCGCGTTCGTGCGGCCGGTCTCGCCGGCTTGGGCCACGCCTGCCTCGGAGCCGTCAGCAAAGCCCAGACCTGGTTCCTGCGCGCTCACCGCACGGCCGGGGAGCGTGGGGGCATCACGCCGATCACGACGGTCGAGCGACTTCGGATCGCCTGCAACGAGATCGTGGCGGGAGCTGTCGCCGGTACCGACCTCGGTCCGGTGCTGGCAAGGCTCGGCGGCGAGGTCGACGCGGCCGCCCGGCAGGGCGACGCGGAGTCGGCGGCTACCGCAGGCCTCGTGCTGTCGTGCGCCTACGCCGTCACCGGCGAGCCCGACCGCGCCGCGCGCGAACTCGACGCCGCGGTGCGCCGGGCACGACCCCCCGCCGCAGCGGACATGGTGCCGCTGGCGCAGATCGCGGTCGCGCATTCCCTCGCTCTGTTCGACCACGCCGAGGAAGCACGCCAGTTGCTCGACCGCATGGATCACGCGGCCTTCGACGGACTGCCGACTCTGGAGCACGCGCGGCTGGTGGCCGAGACCTATGTCTTCACCGCACTCGGTCAACCCGCCGAAGCGCTCGACGCCGCGAGATCGGCGGCCACCGCATCCGAGACGGCACCCGCGCTCCAGGCGCGCGACCTCTTCCAGATGGTGGCGCTGGGCGACGGCGACGACGCTCTCCCCCGGATGCAGCGGATGGCTGCGACGTCCGAGGCGCCCGCCACGCAGAGACTCTCCGCGGCTGCCGAGGCCCTGTCGGACCACGACGGCTTCGACCCCGATCTCGTCGCCGCCATGCGACGAGCGACGACGTGGGGCGACAACGGCACCGCGCGCGGTATCAGGATCGCGCGCGAGACGTCTGCGACGAGCGCGACGCCGCGCGACTCCATGGCCGCCGACTCCGACCTCGAGTTGACACGCAGAGAACGCGAGATCGCGATGCTGGTCGGCGAAGGACTCGGCAACCGCGAGATCGCCGAGCGGCTCTATCTCTCGGTGCGAACAGTCGAGTCGCACGTATATCAGGCACGCGCCAAGCTCGGCGCGGCATCGCGCGGAGAACTCGGTCGCACGGTCGCTCCGCGAGGCGGCGCCTCGCAGAAGGCCCACACCGTTCGAGGCCTCTGAGACGAATCGTCCGACCCGCGGGCGGCGTCGGCTACAGCTCGTCGAGCGCCTGCCGTGCGGCGGTCATCGACACCGACGAAGGATATCCGCGCCGGGCGAGCTGGCCGAGAAGTCGGCGCAGCGCCGTCTCGCGGTCGCGCGCGCCGAGAGATCGCGCCTTCGTACGCGCGAACTCGAGAGCGCGTTCGAGGTCGTCGTCGGGCATCTCGGCCAGCACCGTCTCGACGACGTCTCGCGGGATGCCGCGGCGCGTCAGCAACGGCGAGATCGCCTGCCGCCCCTGACCCTTGCGCTCCACGGCAGCGCGCACGAGCTGCTGAGACAGGGAGACATCATCGAGGTACCCGAGACGCTCGAACTGGTCCAGGAGTTCGTCGGCGGCGTCGCCGGCCATTCCGGCCGCGACCAGCACACCGCGTGACTCGGAGACCGAGAGCTGCCGCGTCCGGAGCTTCCGAAGCAGACTCGCCTCCGCCGCGTCGCGCACCTCGTTCGGGTCGACCGCCTCGGCATCGGATGCGTCGCCACCGCACGGCGCATCTGTCGCTCCTCGTCGGTCGGTCGATCGCCGCGCCGAGTCGGGGGCGACCCAGCTCGCGTGCCAGGGGATGTCGGCATCACCCTGGGCAGTCTCCGACCGCGCCGGCTCGGATCGCGTCGGACGCGCACGCCCGCTGCGAGGCGTTCCCCCGCGCTCGGGATGCTCACCACCGAAGAGCGGGATCACGGGGGCGAGAGCGGATCCTTCGCTCTCGCCCCCGTCGATCGGTGCCATGTCAGGCGGGGCGGCGAGCCGCGAGCTCGTCTGACACGGAGGCGTCGTCACGGGCGCCGCCGATACCGAGCTTGCTCTTGATCTTCGACTCGATCTCGGTGGCCATGTCGGGGTTCTTCAGCAGGAAGTTGCGGGCGTTCTCCTTGCCCTGCCCCAGCTGCTCGCCGTCGTAGGTGTACCACGCGCCCGACTTCTTGACGATGGCGTGCTCGACCCCGAAGTCGATGAGGCTGCCCTCACGGGAGATTCCGATGCCGTAGAGGATGTCGAACTCCGCCTGCTTGAAGGGCGGGGCCATCTTGTTCTTCACGACCTTCACGCGTGTGCGGTTTCCGACCGCCTCGGTGCCGTCCTTCAGGGTCTCGATGCGTCGGATGTCGAGGCGCACCGAGGCGTAGAACTTGAGCGCCTTTCCGCCGGCGGTCGTCTCGGGCGAACCGAAGAAGACACCGATCTTCTCGCGCAGCTGGTTGATGAAGATCATCGTCGTGTTGGTCGTGTTCAGACCACCGGTCAGCTTGCGCAGCGCCTGTGACATGAGTCGCGCCTGCAGACCGACATGGGAGTCGCCCATCTCGCCCTCGATCTCGGCGCGCGGCACGAGGGCTGCGACGGAGTCGATGACGACCAGGTCGACAGCGCCCGAACGCACGAGCATGTCGGCGATCTCGAGGGCCTGCTCACCGGTGTCGGGCTGCGACACCAGCAGGGAGTCGATGTCGACACCGAGCTTCTTCGCGTAGTCGGGGTCGAGGGCGTGCTCCGCGTCGATGAACGCGGCGATGCCGCCTGCCCGCTGGACGTTGGCGATCGCGTGGAGCGTCAGAGTCGTCTTACCCGACGACTCAGGACCGTAGATCTCGATGATGCGGCCGCGCGGGAGCCCGCCGACGCCGAGCGCGACGTCGAGCGCGATGGACCCCGTGGGGATGACCTCGACGGGAGCACGGTCGTCGCTGCCCAGTCGCATGACCGAGCCCTTTCCGAACTGCCGATCGATCTGGGCGAGTGCCGATTCCAGGGCCTTCTCGCGGTCTGCGGGTGATGGCATGACGTGCTCCTCTTGTTCGCGTTCCGTCGCCTGTAGGCTGTCGCGCTCCTCGCCGACGGCGGGGATGCAGAGACAAGGCGTGGGTGTCATCCGACGATGTCCACGCTAGGGAGGGCCACCGACATCGAGCCGGGGCTGCGCCCGAACGGGGACACTCGCGTCCTCGAACACCACTGTGCAGGACACTACGCGGGTATCGAACACTTCTTCGATGACACGCCGACGCGGGCGAGGTCGGGTTCGTCGGATGTTCCCGTCAGCGACGACGCGGCTCGAGGCGCCCTGCGCCGTACCGGCGGCTCTCGGGAACGTCGGTCTCGGCGCACAGCGCCAACCACACGTCCCGAGGAGGAACGCCCGCGGTCAGCGCTTCGCGCGCCGTACGTCCGCCGAGCGCCATCAGCGAGAGGTCCGCCGCGAGCGAGTCGCCCTGCGCTCCGAACTCGTCCGAGACGGCTCGGTCGAACTCGCTACGACGCACGGTCGACGGGGGCTGCGCTCAGCGCAGAGACAGCTGGGGCTCGACGGAGGCCACCAGGTCGTCGGGAACGACATCGGGGAACGTCTGCAGACCCTCGATCACGGAGAGTCGGTCGCCGACCTCGCGCATGATCGTGGAGATGGGCACGTCGAGCGCCTCTGCGACCGAGGCGAGGATCTCGCTGGACGCTTCTTTCTGGCCGCGCTCGACCTCGCTGAGGTAGCCCAGCGCGACACTGGCGCGGCTCGCCACCTGCCGGAGGGTGCGGCCCTTCTGCTGGCGGAGATCACGAAGGACTTCACCGATCTCTTGACGTACCAGGATCATTTGGGGCCCCTCCTCACTTCGATTCCGCCGTCTGTCCGAGTGGACAACGGTACAACACCTGCTCTGCAAATCTAGCGCCGCGCGCTGGACAAAGGGTGGGAATCGCCGAATGTAACGGAGCGGAAACACGTTCTGTTCCCGCTGCGCGCCGCGGATCTCACAGCGCCGCGAGAGTGCGGCGCACCGCGATGCGCGCGGACTCCTGCCGGATGGCCTCGCGGTCGCCGGTCAGCGCCAGGGAGTCGACACGGGTGCCCAGCGGCGTCGAGATCGCGATGTGCACCGTCCCCACGGGTTGTCCGTCGGGAGAGTCGGGGCCGGCGATACCCGTCGTCGCGATGCCGACGTCGGCGGGCCGCCCATCGACGGTCAACGCGGTGCGCACGCCCTTGGCCATCTGCCGAGCCACGCGGGGGTGCACGGCGCCATGGGCGTCGAGGAGAGTGGGATCCACGCCCAGCAGCGACTGCTTGATCGCCGAGTCGTACGCCACGATGCCTCCGCGCAGAACGCGCGACGCACCGGGCACCCCGACCAGCGACGAGACGACCAGCCCGCCCGTGAGCGACTCGGCCACGGCGATGGACCAGCCGAGCTCGGCGAGCCGGTCGATCAAGCGCGCAGCGCTCTCCAGGGGGTCGCGAACGAGCGTCGCCTCGAGATCGTCGGGCAGCCCGTCGATCACGCGGTACGACGCTTCCGAGCGCCGCGGACCTCGGACACGACGTAGTCGAGACCGCTCGCGATCGTGAGGATCACCGCGGCCCACATCGTGACGATGTTCAGCCACACGATCCAGTCGCCCACGACCGCCGCGAGCGGCAGGAGTGCGAGAGAGAGCGCGATCGACTGGGCGACGGTCTTCAGCTTGCCCATCCATGCCGCGGCCAGGACGTGATCGCTCACCACCATGAACCGGTAGACCGTGATGCCGATCTCTCGGATGAGGACGATGATCGTCACCCACCAGTCGAGCTCGCCCAGGATCGACAGACCGACGAAAGCGGCGCCCGTGAGCACCTTGTCGGCGATCGGATCGAGCAGCTTGCCGAGGTCGGTCACGATGTCGTAGCGGCGGGCGATGTACCCGTCGATTCCGTCGCTCGCGATCGCGACGATGAACAGCACGGCCGCCCACCAGCGGAGAGCGCCATCGGCACCACCGTCTGCGAGCAGCATCCAGAGGAAGACCGGCGCGCACAGGATGCGCACGATCGTGATCGCGTTCGGGAGTTGACGGGGCACGGACATCAGTCTCTCCCGGTCAGCTGCCACATGTCTTCATCGCCCTCGTCGCCGTCGACGACCTCGAGCCCTTCGAACTGCGCATCGACCGGGTCGGCGGCCGGAGCCTCCTGACCGCGGAGGCGCGCGAGCACGGCGGGGAGCTGCTCGTTCGTCACGAGCACGTCGCGGGCCTTGGACCCTTCGGACGGGCCGACGATCTCGCGCGACTCCATAAGATCCATGAGACGCCCGGCCTTGGCGAACCCGACGCGGAGCTTGCGCTGGAGCATCGAGGTCGAACCGAACTGGGTCGACACGACCAGCTCGGCCGCAGCGAGCAGGAGTTCGAGATCATCGCCGATATCGGCATCGATCTCCTTGCGCTCGGCGGATGCGGCGACGTCGGACCGGTACTCGGGCCGCGCCTGGTTCGTGACGTGGGCGACGACCTTCTCGATCTCGGACTCGCTCACCCAGGCGCCCTGCACGCGCAGCGATTTGTTCGCGCCCATCGGCAGGAAGAGCGCATCGCCCTGGCCGATGAGGCGGTCGGCGCCGGGCTGGTCGAGGATGACGCGCGAGTCGGTCACGCTGGTGACCGCGAACGCGAGACGCGAGGGCACGTTGGCCTTGATGAGGCCGGTGACGACGTCGACCGACGGCCGCTGGGTCGCCAGCACGAGGTGGATGCCGCTGGCACGGGCGAGCTGGGTGATGCGCACGATCGAGTCCTCGACGTCGCGCGGGGCCACCATCATCAGGTCGGCGAGCTCGTCGACGACCACCAGGAGATACGGGTAGGGCTTCAGCACGCGCTCGCTACCGACCGGGAGCGTGACCTCGCCGGACACGACGGCCTTGTTGAAGTCGTCGATGTGGCGGTACCCGAACGACGCGAGGTCGTCGTACCGCATGTCCATCTCCTTCACGACCCACTGCAGCGCTTCGGCCGCCTTCTTCGGGTTCGTGATGATGGGCGTGATCAGGTGCGGCACCCCCGCGTACGAGGTGAGCTCGACGCGCTTCGGGTCGATGAGCACCATGCGCACCTCGGAGGGCTTGGCGCGCATCAGCAGGCTGGTGATCATCGAGTTCACGAAGCTCGACTTACCCGAACCGGTCGAACCGGCGACGAGGAGGTGAGGCATCTTTGCGAGGTTGGCCACCACGTAGCCGCCGCCGACGTCCTTGCCGACGCCGATCGTCATGGGGTGAGTGGATGCTGCGGCGTTGCCGGAACGGAGCACGTCGCCCAGCGTGACGATCTCGCGGTCGGCGTTCGGGATCTCGACGCCGATCGCACTCTTTCCGGGGATCGGCGCGAGGATGCGCACCTCGTTCGAGGCGACGGCGTACGCGATGTTGTTGGTGAGCGCGGTGATCCGCTCGACCTTCACGCCGTGGCCGAGCTCGATCTCGTACTGCGTGACGGTCGGGCCTCGCGAGAAGCCGGTGACCCGGGCGTCGACCGAGAACTGCTGGAGCACGCTCTCGAGCGCCTTCACCACCGCATCGTTCGCCGCGGAGCGTTCCTTGTGCGGCGGGCCGGCGGCCAACGCCGTGTCGGAGGGCAACCGGTAGTCCGACGTGGGCGGCATTCCCGCACTGTCGCCGCCGAGCCCGGAGATCGTGCCGAGCTCGTCGTCGGCGCCGTCGGAATCGTCGCGCAGGCTCACGGCCGCGGTCGGCGGCGTCGCGATCGTCGGCCGCGCGAACACCTCGGTCAGCGCGTCGGGCATCGGCGGGAGCGGTGGGGCCTCCGGCGCCTCGAAGACCTGCTCGAAACCGCCCTCGGACTTTCCCGGGGTGAGCAGTTCGGTCAGATCCTGCGAGCCGAGCGAACCGTCGGCGTCTTCTTCACGTCCTGATCGGTTGCGCCGCCACCACGGGCGTGCGTCGCGGCCGGACTCCTCGTCGTCGGTGTCGGCGGCGACGCCGGCGGACCGATCGGCCGGCGTCGCGCGCTCGGCGTCGAACATCCAGGCGTACAGGTCGCCGAGACGGGTGCCGATGCGGTTCGGCGGGGTCTTGGTCAGGATCAGGATGCTGAGGATGCCCAGGAGCGAGAGCACGATGCCGGCACCGATCGGGGTGATGAGCATCGCCAGCGGTTCTCCGGCCATCCAGCCGAAGAGGCCTCCGCCCGAGCTGAGCGCGGGAAGCCCGGCGCTGGGCTGCGGACGGTCGCCGAGCACGTGGCAGAACCCCGCCACCGCGATGACGAAGAGTGCGAAGCCGATGCCGATGCGACCGTTGTCGTGCACGGATGAGGGGTGGCGGAAGAGCCACCCCGCGAGCATCAGCAGCAGGACGGGGAAGACGAACGCCTCACGACCGATGAGACCGCCGACCGAGTAGGCGCTGATGGCCGCGGCGACATCGGAGCCGATGAAGAACCACTCGACCGTCGCGCCGGCGGCAGCGAGCAGCACGAGGAGGAAGGGCAGGCCGTCGCGGCGCTGCTCCTTCTCGAGGTTCTCGGGGCCGAAGGCGCGGAAGACACCGCCCACCGCGTGGGCGACGCCCAGCCATGCGCGGACGGCGACGGCCGGCTTGTCGGACTCGCCGACGTACTTCTTGGGTGCGGGCGCGGGTTTGCGGGCGCGCGAGGCGCCCTTCGCGGGCGCGCGACCGCTGGTCGCCGGGGTACTGCGGGGCATGCCTCCACGGTAGGCGCGACCTACGACGTTTGCCCGGAACGACGCGGCTATCAGCGCAGGAGCTTGACCATGGTGTCCCGGCCGATGCCGCTCTGGGTGACCGCGAAGCCCTCCGAGCGGTAGAGCACGGCGGCATAGTTCCCCCGCTCGACGCTGAGGCTCAAGCGCGCGTAACCGCGGGCCCGCGCCTCGTCGGCGAGGCGGTGCAGCAGCATCCGTCCGATCCCGTGCGCCCGCCAGATCGGACGCACGCCGATGACGAGCTCGGGCACGCCCGTGCCGACGTAGCCGAATCCCGGCTCGCTGCGCGGGAAGAGCCGGAACCATGCCGCACCGACGGCCTCGCCCGTCGCCACCTGGGCGACCACGCCCGCATCGGCCGGACGCATCCAGCCGGTGAGGTACCGCTGATAGTCGGCGGAGGTGAGCACCTCGTGCCTCGGACGCGCAGCCCCGTCTCTCCAGTTCGCGGCCTCGACGACCATGTCGGCCAGGAACGCGCCGTCGGACTGCGTGGCGGCACGAACGACGAAGGCGGGCATGCCCGGAATCCTAGCGATCCCGGGCCTGCCCGCCTCGGCGGATTCCTACGCCTCGATGACGAGGGGCACGATCATCGGTCGACGGCGCAGCGACTGGTTGACCCAGCGGCCGATCGTGCGGCGGACGATCTGCGACAGGGCGTGCGGGTCGCGCACGCCCGACTTGGCGGCCTCCGCGAGAGCGGCCGCGATCTTCGGCTTGACGGCCTCGAACACCGCGGTGTCCTCGGCGAAGCCGCGCGCGTGGATCTCCGGCCCGGTGACGACCCGGCCGGTGGCGGAGTCGACGACGACGATGACCGAGATGAAGCCCTCCTCGGCGAGGATGCGACGGTCCTTCAGGTCGGCGTCGGTGATCTCTCCAACGGTCGACCCGTCGACGTAGACGAAGCCGATGTCGAGCTGTCCGACGACCGTGGCGACACCGTCGCGCAGGTCGACGACGACGCCGTTCTCGCCCAGGATCGTGCGCTCAGCGGGGATGCCCGTCTCCTGGGCGAGCTTCGCGTTCGCCGTCAGGTGGCGGTACTCGCCGTGGATGGGGAGCACGTTCTTCGGCTGGAGGATGTTGTAGCAGTAGAGCAGCTCGCCCGCGGCGGCGTGGCCCGAGACGTGCACCTTGGCGTTGCCCTTGTGCACCACGTTCGCACCGAGCTTGGTCAGGCCGTCGATGACGCGGTACACCGCGTTCTCGTTGCCCGGGATGAGGCTCGAGGCGAGGATGACGGTGTCGCCGGGGCCGGGTTCGATCTCGTGATCGAGGTTCGCCATGCGGCTCAGGACGGCCATCGGCTCGCCCTGCGATCCGGTCGACATGTAGACGATCTTGTCGTCGGGGATGTCGCGCGCCTTCTTGTAGTCGACGAGCACGCCGTCGGGCACCTTCAGGTACCCGAGCTGCTCGGCGATCGTCATGTTGCGCACCATGCTGCGGCCCATGAGTGCGACACGGCGCCCGTTGGCCGCCGCTGCGTCCAGCACCTGCTGCACGCGGTGCACGTGACTCGAGAAGCTCGCGACGATCACCCGGCGCGGGGCCTTCGCGATGACCTGGTCGAGCACGGGGCCGATGCTGCGCTCGGTCGGGGTGAACCCGGGCACCTCGGCGTTGGTGGAGTCCACCAGGAAGAGGTCGACGCCCTCCTCCCCCAGCCGGGCGAAAGCGCGGAGGTCGGTGATGCGGCCGTCGAGCGGCAGCTGATCCATCTTGAAGTCGCCGGTGGCCAGCACCAGGCCCGCGGGCGTGCGGATCGCCACGGCGAGCGCATCGGGGATGGAGTGGTTGACCGCGATGAACTCGAGGTCGAACGGGCCGACCTGCTCGCGCTGCCCCTCCTTCACCGTCAGCGTGTAGGGCTTGATCCGGTGCTCCTTGAGCTTGGCCTCGATCAGCGCGAGCGTCAGGCCCGAGCCGATCAGGGGCAGGTCGCCCTTGCGCTTGAGGAGGTACGGCACGGCGCCGATGTGGTCTTCGTGGCCGTGGGTCAGGACGATCCCGACGATGTCGTCGAGGCGGTGCTTGATCGGCGAGAAGTCGGGCAGGATCAGGTCGACGCCGGGCTGGTGCTCCTCGGGGAAGAGCACTCCGCAGTCGACGATGAGCAGCTTGCCCTCGTACTCGAAGACGGTCATGTTGCGTCCGACCTCGCCGAGTCCGCCCAGCGGGTACACGCGGAGCGTGCCGGGGGCGAGGGCGGGCGGATCGTAGACGGTGGTGGGCATGGATTGCCTCCTCGGGACGCCGCGTGCGCAGCATCCGCTCTCTGTGCCCGCGCGGCTCTTCCGCGCGAGCGTCGTTATCTGGTCGTGCCGTGCACCTTCGGCAGTGCGCCACCGGCAGCGGCGTTGCGGTCGGGGCGGAAGTTGGAGAAATCGGCGCCGGGCACGTCGCGGACGAGGGCGAGCTCGTCCTCGATCGCGGCGGCCTCCCACTCCTCGGGTCCGACGAGCGGCAGGCGCACGCGCGGGCTGCCGATGCGGCCGAGGCCGTGCAGGATGTACTTCGCCGACACGGTGCCGGGCACGTGAGTCATGACGGCACGGACGAGCGGCTCGAGGCGCTGGTGCTCGGCCGTGGCCGTGGCGAGGTCGCCCCGGTTGACCGCATCGACGATCGCGCGGTACGGGGCGGCCGCGATGTTCGCGGTGACGCCGATGAGGCCCGTGGCGCCGATCGCGAGGTGCGGGAGCACGTTGGCGTCGTCGCCGGAGAAGTACATGAGGTCGGTCTGGTTGAGCACGCGGCTCACCTCGCTGAAGTCGCCCTTGGCGTCTTTGATGGCGAGGATGTTCGGATGCTTCGCGAGACGCAGGATCGTCTCGTAGCGGATCGGCACACCCGTGCGCCCCGGGATGTCGTAGAGGATCACCGGGAGGTCGGTCGCATCGGCGACGAGGCGGAAGTGGGTCAGGATGCCCGCCTGGGTGGGCTTGTTGTAGTACGGCGTGACGATCATGATGCCGTCGGCGCCGGCCTTCTCGCTCGCGCGGTAGAGCTCGATGGCGTGGGCGGTCTCGTTCGAGCCGCCGCCGGTGACGATCTTCGCCCGCCCCGCGGCGACGTCCTTGCCGACCTTGACGAGGCGGATCTTCTCGGGGTCGGTCAGGGTCGACGTCTCGCCCGTGGTGCCCGTGACGACGATGCCGTCGGCCCCGGCCGTGATGACGGCGTCCATGTGCTTCTCGACCGCGGGCCAATCGACTTCGCCGTCGGCCGTCATCGGAGTGACGAGCGCGACGAGAACCTGTCCGAAAGGATTGCCCGTGTGCGTCATGGGTCAAGGCTATCGGTCCGCGGACCACAGCCCGGAGGCTGACAGCGCACGGGCGGAGGAGATCTCACCGGCGGAGGACCGGTGGGCTCGACAGCGTCCGCCGCTCATGACACGTCCTCCGGCGATCGCTCCGGAGTCAGCGTCCCCGTTCGGCGGCCCGCATCACCAGCGCATCGGGCAGCACCCGCGACAGCGCGACGAGCGCCTTGTACCGTGCCGAGGGGATCGAGACCGACCGACCGCGCGCGACGTCGCGGAGCGCTTCGGACACCACCGCGGGGGCCTCCAGCCACATCCCGCGCGGAACGCCTTCTTCCCCCGGCGGCAGGCCGAGCCGCTCGTGGAAGTTCGTGTGGACGAATCCCGGGCACACCGCGGTCGCGGTGACCCCTCGGCGGCGATAGCGCTCGTTCGCCCAGCGGCTGAACTGGATGAGCCACCCCTTGACCGCCCCGTAGGTGCCGCGCGGCACGAGGCCGGCGACGGAGGCGACGTTGACGATGCGCCCGCTCCCCCGCTCGAGCATGACCGGCAGCACCGCGTGCATCAGCCGCATCGGCACCTCGACGTGGAGCGCGAGGTGGCGCGCCTCATCGGCGATGTCGTTGGTCTCGAACGAGAGGTCGAGTCCGTACCCGGCGTTGTTCACGAGCATGTCGATCGGATGCTGCGGGTCCCCCAGCCGCGCGACCACCGCGTCGCGCTGGTCGGCGTCCAGCAGGTCGGCGACCAGCACCTCGACGTCGGTGCCGTGCGCACCGCGCACCTCGGCGGCCACGGCATCGAGCGCCGACCGGTCACGAGCGACCAGCACGAGCCCGGCCCCGCGGGCCGCGAGCTGACGGGCGAACTCGGCGCCCAGCCCCGAACTCGCCCCCGTGATCAGTGCCGTGCGTGCCATGGCGTCGCTACGGCGAGACGCGCCCGTTGGCGTTGAAGGCGGCGTGGGTGAGCGGCATCAGCTCGGTCCAGATGGTTTCCATCTTCTCCGCGCACATCTCGATCTCGCGCTGCGGGAACGACGGGAAGTGAGTGCCCTCGACCTTGGTGCGCAGCGAGAGGAAGTTCATCAGGGCGCGCGAGTTCATCGTCACGTACATCGACGAGTAGATGTTCAGCGGCAGCACGATGCGCGCCACCTCGCGGGCGACGCCGGCGTCCAGCATCCGCTGATAGGCGAGGAAGGCGAACTCCGACGCGTCACGGGTGGCGGTGTCGACCAGCGCGTGCTGCTCGGGCGTGCCGGGCAGGAACTCGTACGCACCGGGCTTGCCGACCTGCAGGAGGTTGCGCTCGGGCGCGGGGACGTAGAACACCGGCCGCAGCTCGCGGTATCGGCCCGACTCCTCGTTGTACGAGGCGATGCGATGCCGCATGAACTCGCGGAACACGAAGATCGGCGCCTGGATGTAGAACGTCATCGAGTTGTGCTCGAAGGGCGAGCCGTGCCGGTCGCGCATCAGGTAGTTGATGAGGCCGCGGTCTTTCGCGGTGGCCTCGGTGCCGGCCTGAGCCTCGCCGAGGGTCTGCTCCCCCTGCGTGGATACTCGGGCGGCGAACAACACGTCGGAGTCGCTGGCGCTCGCGCGCACCAACTCCACGGTCACATCGCTGCGGAATTGGATCTCGTTCGCGGGGCTGGCTTCGACGTCGCTCACGGGTGCCACCTTATCCGGCACATCGAGCGCTCTGTTACGCCACTCGCGTCATACCGAGCATCACCGGCCTCCGAGGCCCGCGCAGCCATTAGCGTGGACTGCTATGACTCTCGTCGAAGCCCTGATTGGCCTCGCCGCCCTCCTCGCGGTGGCGGTGCTGGTCGGCGTGGTACTGCAGGTGCGGCAAGGACGCGCCCGATCCCACGTGCGATCCGAGATCGTGGAGCCGCAGCGTCTGGGCGCCGACGGCCTCGGCGAGCAGGCCACGCTGCTGCAGTTCAGCACCGAGATGTGCTCGCGCTGCCCCGGGGTGCACCGCACGCTGGCTGCGCTGGCGTCCGAGCACGAGGGAGTGCGTCACCTCGACGTCGACCTCACCCACCGACCCGACATCGCGCGGCACTTCCAGGTCATGCAGACCCCCACCACCCTCATCCTCGACCGCCGCGGCGCCGTGCAGTCCCGCATCGGCGGGGTTCCCAACCTCCACGTCGTCCAGCTCGAGCTCGCCCGCCTCGCCGAGGAGACCGCCGGTGTCTGACTCCCCCGCCCGTGGAATCGATCCGCGTGGACCCCGCTTCGTCGCATCCGTGACCACCGTGCTGCTCGCGATCGCCGTCGTGCTGTCGCTCACGGGACTGTCGACCCGCGAGGGCGCCGGCGGCTCCGCATGGGCGCTGCCGGCCGCCTCGGTCGCCGAGCGCGTGCTCGACCCGGGTTTCGTTCTGCTGCTCGTCATCGCGCTCCTGTTCGTGTGGGGCGTGGTCTCGCCGCGCACCGCGCCATGGGCGGTGCTGTTCCGCACGGTCGTCCAGCCGCGCCTCGCCCCGCCGCGCGACCTCGAAGACCCCCGCCCGCCGCGCTTCGCTCAGGGCGTAGGACTGTTCGTCGTGACGGTCGGCCTCGTGCTGCAGCTCGTAGGCGTGCCATGGGCGCTCCCGATCACGGCGGCCATGGCCTTCGTCGCGGCCTTCCTCAACGCCGTCTTCGGACTCTGCCTCGGGTGCCAGCTCTACCTGGTGCTCCAGCGCGCGGGTCTGATCGGTCGGGCCCGCCCCGCCGTCTGACACCCGCGAGTACCACGCGCGTTCCTCCGCTGTCGAGGCAGGCCCGCGACGGCCACCCGGTGGCTAGGCTGGCGCTCGAAGCGCCGTGCCGCGCGGCGCGAACAATCGGAGGTCACGATGTCGGTCACCAGCGAAGCCACCACCGCCTGGAAGGGCACCCTGTTCGAAGGTTCGGGATCCGTCGCGCTCGCGTCGTCGGGCGCCGGCACGTTCGACGTCAATTGGAAGGCCCGCAGCGAGGGTTCGAGCGCGGTCACGACTCCCGAGGAACTGCTCGCCGCAGCGCACTCGTCGTGCTTCAGCATGGCGCTCTCCAACGCGCTCACCGAGAACGGCACCCCTCCGGAATCGATCGATGCCACAGCATCCGTCACCTTCAAGCCGGGCACCGGCATCACCGGCAGCCACCTGAACGTCAATGCCGTCGTGCCGGGCATCGACGCGGCGGCGTTCGACGCGATCGCGCAGGACGCCAAGGCGAACTGCCCCGTCTCCCAGGCGCTCGCGGGCATCGAGATCACGCTCGAGGCGACGCTTGCCTGAGGCTCGTCGCGTCGTCGTCGCCGGCGCTTCCGGACTGATCGGCGAGGCCCTCGTCTCCTCGTTGCGCGCCGACGGCATCGCCGTGACGACCCTGGTCCGTCGTCCCCCGACGCGCGACGACGAGGTGCAGTGGCTCGCGGATGCCACTCCCCTCCCGCCGTCCGTCCTGGAGGGCGCCGACGCGGTCGTGGGCCTCAACGGCGCGAGCATCGGGAAGTTCCCATGGACGCGCTCGTACAAGAGCACGCTGCTGTGGTCGAGGATCACACCGACGCGCACGCTCGCCACCGCGGTGCGTGCGCTCGGCCACGAGGCGCCGGCCTTCATCAACGCCTCGGCGACCGGCTTCTACGGCTCGGCGCCGGGCGCCCGTCTCACGGAGACCTCGCCGCGCGGCGAGGGGTTCCTCGCCGACCTCACCGGTGAGTGGGAGAGCGCTGCTCGCGGGGCCGGGGACAAGGCGCGCGTGGCTCTGCTGCGCACCGCGCCCGTGGTGCACGAGCGGGGTGTGCTCAAGCCGCTGCTGCTGCTGACGAGATTCGGGGTGTCCGGCCCGATCGGCCGCGGCACGCAGGTATGGCCGTGGATCTCGCTCGACGACGAGGTCGCCGCCATCCGGCACGTCATCGACCGCGACATCGACGGACCCGTGAACCTCACCGGCCCCACGCGCGCCACGGCGAACGACCTCGGCTTCGCTCTCGCCCGCCGCATGAACCGCCCGTACCTGCTGCGGGCTCCCGTGTTCGCGGTGAAGATGGTGCTCGGTTCCGACGCGACCGAAGGTCTTCTCACGAGCGACGCGCATGTCGTGCCGGAGGCGCTCGAGTCGTCCGGGTTCACCTTCTCCCAGCCGACCGTCGAAGACGCCGTCGCGAACGCGCTGCCCGACGCCTGAGCGGGGTTCAGGCGCGGCGAGCAGCCGACTCGAGCTTGATGGCCGTGCGGATCGCTCCGCGGGCGCGGCGGCGGTCGCCCGATCCGTCGTAGGCCAGACCGAGCCGGTACCACGAGCGCCAGTCGTCCGGGTTCTTCTCGACCTCCGCCCGGTAGGCCGGGAAGACGGCGTCGGCGTCATCACGCACGACCCGGCCGCTGGGGCGCACCTCGAGCTCCTCGGCGGGCAGGGCGTTGTCGGCGGCGAGCCGCTTGCCGAGCTGTTCCGCCCGCACCCCGAACCAGAGTTCGCGTCCGAGGCCCCAGATGGCGACGATCGGCAGCACGATGAGCGCCACGCCGAGGCCGATCCCGACGCCGTCTCCGCTGCTGAGCAGCACCCAGGCGCGCTGGCCGACGAGGCCGATGTACAGCAGCAGGAGAACCGCCATCACGGCGACGCCGATGCGAGCGGTCATGCGTCGGCGGGGCGGTCGAAGGCCGTGGCGCTGGCGACCTGCCCCGGCACGCCCGCGTCGTCGATCGGCTTGGCGGCGCGCTCGCGGGGCGTACGCAGTCCGAGGTCGATGAAGTTGTCGAGACCGACGATGACGCCGCGGGCGTCTCGCGCGGCGGCGAGGGCGATGCAGATGCCCGGGGCGTAGGCGAGCGCCGGCTCGATCGTGTCGTGGACGATCGTGACCGACTCCCCCGGCCCCGACAGAACGGTCTCCTGGCGGGCCACCACGCCCGGGCGGCGCAGCGAGTGGATGGGCACGCTCGCGACCTGCTGTCCCCGTGCGCGCTGGTCGGCGTGGGGCGACTCGACCGGCCCCGCCGACGAGCGCGCGGCCGCGATCATCTCCGCGGTGCGCACGGCCGTGCCGCTGGGCGAATCGATCTTGGTGTCGCGGTGCGCCTCGACGATCTCGATGGACGCGAAGAACGGGGCCGCGGCGGCGGCGAGGGCCGTGCCGATGATCGAGCCGAGCGAGAAGTTCGGGATGAAGACGGCACCCGTGCCCGCCTTCTCGACGAGGGGACGCACGAGCGCGATGCGCTCGTTCGACCAGCCCGAGGTTCCGACGAGAACGTTGATGCCCCGCTCGACGGCGGCGCGCACCACATCGATGGAGACGGCGGGAGTGGAGGCGTCGATCACGAGGTCGGACCCGTCGATCTCTGACAGGTCGGAGCGCGACGTGAGAACGCCGACGACCTCGTAGCCGGGCTCCGCCTCGACGACCTCGCGGATCACGCCGCCGAGCTTCCCCGTACCGCCCACGATGGTCACGCGCGTCGTCATGCCCCCAGACTACGGCGCTACTCTCGACCCATGACCGAGATCCGCCCCGTGCCGGTCGATCACCCCGACGCGCACGGCCTGCTCGAGGAGTACTTCGCCCTTCGGGCGTCCATCTTCCCGGGTGGCACGTACCGCACCGTCTTCCCCGAGGCCGCCACCTTCACCGAGCCCGCGGGCGTCTTCGTCGTCCTCTACGACGGCGACGAGCCCGTCGGATGCGGCGGAATCCGCCGCATCGCCGACGGCCCGCTCGGCACGCGCTACGAGGTGAAGCACCTCTACGTCTGCGACGCCGGTCGCGGTCGCGGCTGGGGACGGATGCTGCTCACCGACCTCGAGGCGAGGGCCTCCGCTCTCGGCGCCGCCGAGATGGTGCTCGACACCCACCACACCCTCGACGCCGCCGGCGCGCTCTACGCGCGGTCGGGCTACGAGCAGATCGACGCCTACAACGACAACGCGAACGCGACGCGCTGGTACGCGAAGGCACTCGGCGCGTAGCATCCGCCTCGAGAAACACGGATCGGCCGACACGCGCCGCCTGGCGAGGTGTTTCAGCCGATCGCGGTGTCTCGCGAAGGCCGCGCGCGAGCTAGACGGGGATGGTCTCGGGGAGGCCGGTGCGCAGCTCGAACGGGAGGTGCGCGAGGTCGTTGTGGGTGAGCATCGACCAGGGTCGCCCCTTGCGCTGCGACAGCACAGTCAGACCGCAGTGCGCCTGGTTGAGGGTCATCCAGCGCCAGTCGGGTGTCTGGAGCACCTCGCGCACGAACCACGCGATCACGAAGTTGTGGGTGATGAGCAGCTCGTGCACCTCGCCCGGCTTGCGCACGAGGAATTCGCTCGTCGCATCCGCCATCTGGGCGCTGCCGGCCTCGACCTCTGCCTCGGTGACGCTGCCGAAGAACGGCTCGTACGCCCCCGGGGTGTCGTCGGTCATGCCCGTCGGGACGCAGTCGAACAGCAGCGCCGAGGGCTGCGGTGAGACGGACGGCAGGCGCTCAGCGACGGCGGCGGCGGTCTGGGCGGCCCGTTCGAGCGGCGAGTGCCACACGGCATCGAGGGGCACCCCCGACAGTCGGTCGGCGATGAGGGCGGCCTGGCGCATCCCCCGCGGCGAGAGCGGACCGTCGGTGAGCCCGTGCTCGGCGTCTTGATGCTCGCCGTGGCGCACGAGATAGAGATAGTGCGTCACGTCAACTCGATTCGTCGTCGGGCGGCGTACTCCGTGCCACGCATTTCAGCCTACGACACGGGTCGCGGCAGCGCTCGGGTTACTCGACGGCGCGCGCGATATCGGCGAGGTGCGCGCGACTCAGCCGCGCTCCGACTCCCTGGATGAGCTCGACGACGTTACCGGGGGCGACCGCGTTCACGATCGGAGCGGTGACGACCTTCTGGGCGAGCAACCACGCGACGGCGACCGCCGCATCGGGGAGGCCGAGCTCGGCGCCCACCGCGTCGAGCGCACGGAGTGCACGGCCTCCGCGGCGGTTCAGGTTCGCGGTCAGCTGCGCACCGCGCACCGACCGCACGACGCTCGGACGCGTGCGGTGCCCCCCGGCGAGGAATCCGTGCTCGAGGGCGTGCGACGGGGTGAACGCCATGGCTTGAGCGCCCGCCACCAGACGCAGGTCGCCGTTGAACTCCTCGCGACGCAGCAGGTTGTACGGCGCGTCGAGAACGGTGATGCGCGGGTAGCCCGCCGACGAGAGGATGCGGGCCTCCACCAACTGCGCGGCGGTGTAGCCGTAGGCGCCCACGGCGCGGACCTTGCCCGATTCGACCAGCCATTCGGCGGTCGCGAGGGTGTCTTCGAGCACCGCACCCCGGTCGCTCGTCGCATCGAGGTACAGGACGTCGATGCGGTCGGTCATCAGGCGCGCGAGGGATGCTTCGACCGCGCGCACGAGCGATACCGAACCGAGGCCCGGGTTGTCGGGGTGACCACCGACGCGAACGGCGACCACGGTGTCGTCGCGCATCCCGCGGGAGTGCAGCCACTGCCCCACGATGTACTCGCTGCGTCCTGCCGAGTAGCTGTCGGCGGTGTGCACCGCGTTTCCGCCGAGCTCCGCGTAGGCGTCGAGGATGGCGTGACTGGAGGCGATGTCGACGTTCCAGCCGAACTCGGCCGCGCCGAGGAAGAGCGGGAACACGCGGAACCCCGAGTCGCCCAGAGCGACGCGCACGGTGCTTCCCAGCGCGGCGCCCTGCACGGGGATCGGAGCGGACGGATGCGGGAATCCGGCTGCGGGCGAGCCGAAGGGCGTCGTACCGCCGACGCTCAACCCCGACATCACGCGACTCCCTGCTGATCGGTTCCGCTGCGGGTGGGTGATCTCGACGTCACGACTCGCCCAGGCTTCCCGCGTACTTCGAGGGTAGAGCAGACAGCGGACGCGCCCTCCGCCCACCCCGCCCGGTCGATAAACATTCGGTAACGCTTTCAGACGGCGAATGCCCGCCCCGCCGAGGCGGAACGGGCATTCACGGTCGTCCGGCCACGAGGACCGGACGGAGGATCAACCCTCGGCGGGAGCCTCGGGGCCCTCGCTCGCAGCTGCGGAGCCCTCCTGGTCGGCGGCCTCCTGGTCGTCCGTCACGGGCTCGAGCGACAGCTTGCCGCGGTCGTCGATCTTCGTGATGCGCACGAGGAGCTTCTGGCCGACCGAGAGCACGTCGTCGACGTTCTCGACACGCTTGCCACCGGCGAGCTTGCGCACCTCGCTGACGTGGAGCAGGCCGTCCTTGCCCGGGAGCAGGGAGACGAACGCACCGAACGTCGCGATCTTGACGACGGTTCCGAGGAACTGCTCGCCGACCTCGGGGTTGGTCGGGTTCGCGATCGCGTTGACCTGGGCACGGGCGGCCTCGGCCGACGGACCGTCGACGGCACCGATGTAGACCGTGCCGTCCTCCTCGATGGAGATGTCGGCACCGGTCTCGTCCTGGATCGCGTTGATCGTCTTGCCCTTGGGGCCGATGAGCTCGCCGATCTTGTCGACCGGGATCTGCACGCTGATGACGCGGGGCGCGGTGGGCGCCATCTCGTCGGGCGCGTCGATCGCGGCGTTGAGCACACCGAGGATCGTCAGGCGGGCTTCCTTGGCCTGGGTCAGCGCGGCCGCGAGCACCGACGACGGGATGCCGTCGAGCTTCGTGTCGAGCTGGATGGCCGTGATGAACTCGCTCGTGCCGGCGACCTTGAAGTCCATGTCGCCGAGCGCGTCTTCCGCACCGAGGATGTCGGTCAGGGCGGCGTAGCGGGTCTGACCGTCGACCTCGTCGGTGACGAGACCCATCGCGATGCCGGCGACCGGCGCGCGCAGCGGCACACCGGCGTTCAGGAGCGACAGGGTCGAGGCGCAGACGGATCCCATCGACGTCGAACCGTTGGAGCCGAGAGCCTCGGACACCTGGCGGATGGCGTAGGGGAACTCGTCGCGCGCCGGCAGAACCGGAACGAGCGCGCGCTCGGCGAGGAAGCCGTGCCCGATCTCGCGACGCTTCGGGCTTCCCACACGACCGGTCTCACCGGTCGAGTACGGCGGGAAGTTGTAGTGGTGCATGTAGCGCTTGCGCGTGATCGGCGACAGCGAGTCGATCTGCTGCTCCATCTTGAGCATGTTCAGCGTGGTGACGCCCAGGATCTGGGTCTCGCCGCGCTGGAAGATCGCCGAACCGTGGACGCGCGGGATGACCTGCACCTCGGCGTCGAGCGGGCGGATGTCGGCGAGGCCGCGGCCGTCCATGCGGACACCCTCGGACAGGATGCGTCCGCGCACGATGATCTTGGTGACCGACTTGTACGCGGCCGAGAACTCCAGCGTCGCGACGGCGGGGAGCTCGCCCGCCTCGACGGCGGCGACCAGCTCGGCCTTGACGGCTGCCTTGAGCTCGTCATCGGCGTTCTGACGCTGCTGCTTGTCGGCGATCTGGTAGATCGGGACGAGCTTGTCGTAGGCACGGCCGGCGACGAAGTCGTAGGTCTCCTGGCTGTAGGCCGGGAAGACGGGGAACGACTGGATCTCCTTGGCAGCGGTGTTCGCGACGACGTTCTGCGCGTCCACGAGCTGCTTCAGGAACGGCTTCGCGGCCTCGAGACCCTCGGCGACGACCTGCTCGTTGGGCTTGACGGCGCCGCCCTTGATGAGGTTCCAGCTGCCCTCGGTGGCTTCCGCTTCGACCATCATGATCGCGACGTCTTCGTTGCCGTTGGCGTCGGTGATGACGCGGCCGGCCACGATGAGGTCGAACACGGCCTCCTCGAGCTGCGACACGGTCGGGAAGGCGATCCACTGGTCGGCGGTCTCACCGGCACCGGGGATGAGCGCGAGGCGCACACCGGCGATCGGACCCGAGAACGGCAGACCCGAGATCTGCGTCGAGAGGGATGCGGCGTTGATCGCGAGCGCGTCGTAGAACTCGCCCGGTGCGATCGAGAGCACGGTGACGACGATCTGGACCTCGTTGCGGAGGCCGGAGACGAACGACGGGCGCAGCGGCCGGTCGATCAGACGGCAGACGAGGATGGCCTCGGTCGAGGGGCGGCCCTCGCGACGGAAGAACGAGCCGGGGATCTTGCCCGCGGCGTACGAGCGCTCTTCGACGTCGACGGTCAGCGGGAAGAAGTCGAAGCCTTCACGCGGGTGCTTGCCGGCGCTGGTGGCCGAGAGGAGCATCGTCTCCTCGTCGAGGTACGCGGCGACCGCGCCCTGCGCCTGCTGCGCGAGACGACCGGTTTCGAAGCGAACGGTGCGGGTGCCGAAACGGCCGTTGTCGAGAACGGCTTCAGCGGCGGTGATTTCAGGACCTTCCAAGAGGTCTCTCCTTCTTTGTTTAGACTCGCGCGCCCGAATGGCGACGCGAGGCAATCGAAGGAGCAGGAACAGGCAGAAAAGGGCATGCGGACAAGATCCGCAAGAGATTCCCGGCGACTGGCCACCAGTAGACGACCACCCGGCTATCGCGACGGGGAGTCCACCACAGGGGACCAGCGTCCTGCCGGCCTGCTCCATGAGCTCATATGTAATTGAGCGGATTGCCGAGGCAACCCGACCCAGCCTACCAGCGCACCGCTCCGCGCCGCCGCTCCGGTGCGGGGCGAGCCGCGAGATCCGGTGTGGCGCCGTGCCGCTCGAACCGTCTACCTTTGCCCCATGCGTCCCTCCCGTCACTCGAGTCACAGCGCGCTCGTCGTCGTGCTGGTGATCGGGATGCTGCTGACCGCCGCCACCCCGGCGAGCGGTGCCACGGTCGCGGAGATCGAAGCGGAGCTCGCCGCCGTGGAGGCCTCGGCCGCCCGCGCATCGGACGACGCCCTCGTCGCCGAGGCCGCCGCACAGACCGCCCGCGCGGCGGCCGAGGCGGCGAGCGCACGCGCCACCGCGCTGGACGACCAGGTCGGGGCGGCTGAGGCCGCAGCGTCGGCGTACGACGCACGCCTGGTCGCCGTGGCCGTCTCCCTCTCCCGCGCCTCGGCCGGCGGCCCCCTGCTCGCCCGGGTGCTCACCTCCGCCGACCCCGAGAGTCTGCTCTCCGGACTCAGCACGGCGGAGAGGACGGGAAGGCTCTCGGCGCAGCTCGCGCGTTCGGCGCGCGAGTCGGCGAACGCGGCTGCCGCACAGCGGGCGCAGGCCGACGTGGTGCGTGCCGAACGCGACCGGCTCGCGACCGAGGCCGAGGCGGCCGCGACCCGTGCCCGTGGCATGGTCGACGCCGAGACCGCCGCCGTCGCGTCGGCTCGGAGCGATCTGGACGCGCTGTACGCTCAGCTCGCCGCAGCGCAGCGCACCACGGTCGACCGAGCGAAGACCCAGCGCGCAGAGCGCGCGATCGCCGAACAGGCGGCGCAGCCGGCCGCCGGCGCGCCGGTGACGACGCCCCCCGCCCCGACGACGCCCGTCACGTCTCCCCCGGCTCCCGTGACCCCCGCGCCACCCCCCGTCGCGCCTCCCGCGGGCGCGCCGATCGCCACGCCCGCCCAAGCGCAGGCGATCGCGCGACCGATGGTCGCCGCCCGCGGGTGGGGCGACGAGCAGTTCTCCTGCCTCGTGCGCCTGTGGAACCGCGAGTCGGGGTGGCGCGTGCAGGCGCGCAACCCGTCGAGCGGCGCCTACGGGATCCCCCAGGCGTATCCCGCCGAGAAGCTCGCCGCCTCCGGCCCCGACTGGCGCACGGATGCGGCGACGCAGATCTCGTGGGGAGTGTCCTACATCGCCTCCCGCTACGGATCTCCGTGCGGCGCATGGGATCACTCCGAGCGCACCGGGTGGTACTGAGCGGCCCGACCGACCTAGGGTGGGGACATGAGTACCGAGGAAAAGCCCGCAGGCGCAGCATCCGATGACATGAAGCGCAAGTTCCGCGAGGCTCTCGAGAAGAAGAACGCCCACCAGCGTTCGGGCGAAGCCCACCTCGACGGAGACTCGGCGGTGCACTCCACCAAGGGTCCGGCCAGCGGCAACCGCGATTTCAGCCGCCGCAAGAGCGGCTGAGCCGGATCATGGTCTTCGAGCCCACCTTCGAGGAGATCGACGACGAGGCGACGAGCCTGCCCGAGATCGCCGACGAGAACGACGCCGAACCGCTCGAGGGCGACCTGCCCGAGGAGGAGCTCCCTCCCGTCGGGGAGTGACACACGACCGTCAGGTGCTCGATACCCGCTTGCGCCGCCCGCGCCCGGGAAGCTCGACGTAGGTCAGGTGTTTCGCGATGCGTCCGTCGCCGGCCGTGCGCCCGTGCAGCCGCCGCCAGACCCACGGCAGCGCATCGCGGCGCAGCCACGACCCGGGCATAGGCATCTCGTCGGAGTGGAACGCCTCGTCGAGGTCGCTGAGCGCCTCGGCGTCGGGTACCCCCAGCACGTCGGCCGCGCGGTAGGCGACGAGGCGGTGCCCCGCCGGGCGCAGGTGCACCCGGTCGTCCGACCAGAGGGGGAGCTCACCCAGCGCCGGCGTCGCCTCCAGGTCGAGCAGGATCGCGCCGGTCTCCGCCGCGATCCGACGCAGTTCGGAGTTGAAGGTCGCGAATCGCCGCGCGAAGAGCGCGGCCGCGCGGCGTCGGGGGAGGAACACGGTCGCCAGGAGCACGTCTGCGCCCGTCCCCCGCGCCTCGCGCACGGCCCCCTCCAGCTGCGCCACGAGCGCGGGGATGTCGACCTTCGGTCCGACGAGGTCGTTCGACCCCATGAGGATCGAGACGAGGTCGGGGCGCATCGTCAGCGCGCGGGGCAGCTGCTCCTCGACGAGGTCTTTCATCTTGCGGCTGCGGACGGCGAGGTTCGCATACCGGAACACCCCGTCGCTGGATGCCGCGAGCAGCGACGCGAGCCGGTCGGCCCACCCGCGGTACTCGCCGTCGGGCATGCGCGACCCGTCGCACAGCCCCTCCGTGATCGAGTCGCCCAGCGCGACGTATCGCCGCCACGGCCGCGAGACCGCGGGTGCGGCGATCACCGGTCGATGGCGGCCTCGGGCAGGCAGGCCGTCGTCCATGGGTCGGAGCGCGATCGCCTCCCGGTAGTGCCCGACGAGCTGCGCGCCCAGGGCATCCCACGTACGACCGGCGACGCTCTCGCGCGCTGCCCGGGCGAACGCGCGACGCTTCGCGGGGTCGCCCACGAGGTCGCAGACGCGCGCACGCAGGTCGTCGAGGTCGCCGGGTCGGTAGAGCCAGCCGTCGATGCTGCTGCGCACGAGGTCGAGCGGACCGCCCACTCCGGTCGCGACGACGGGGACACCGCTGGCGAGCGCCTCCTGGATGGTCTGCCCGAACGTCTCGCTCTCGCCCGGGTGCACGAACACGTCGAATCCGGCCATCACCTCGCCGAGCTCCGCGCCCGACAGGTGTCCGGTAAACACGGCGTCCGGCAGCATCCGCTCGAGTCCCGAGCGCGACGGACCGTCGCCGACGACGACCAGACGGGTGCCCGGCAGGTCGGCGAGCGCCCGAAGATCGTCGACCTGCTTCTCAGGGGCGAGGCGCCCGACATAGCCGATGATCGCCTCGCCCGCCGGAGCGACGGTGCGACGCCAGGTCTCGTTGCGGTGGGCCGGATCGAAACGCACCGCATCGACGCCTCTGCCCCATCGACGGATGCGGTCGACCCCGAGCTCCTCGAGCTGAGCGGTCGACGCGGAAGAGGGCGCGAGCGTCAGGGTGGCGCGCCGGTGCAGGCGCGAGACGTGCGAACGGGCGAACGCGGTGGCCTGCGAGACCCCGTACTTCTGCGCGTAGGCGATGACGTCGGTCTGGTAGATCGCCACAGTAGGGATGCGGAGCGCATCCGCCGCGGCGATCCCCTGCCAACCGAGCACGAACGGCGAGGCGAGGTGCACCACGTCGGGCTGGAAGCTGCGCAGCAGCGCGGTGAGCCGAGCCGCGCGGGCGAACACGACCCGCACCTCGGGATACGACGGGAGCGGCACGGAGCGCAGCAGCTCGGTGCGGGCGCCATGGAGGTCGGTCGTCACCTCCCCCGCACGCGGGGCGATGACGAGCGTCTCGTGGCCCTGCGCGTTGAGATGCCGGAGAACGTGGAGGACGGAGCCTGTGACCCCGTTCATGTGCGGGAGGAAGGATTCGGCGAGCAGCGCGACTCTCACGCCTCCAGGGTGAGGGCAATTCGGCGCCCGCACGCGCCGGGAACGCCCCGATCGCCGAGAGTTCACCTGATCTACCCCGCGGCGTCACCGGCCGGTCGGCGAGACGTTCGCCGTTCACGCGGACGTGGTAGGCAGTGCGGGTGATCGACGAGGTGCTGGCCCAGGTGGCCTCGAGCCCCTGGGCGCTTCCGCTGATGTTCGTGCTCGTGCTGGGCGATGCGTTCCTCGTCGTGATCCCCGGCGAAGCCGCGGTGACCGCCTTCGGGGCGCTCGCCGTCTCCAGCGGCGCTCCGCCCCTCGTCGCGGTCATCGTCGTCGCCACCGCCGGCGCCCTGCTCGGCGACGTCGGCTGCTATCTCGGGGGGCGGTGGATCGGACTGGAGCGGTGGGGATGGATGCGTCGGCCCCGCGTGCAGGCGGCGTTCTCGTGGGCGCGGACGCGCCTGGATCGGCGAACCGCCCTCGTGCTCTTCACCGCACGGTTCATCCCGTTCGCGCGCCTCGCGGTGAACCTGACGGCCGGCGCATCCCGCGTGCCGGCTCCTCGCTACGTGGCCGTCGCCGGACTCGCAGCGCTGGGATGGGCCGCGTACCAGGCGCTCATCGGAGCGGTCGTCGCCTCGGTCGTGCCCGGCGGGCCGATCGTCGCGGTCGTGGTCTCGGTCGTCGTCGCCATCGGCATCGGGCTGGCGATCGACGCGCTGCTCGCTCGGCGCGGGCGACGCACCGGCATGCTCTAGACGAGCGCGAGCGTGCGCTCGGCGGCATCGGCGAGAGCGGCCCCGTACGCCGGCCCGTGCCCGGCGGCGTGCACCGCGAGCGGATGCAGCTGATGCAGCGGCACGCGGTCGCCCCACCCCGGCGCGAGCGGGTGCCGCGCGTCGTATGCGGCGAGGACGCGATCGAGGAAGGGGCACCCGAACAGGGCGAGCATCGCCAGATCGGTCTCACGATGACCGCCGTGCGCGGCCGGGTCGATGAGGACCACACCGTCGCGCGCCCACAGCACGTTGCCCGCCCACAGGTCGCCGTGCAACCGCGCGGGCCGGTCGGCGTCGTCGAACGCTCCGGCCGCGATCAGATCGCACGCGCGATGGACGACGTCGACGTCGGCCGTCGAGAGGTTGCCCGCCTCGACCGCCGGGCCGAGGAACGGACGCACGCGCTGCTCGGCGTAGAACGCGCCCCACGCGGGGCTGGGGTGGCACGGCTGGCGCCGGCTGCCGATGAAGACCGGACCGTCCCACCCATCCGGCGGTGCCCCGAACGCCGCCGCCCCCGCGTCGTGCAGGACGGCGAGCGCCCGTCCAAATGCGCTCGCCGTCGCCGCATCCGGTCGGGTTTCGGCGACCCGCTCGAGTGAGATGCGATCGTGGGCGACGTCGTGGACGCCGACCACGCGGGGGCCGCCGTCGACGGCACGCAGCCAGGCGAGCCCGGCGGCTTCGGCCTCGAAGAATCCGTCCGGGGCGCCGGGGCGCTCCTTCACGAACGACACGGGTCAGTGGGGTGCGTCGTGCTCGTCTTCGGGCTCGCCCGGGTCGTCGGGTTCGGCTGCGGTCGTCGTGTCGGGCTCGGGTCCGGGGGTGATGGGGGGTTTGCCGTCCTTGTCCATGCGCCCAGTCCACACGACCGTCCGACGGATCGCGAACCGTTGACAGACAGCCCGTCCGCCGCGACCCGAGGGTTCACCGGCTGTTCCCCGCCGTGTCGGTGCGGACCCGCAGGATGGAGACATGGATGCTGCGCCCTCGACCGACGGTTACGACCCCCTGTTCCTCGGCACCACCGTGCCGCTGCCGATTTCGTCCGATCCGGCGCTCGCGCTCGCCTACCCCCGGTTCAGCGTCGTCCTCGACCCGTCACGGCGCCTCGCGCGAGCAACCGCGGTGAACATCGACGGCGCTCGGCTGCGAGAGGTCGCGCGCACGGGCGACTGGCGGCTCGACCCCCGGGCACCCGACGACGCGCAGACCGGGCCGGAGGTCTACTCGCGCAACGACCTCGATCGCGGGCACCTCGTGAGACGCCGCGATCCGGGGTGGGGCGACGTCGACGAGGCACGGCGAGCGACCGAGGCGACCTTCTTCTACACGAACGCGGCGCCTCAGGCGGCAGGCTTCAACCAGTCGAAGGAGCTCTGGCTGGGGCTCGAAGACCACGTGCTCGAGCACGCCGAGGCGCAGGACGTGAGGCTCTCGGTGTTCACCGCCCCGGTGTTGGGCGACGACGATCCGCCCTACCGCGGCATCCGGGTTCCGCTGCGGTTCTGGAAGATCGCGGCCTGGGCGACCGGCGACGCCGACCACCCGCTCGCGGCCGCCGGGTTCGTGCTCGATCAGACCGATCTCGTCGACACCCGGCAGGAGGCACGGGCGGTGGCGCCGCTCGGCGCGTTCCGCACCTTCCAGGTGCCAATCGCCGACATCGCTCCGGCGAGCGGACTCGACCTCGGTCCTCTCATCGACGCTGACGTCCTTCCGCGCGAGGGAGTGCGTCCGACGCCGTGGCGAGAGATCTCCACGGCGTCGGACGTCTCACTGGGCTGAGCCCGGCAGCGGGGTCACTCCCCCGCGAGGCCGCCGAGCAGGTGTCCGAACGATCGGCCCTCGCCGAGGTAGGTCGCGGGGTCGTACGGATCCTCGTCGCGCACCGGCATGCGCGCGGCGACCGCGTCGGCGAGCTCGCGCGCCCCGCGATCAATGCGGGCGCCCAGCGGCGCGACACCGTCGGCGTTCGCGCCCCAGTCGCTCGATGCGGCGAAGACGCCGGTGGGCACCGGGTTCGCGTGCAGGTAGGTGAAGAGCGGCCGGATCGAATAATCGATCGCGAGCGAGTGGCGGGCGGTGCCCGCGTTCGCACCGAGCAGCACGGGGACGCCCGTGAGAGCGTCGGGGTCGAGGACGTCGACGAACGACTTGAAGAGCCCCGAGTAGCTCGTGGAGAAGATCGGCGTGACCGCGATGATGGCGTCGGCCGAGACGACAGCGTTGACCATCGCCTCGAGCGCGGGCGGGGCGAACCCCGTCAGCAGGTTGTTCGTGATGTCGTGCGCGTAGTCGCGCAGCTCGAACACGTCGACCTCCGCGGCGATCCCCGTCGGCTCGCTCGCGGTGCTCTTCGCACGCAGGGCGGCCACGGTCGCGTCGGCGAGGCGGTCGCCCAGCATCCGGGTCGTCGAGGGGTTCGACAACCCCGCGGTCACGACCGCGATACGGCGCGCGCTCATCTCAGGCACCCGTCCGCGTGGCCGCGGCTCCGAAGGCGCTGCCGGCGGCGACGGGGGCGTCGCGGTAGGGCGAGCCGTCGGTCAGGTTGTCACCGCGGTTGGCCTTCGGCACCGCCTGGCGGGGCGCGCCGTCGGCGTACGCCTTGGCGACGAGGTTGGCGTGGGTCGGCGCGTCGGGCACCTCGGCCGGCCGGTTCTTCTGCAGCTCCTTGCGGAGCACAGGCACGACCTCCGCACCCAGGATGTCGAGCTGCTCGAGCACGGTCTTCACCGGGAGACCGGCGTGATCGATGAGGAACAGCTGACGCTGGTAGTCGCCGAACGTCTCGCGCATGGCGGCGTACCTGTCGATGACCTGCTGCGGCGAGCCCACGGTGAGCGGCGTCATCTCCGAGAAGTCCTCGAGACTCGGGCCATGCCCGTAGACGGGCGCGTTGTCGAAGTAGGGGCGGAACTGCTTCACGGCGTCCTGCGAGTTCGCGCTCATGAAGACCTGACCGCCGAGTCCGACGATCGCCTGCTCGGGCGTGCCGTGTCCGTAGTGGGCGAAGCGCTCGCGGTACAGCGTGATGAGGCGCTGGTAGTGCTCCTTGGGCCAGAAGATGTTGTTCGCGAAGAAGCCGTTGCCGTAGAACGCGGCCTGCTCGGCGATCTCCGGGGTGCGGATCGAGCCGTGCCACACGAACGGGGGCACGCCGTCGAGCGGGCGCGGCGTCGAGGTGAAGCCCGACAGGGGGGTGCGGAACTGCCCCTCCCAATCGACCACGTCCTCGCGCCAGAGGCGGTGGAGGAGGTTGTAGTTCTCGATCGTCAGGGGCAGGCCCTGGCGGATGTCCTTGCCGAACCACGGGTACACCGGGCCGGTGTTGCCGCGCCCGAGCATGAGGTCGGCGCGACCGCCCGAGACGTGCTGCAGCATCGCGAAGTCTTCGGCGATCTTCACCGGGTCGTTCGTGGTGATGAGCGTGGTCGAGGTCGTGAGGATCAGTCGCTCGGTCTGAGCGGCGATGTACGCCAGCGTCGTCGTGGGCGACGACGACCAGAAGGGCGGGTTGTGGTGCTCGCCGAGGGCGAAGACGTCGAGACCGACCTCTTCGGCGTGCTTGGCGATGGTGAGGGTGTTCTGGATGCGCTCGGCCTCGCTCGGCGTCTGCCGAGTGGTCGGGTCCTCCGTGATGTCGCTGACCGTCATGATGCCGAACTGCATCCCGGGCCAGGTGGTGGTGTCGTTCACGATCGCTCTCCGTATCTCACGCTGTGTTCGAAGTGTATTCGCGTGAATGTACTGTGTGCAACGCTCCGGTCCCGAGACTATTCCCGCAACCGGCGGGAGGCGCGGGTAATCCTCTGCAACATTCGACCGACGTCCGCACGGGCCCGCCTAGTCTCGGCACATGTCCGATCTGAATCTGCCCGTTCTCGACCTCTCGCTCCTCGACCAGGGGCCGGATGCTGCGGCCCGGTTCCGCGATGAACTCCGGGCCGCAACGCACGACGTCGGCTTCTTCTACCTCGTCGGCACGGGCGTGACCCCCGAGCTCGAGGCGCGACTCAACCGCGTCGCCCGCGAGTTCTTCGAGCTGCCCGACGCCGACAAGCTGGCGATCGAGAACGTCAAGAGCCCCCACTTCCGCGGGTATACCCGCGTCGGCGGCGAGCGCACCCAGGGCAAGGTCGACTGGCGCGAGCAGATCGACGTCGGACCCGAGCGGGCCGCGATCGAGACGCCCGGTCCCGATTACGAGCGACTGACCGGCCCGAACCTCTGGCCCGCCGCCCAGCCCGAGCTGCGCGAGGTCGTCTCCGAGTGGCACGACCGCCTCACCGGCATCGCTCGCAAGCTGCTGCGCGCCTGGGCGCTCGCGCTCGGTGCCGACGAGGAGTACTTCGACCGACACTTCGGCGACCCCTCCACCCTCATCAAGATCGTGCGCTACCCCGGCAAGGAAGATCCCACCCCGCAGCAGGGCGTCGGCGCGCACAAGGACTCCGGCGTCCTGACGCTGCTGTGGGTCGAACCGGGCAAGGGGGGCCTGCAGGTGCAGCGCGACGGGCAGTGGGTGGACGCCCCGCCCGTACCCGGATCGTTCGTCGTGAACATCGGCGAACTCCTGGAGTACGCCACCCAGGGCTACCTGATCGCCACGAACCACCGGGTGATCTCGCCCCGCTACCCCGACGACCGCATCTCGGTGCCGTTCTTCTTCAACCCCGCACTCGACGCGCGGCTCCCGATCATCGAGCTCCCCGCCGAGCTCGCAGCCGCAGCCCGGGGCGTCACGGAGGACCCCACCAACCCGATCCACGCGACCTACGGCGAGAACGCCCTGAAGTCGCGGCTGCGCGCCCACCCCGACGTCGCCGAGATCCACCACCCCGACCTCGTCGCCGCCCGCGCGGCTTCCGCGAGCGCGTAACCCCGCCGCATCCGCTCGTCTTCTGACCGCGAGACGTCATCCCAGCTACGAGACTTCCACTGCAATGCGCAGTCTCGTAGCCCGGATGACGTCTCGCGGTTCTTCGAAGCCCGGGAACGACGAAGGCCTCCCCACACCTGGGGAGGCCTTCGAAGAAAGCGATTGAACGCTAGGAGCGCGGTGCTGCTTAGCGGCTGCTCCGCCTAGCGGCGGAGTCCGAGACGCTCGATCAGCGACCGGTAACGGTTGATGTCGATGTCCTGGAGGTAGCCGAGCAGACGACGGCGCTGACCCACCATCAAGAACAGACCACGACGCGAGTGGTGGTCGTGCTTGTGCTCCTTGAGGTGCTCGGTGAGGTCCTTGATGCGCTGCGTCAGCATCGCGACCTGCACCTCGGGGGATCCGGTGTCACCGGGGTGCGTCGCGTACTCTTCGATGATCGCCTTCTTGGCGTCAGACTCGAGTGGCATAGATGGGATCCCCTTTCAGCTTGTTGCGCGGCGCCCGACGCCGAATGCGTGGGCTCTCTTTCTCCGCGGCCGATCCAACGGCAACCGCATGAGTCTACCAGCGAACGGATGCTGCGGCGAACCCGCTCCCGGAGGGCCGGGGTAGCCTCGAAGGATGCGTCTGCGCCACTGCCTCCCCCGGACGAAGAGGTGATGGCCACCTGCCTCAGCCGCAGCTCTTTCATGGATCTGCGTCCGCTGCGCGTACCGGCGTTCGCCCGCCTCTGGATCGGGTCGCTGCTGGCGGGCCTCGGCGGGCAGTTGACCGTCGTCGCGGTGATGCTGCACGTGTTCGCCCTCACCGGCGACACCTTCGCCGTGGCGATGATCGCGGTCGCGGGGCTTCTGCCGATGATCGTCGCGGGCCTGTACGGCGGAATGCTCGCCGACGCGTTCGACCGCCGCACCGTGGCACTGATCGCTGCCACCGTCACCTTCGCCTCCACGGCGCTGCTGGCAGCCCTCGCGTGGACGGGGGCGGAGACCGTCTGGTGGCTGTACGTGCTCAGCATCGTCAACTCGGCGGCTAACTCGATCGTGCTCGCCACCCGCTCCGCGATCGTCCCGCGGCTCATCCCCCGTGAACTCCTCCCCGCCGCCGCCGCGCTGCAGGGCGTGAGCACCGGCGTGATGGTGATGGCCGGTCCCGCGCTCGCGGGCGTGCTCGTCGCCGTCGCCGGGTACGCGTGGACGTACAGCATCGATGTCGTGCTGATGCTCGGCCTGTTCCTCGGTCTCTGGACGCTCCCCCGCATCCGCCCCGAGGGCGCCGTCGTTCGGGCGGGCATCGAATCCCTGCGGGACGGCTGGCGATTCCTCCGGCGCGCGTCGAACATCCGTCTGCAGTACATCCTCGACATCGTCGCGATGACCTTCGGTCAGCCGCTCGCGCTGTTCCCGGCGATCGGTGCCGTGCTGCTGGGCGGCGGCGCGATCACGACCGGTGCGCTCACGGCATCGATCGCGGCGGGCGTGCTGCTGTCGAGCCTGTTCTCCGGTCCCATCGGGCGGGTGCGACGCCAGGGGCTGGGCATCGAGCGCGCCATCTACGTCTACGGCGCCGCCATGGCGCTCTTCGGCCTCGTGCTGCTGGCCGCGGCTCTGGGGTGGCCGGCGCCCGCGATCGTCGGCGACTCCTCGCCGAATCTGGCCGCGATCGCGCTCGCGACCGTGGCGCTCGCGATCGCCGGCGGGGCCGACAACGTCAGCGCCATCTACCGCTCGACGATGATGCAGGCCGCCGTCCCCGACGCGATCCGCGGGCGCCTCCAGGGCATCTTCATCGTCGTCGTCGCCGGCGGTCCTCGCCTCGGGGCGCTTTACGCCGGCACCCTCGCGACCTTCACCGCACTGTGGTTCCCCCCGTTGATCGGCGGCATGATCGTGATCGCGCTGGTGGGCCTGCTGGTACGTCTCAACCCGCGCTTCCGCTCCTACGACGCCGACCACCCCGAACCGTAGGGCGAGCGACAGCGACCGGCGGAAAACGGACGACGCAGTCCGACCCGGCTCGCCGCGCCCGTGCCGCGGTCTAGAGTCGGCGGGTGCCCTCGCCCTCAGCCGCTCCCTCGCAGACCTCCGTCGCCGTGCAGTTCGCGCTGACGGGCATCGTCTGGGGGTCGAGCTTCCTGTTCATGAAGGTCGCCCTGACGGGCCTGGCCCCGGGGCAGGTCGCGTGGGGCCGCCTCGTGCTCGGCGCCCTCACACTCGGTGCCTTCATGCTTCTGCGGCGCGAGAGCCTCCCCCGCCGCCCGATCATCTGGTTCCACCTGGCCGTGGTCGGCATCGTCTTCTGCGTGCTTCCGTTCCTGCTCTTCTCCTGGGCGCAGCAGCACGTCACGTCGGGTCTCGCGAGCATCTACAACGCCACCACGCCGATCATGACGGCGGTCATGGCCTGGGCGGTCTTCCGCGTCGAGAGCCTGAAGCCCGTGCAGATCACGGGCATCGTTCTCGGAATCCTCGGCGTGCTCGTCATCGTCGGTCCGTGGCAGGGCCTCGATCTCGACCAGAGCCTGGTCGCCCAGTTCGCGATCCTCGGAGCCACCGCCTGCTACGGCATCGGCCTCGCCTACATGCGTCGCTTCCTCGCGAACAGCGGGCTCTCCCCCCTCAGCTTCGCCTTCACCTACATCGCGCTCGCCGCGACGGTCATGCTGGTGCTCACTCCCGTCATCGCCGTCGGCCCCATCGAATGGAGCCCGTGGGTCATCACGAGCATGCTGATGCTCGGCTGCCTGGGCACGGGGGTCGCCTACATCTGGAACCAGAACGCCCTGCGCGCCTGGGGGCCGACCCGGGCCTCGACGGTGACCTACATCACCCCCATCGTCGGAGTCGTTCTCGGGATGGTGGTCCTCGGCGAGCCGCTCGCCTGGAACGAGCCGGTCGGGGCGCTCATCGTCTTCCTCGGCATCCTCCTCGCGCAGGACCGCCTGCGTCGGCGACGACCGGTGCTCGCCTGACCGGGTACGCGAAAGGGGCGGATGCTGTCAGCATCCGCCCCTTCGCTGTGCGCCGTCTTACGCCTGGAGCGCACCCTGGAGGTCGAGCTCGATGGTGACGTCCTTGCCGACGAGGACCCCACCGGTCTCGAGGGCGGTGTTCCACGTCAGACCGAAGTCCTCGCGGTTGATGACCGTCTTGGCCGTCGCGCCGGCCTTGTAGTTGCCCCACGGGTCGGTGCCGAAGCCGCCGAACTCGAACGAGAACGTGACGGGCTTGGTGGTGCCCTTGATCGTGAGGTCGCCGTCGACGAGCATGTCGCCGTCCTCGACGCGAACGCCGGTGGAGCGGAACTCCATGGTCGGGAAGTTCTCGACGTCGAAGAAGTCGGCCGAGCGGAGGTGGCCGTCGCGGCCCTCGTCCTTGGTGTCGATCGATGCGACATCGACGGTCGCCTCGACCGTCGACTCGAGGGGGTTCTCGGTCGTCACGAAGGTGCCGCTCTTCACGCCGAAGGCGCCGCGCACCTTCGAGATCATCATGTGGCGGACGCTGAAGGTGACCTCGCTGTGTGCGGGGTCGAGAGCCCAGGTGCCGGCCTTGTAGCCGGGGACGTCGAGCGTGGTGGTGTCGGTCATGGTTCTCCTCGAGTGGTGGGGGCGCCGGTTCGATCGGCTCCTGTCGACTGAACGACGGCACTGTCGAATGTATTCCACCGAATACAGAAACGACGAAACCCGAGGCGCCGAAGCGCACCCGGGTCTCGGGGAAACCGGTCTCAGCCGACTTTGAGCAGGTCGATGATGAAGATCAGGGTCTTGCCGCCGAGGAAGTGACCCCCGGCCGGGCCGTAGGCGAGGTGCGGCGGGATCACGAGTTCGCGACGGCCGCCGACCTTCATTCCCGGGATGCCGTCCTGCCATCCCTGGATGAGGCCGCGGAGCGGGAACTGGATGCTCTCACCGCGCCCCCACGACGAGTCGAACTCTTCGCCGGTGTCGTACTCGACCCCGAGGTAGTGCACCGTGACGGTGTCGCCGGGCTTCGCCTCGTCGCCGTCGCCCACGGTGATGTCGCGGATGACGAGGTCGGTGGGCGCCGGGCCCTGGGGGGCGTCGATCTCGGGCTTTGTCGCATCAGTCATGCATCCATCCAAGCATGATCGGACCGCCCGTGACTGCCCTTGACACCACTCAGCGCCCGGTGCCGCGGCGATGCCTGCGTGACTACCGAGCGCTGAGTTGGTCTTGATTCAGGATGCTCCGAGCCTCCCGCCCTGTCAAGACCCCGCGGGGCGCCCGCCCCGCATCGGCATCCCGAGCACCTCGTCGCGTATGCAACGATGGGTCCACTGGCACGGGGTGCCCCTCACGACGAGGGGCTGAGATCACACCCGGAGAACCTGCTCTAGTTCGTACTAGCGAAGGGATGTCGAGCGTGACGATCACGCCTGCACTTCTGCAATCCGTCCGAGACGCCGTCGGAGAGGTGCGCTCCGCCGCGCCCCTCGTCCAGTGTGTCACCAACAGCGTGGTGGTCAACTTCACCGCCAACGCCCTGCTCGCGATCGGCGCGGCACCCGCGATGGTCGACATCCCCGAGGAGTCGGGGGTGTTCGCCGCCGTGGCCGACGCCGTCCTCATCAACCTCGGTACGCCGAATGCCGAGCAACGGGCGGCCTCCGTCGAGGCCGTCGCCGCCGCCCGCGCCGGCGGCACGCCCTGGGTGCTCGATCCCGTCGCCGTCGGCGTCCTGCCCGTGCGCACCGCTCTCGCCCACCGGCTGCTCGACGAGCGACCGTCGATCGTGCGCGGCAACCCCTCCGAGATTCTGGCGCTCGCGGGCGCGGGTGCCGGCGGCCGCGGCGTCGACAGCGCCGACGGCGTCGACGACGCGCTCGAGGGTGCCCTCTCGCTCGCGCGATCCACCGGCGCGGTCATCGCCGTATCCGGGGCGGTCGACCTCCTCACCGACGGCGAGCGCGTCGTCCGCATCGCGAACGGCGATCCTCTCCTCACGCGGATCACCGGCGGCGGATGCGCTCTCGGGGCGGTGCTCGCCGCCTTCGCCGGCGCGCATCCCGACCGCTTCGAGGCCTCCGTGGCGGCCGTCGCCGCCTACACGGTCGCCGCAGAGCTCGCAGCGCGCGGAGCCGACGGGCCCGGGTCTTTCGCCGTGGGGTTCCTCGACGCCCTCGCCTCGCTCGACGGCGCGACGGTCGCCGAGCGGATCGTGCTCTCGTGAGCGTCGACCTGACGCTGTACCTCGTGACGGACGCCGCCATCGCGACTCGTGCGGGGCACCGGTTGCCCGATCTCGTGGCAGCCGCGGTCGCCGGTGGCGTGACGGCCGTGCAGGTGCGCGAGAAGCACGCTCCCGCGCGCGCGTTCCTCGACACCGTGCTCGCCGTGGCCGCCGCCACTCCCCCTCACGTGCCCGTCATCGTCAACGACAGGGTCGACGTCTACCTCGCCGCACGCGCGGCCGGTGCTGCCGTGGCGGGCGTCCACCTCGGGCAGTCGGATCTACCGGCGTCGATCGCTCGGACGCTCATCGGCCCCGGGGGCGTCATCGGCGTGAGCGTGTCGACCGACGCCGAGATGCGCGAGGCCTCCCCCCACGCCGACTACCTCGGAATCGGGCCGTATCGGGCGACGAGCACCAAACCGGATGCGGCGAACCCCCTCGGGCTGCGAGCGACCGGCCGTCTGGCCGCCGCCAGCACGCTGCCGGTGGTCGCCATCGGCGGCATCACCGCGACGGATGCCCCGGTGCTGCGGGCGGCGGGCGTCAGCGGCATCGCTGTCGTGTCGGCCGTCTGCGGCGTATCCGACCCCTCCGTCGCCGCGGCGTCGCTGCGATCGGCGTGGGAGACCGGGCGATGAGCGCCGTGGTCCCCCGGGTGCTCAGCATCGCCGGCACCGACCCGACGGGCGGCGCCGGTGTGCAGGCGGACCTGAAGAGCATCGCCGCCAACGGCGGATACGGGATGGCTGCCGTCACCGCGCTCGTCGCGCAGAACACGCACGGCGTGCGGTCGGTGTACCGCCCGCCGACCTCGTTCCTCGCCGAGCAGCTGCACGCGGTCAGCGACGACGTATCGATCGACGCCGTGAAGATCGGCATGCTCGCCGACGTCGAGGTCATCGAGACGGTGCGCGAGTGGCTCGCAGCCGCGCGTCCGCCCGTCGTGGTGCTCGACCCCGTCATGGTGTCCACCAGCGGGCACCGCCTGCTCGACCCGGGGGCCGAGGAGGCGTTGCGACTCCTCCTGCCGGACGCCGACCTCGTCACACCCAACGTGCCGGAGCTCGCGATCCTGCTCGATCGGGAGCCGGCGTCGGACGGCGACGCCGTGGTCGACCAGGCGCAGGAGCTCGCCCGGCGCCACGGCGTGCGGGTCTTGGCGAAGGGCGGGCACCTCGAGGGTCCCGACCTCCGGGACGCACTCGTGGAGCCCGACGGCCGCGTCAGCGACTACCGCTCGCCGCGCATCGAGACGCGCAACACCCACGGGACGGGGTGCTCCCTGTCCTCCGCGATCGCCACACGCCGCGGGGCGGGCGCGACCTGGTCGGATGCGACGGATCTCGCCCTGCGCTGGCTGTCGGAGAGCATCCGCCACGGATCCGCACTCGATGTCGGGGGCGGGCACGGACCGGTGAGCCACTTCGCCGGGCTCTGGGCGCGCGGCGGCCTCGACACCATGCCGTCGCCGGACGAGATCGCCGACGAGTGGTGGCGGAGCACGGCCGGGGTGCGGGACGCGATCGACGGGCTCGACTTCATCCGATCGCTCGGCGACGGGACACTCGATCGGAGAGCGTTCGCCTGGTACCTCGCCCAGGACGCCCTGTACCTCCGGGAGTATTCGCGCGTACTGGCTCAGGCGTCCCGTCTCGCGCCGACCCCTCGGGAGCAGACGTTCTGGATCACCGGCGCTCACGCTGCCGTGGCGACCGAGATGGCCCTTCACGAGCAGTGGCTCGGTCTCGGCGAGGGGGTGCCCGCGCAGGCCAGTCCCACGACCACCGCCTACCTCGACCACCTGGGCGCGGCCGCCGACAGCGGCGACTACGAGCGCCTCGTCGCGGCGGTGCTCCCCTGCTACTGGCTGTATCACGACGTGGGGAGCCGGCTGCATCCGCTCGGTGTCGAAGGGCACCCCTACCGTGACTGGCTCGATACCTACGCCGCGCCGGAGTTCGCCGAGGCGACGCGGACGGCCATCGGGATCGTGACCGCCGCGGCCGCCGGTGCAGCGCCGCTGCGTCGCGCGGTGATGGCGGAGGCGTTCCGGGCGTCGGCCGCGCACGAGCTCGCGTTCTGGCGCGCGCCCCTCGACGCGGTGGCGGCCCGGTGAGAACCGGGCTCGCCCCTCAGGGGGCGAAGAGCTCCGATCTCGCCCGGGTCGCACGCTCGAGCAGCTGCCGCTCCACCGTCGCTGCATGAGGGTCGCGGCCCGACAGCGCCCGCTGTCGTGCCGCGGCGAGCGCGGTCGCGTCGGCGATGAACCGCCGCATGACCCGCGTGCGGTCGCCGTTCAGCGTCTTCGCCCACCGGAGCGCTGCACGACGACCGGGTCCGGTCGCCAGCATCCCCACCTCCTGCTCGGTGAACCACCCCGCCGCGGCGTACTCGCCGAGCCGGGCCCGCGTCAGACGCGACTCCTCCCGGCGCAGCAGCAGCACCCCGAGGATGAAGAGCACGAAAAGGGGCACCTGCACGGTCACGTAGAGCCCGAAGAAGTCCGAGAACACCGCCGACCCATTCCAGAGCGCGTGCAGGAGGATCGCTCCGACCAGCCCGACCAGCCCGTAGCCGAACGCCCCACCGGCGGACAGCGACCGCCGGGCGGCCAGCCCGAACGCGAAGCCGATCAGCGCGGTGAACATGACGTGCGCGAAGGGCGAGAGGATCGCGCGGAGGAAGAACGTCGTCGACGCCTGGGCGAGGCCCCCCTCGATGAGGCTGATGGCGAAGTACTGGATGTTCTCGGTGAAGGCGAAGCCCGCACCGACGAGCGCCCCGTAGACGATGCCGTCGACGGGTCCGTCGAACGACCGCCGGGCGGCGATGTAGATGAGGAAGACCCCGAGGCCCTTCGCGACCTCCTCGACGACGGGGGCCTGCACGACGGAGGAGAACTCCGCCGGCAGCGGGCCGACGACGAACGTCAGCGCGAGGTCGACGCCCAAGGCGATGGCGACGGCGGCGATGGCACCCCAGGCGACGGCGAACACGACGATTCCGCGCGGCTCCGGCTCCCAGCGATCGATCAGGCGTACGACCGTCCAGACGACCGCGAGCGGCACGAGCGCGAGGATCATTCCCACGGTCGACGCGCCCGGTCCGAGGAAGTTCAGGAAGTACGCGATCAGGCCCACCAGCACGAGTGCGAGCACGCCGCCGATCCAGACGAGCGCACCCCCGGTGCGGCGGGAGCCGACGGGCACGGTCGCCGGCGGCGACCCCGCGGGCGAGATGGGGGCGCCCGCCCCCGGATGCGGCTGCGACAGCGGCGAAGGGTAGGCCATGTCATCAGCCTAGAGCGGGGTGCCGCACGCCGCCGGGTAGCGTGGACGCATGCGGTTTGCCCACGTTCAGTCAGCGTCGTCCGAACTCTCCCCCCGCCTGGTGGTGGTCGGCGACGAGGCGATGACCTTCGTCGACGAGTTGTTCGACGACGCGCCCGGCACCCTCGAGGCCCTCATCGCCGGAGGCGACGAGCTGCTCGACCGTGTCCGCAGCGCCGCGGACGCCGCATCCTGGATCCCGCTCGACGGGGTGGCGTTCGCATCGGCCGTCCTGACGCCCCCGGTGATCCTCGCGATCGGGTTGAACTACTCCGCGCACTCGGGCGAACTCGGGCTCAAGACCGACTCGACACCCACCGTCTTCGTGCTGTGGCCCAATTCCCTCGCCGGGCACGAGGCGACCACGTCGTGGCCGCGCACCCTGAGCGAATCGGTCGACTACGAGGCGGAGCTGGGCGTGATCATCGGGCGTCCCGCGAAGGACGTCGCCACGGAGGACGCCCTCGACCACGTGTGGGGCTACACGGTGGTCAACGACATCACCGCCCGCGACATCCAGTTCTCCGAGGCGCAGTGGTCGCGGTGCAAATCGTTCGACGGGTTCACCCCGACCGGTCCGTTCGTCGTGACCGCCGACGAGATCCCCGATCCGCAGGCCCTGCACATCTGGACCGTGGTCGACGGACACACGGTGCAGGACGCGTCCACCGGCCAGATGGTGCGCTCCGTCGCAACGCTCATCTCGCACCTGTCGCAGTCGGTCACGCTGCTGCCGGGGACGCTCATCTCCACCGGCAGCCCGGGCGGGGCGGGTTACTCCCGCGACCCGCAGATCTTCCTCCGCGACCGCTCCACCGTCACGGTCGGCGTCGACGGGGTGGGGGCGCTCACGACCCACTGCCGGATCATCGGCTGATCCGTCGGCGCGCCGCCCCGCTCAGTCCTCGGGGGGCGAGACGACGTCGGTCGAGGAGCGGATGACGGGGATCGCCTCGGTGATCGCCTCGAGCCCGGACAGACGCATGGGCGAGATCTGCTTCGTGACCTCGGCTCGCGACATGAGGCCCGCCTCGACGACGAGGTCGGCGACATTGCGCCCCGTCAGCAGCGCGGTCTTCGCCAGCGCCGCGGCCGCCGCGTAGCCGATGAAGGGCGTGAGAGCGGTGACGACGCCGACCGACGAGCCGACCATCGCGCCGAGTCGCTCCCGGTTCGCGGTGATGCCGTCGATGCAGTTCACCCGCAGCGTCAACATCGCACGCTGCATCCACGTCATCGACTGGAAGATGGAGTGCGCGATCACCGGCTCGAAGGCGTTGAGCTGCAGCTGGCCGCCCTCGACCGCCATCGTGACGGTGAGGTCGGCGCCCGCCACTGCGAAGGCGACCTGGTTGACGACTTCGGGGATGACCGGGTTGACCTTCCCCGGCATGATGCTCGAACCCGCCTGGCGGGGCGGCAGATTGATCTCGCCGAACCCGGCCTGGGGGCCGCTGGAGAGGAGCCGCAGGTCGTTGCAGATCTTCGACAGCTTGATCGCATTGCGCTTCAGCGACGACGAGAACGACATGAACGAGCCCGTGTCGCTCGTCGACTCCACCAGGTCGGTCGCGGTATCGAGGTCGAGCCCGGTGATCGATCGGAGATGGTGCAGCACGGCCTTCGCGTAGGTCGAGCGTGCCGTGATCCCCGTACCGATCGCGGTCGCTCCCATGTTGACCTCGGCGAGGAGGTAGGCGTTCTCGGTCAGCCGGTTGTAGTCCTCGCCGAGGGTGGTCGCGAATCCGTGGAACTCCTGCCCGAGCGTCATGGGCACGGCGTCCTGCAGCTGGGTGCGACCGACCTTGAGCACGTCGTGGAACTCCACCGATTTCGCCAGGAACGACTGCCGGAGCAACGACAGCTCGGCCAGCAGGCTCTTGAGGTTGAGCGCGAGCCCGACCTTGATCGCCGTCGGGTACACGTCGTTGGTCGACTGGCTGCGGTTGGTGTGGTCGATCGGCGAGAGGAACCCGTAGTCGCCCTTCGGACGCCCGGCCTCTTCGAGGGCGATGTTGGTCAGCACCTCGTTGGCGTTCATGTTCGTCGACGTGCCGGCACCTCCCTGGATGACGCCCACCACGAACTGGTCGTGGAACTCGCCGTCGATGACCCGCTGGGCCGCGCGATCGATCAGCAGCCCTCGCTCGGTGTCGAGGACGCCTATCTCGATGTTGGCGCGCGCCGACGCCTGCTTGACCATCGCCAGAGCCCGGACGAGATCGGGGTAGACCGAGATCGGCCGCTGCGAGATCGGGAAGTTCTCGAGCGCGCGGGCGGTGTGGATGCCCCAATACGCCTCGGCGGGGATCTGCAGGGATCCCAGCGAATCGGTCTCCGTGCGGGTGCGCTCGGTGGTGTCCTGGAGCTTCGTCGCGTCCTGTGGCATGTAGATCCTTTTGGGTTACGGCCGGTCGGGGTGCGTCGAGCCTACCCGCGTGGGCCGAGCGCCCCCTTCGACGCCGGGGTGATCCACGGTGGCCCGACGGGACACCGCGTACAGCCCGTCAGGAGCGCTTGCGAGAGAACGCGTCGAGTCGTTCCTCGGGGGTGAGGCGGGCCATGCGCTCGGTCCACTCCGCCGTGAAGTACTCCCCCGTCTGCGGATCGTCCACGACGGGAACGACCGCGTGGGTGATCGTGTCGTCGTAGACGTGGACGAGGTGGAAGGACTGCCCGGCGTCCATCCCGTTCACCTCGACCGCCGGGCGGGCGAGATCCATCGTGTAGCAGGTCGCCGCCGCCACGCTCACCGGCACCCCGGCGAACGTGCCGCTGGTCGAATAGTGGAGATGGCCGGCGAGGATGCCGCGCACGTCGGTTCCCGCGACCACCTCGGCGAGCGCGCGCTGGTCGCGGAGCTCGAGGATGTCGAAGAAGGGGATGTGCGTCGGAAGCGGCGGGTGGTGCAGCGCCAGGAGCGTCCCCAGCGGCGCGGGCTCGGCGAGGATGCCGGCGAGCCAGTCCCGTTGCGCCGCATCGATCTCGCCGTGATGCCATCCGGTCACGGTCGAGTCGAGCGCGACCAGCCGGAGGCCGTCGAGGTCCCACACCCCCGTGATCGGCTCCTGCGTCGCATCCGCATCGAGGAGGTGCTCGCGCATGGCGGGCCGTTCATCGTGGTTACCCGCCACCCACACCAGCGGCGCCCCCAGTCGCTCGGCGACCGGCTCCACCTCTGCGCGCAGCGCCGCGTAGGCCTCCGGTTCGCCCAGATCGGTGAGATCGCCGGTGAAGACGAGCGCGTCGGGGCGGATGCGGAGAGCCTCGACAGCGCGCATCGTGCGGGCGAGGTTGGCCGCGACGTCGTACCGGCCGCCCAGCCTGCGGTCGCCGGCGAGGAGGTGCGTGTCGCTCAGATGCACGATCACACGCCGCGCGGGCGGGTGCTGACCGAACTGCGTCGATGCTCCGACCATGCCCCCAGCCTAGAGCGCACATCCGAATCGTCCGCGGCCGCGAATAGGTATCGACCACGACGAGACGGGGAGGCCCAGCCATGGCCGCACGACGCAAGACCTTCACCGCCTGGTCGGCGGTGGCCGGCATCGTCTCGGCCGCCGCGTTCCTCGCGGCCGCCGAACTCGTCGCCCTGCTGGTGGCACCCCAGGCGAGTCCGCTGCTGGCGGTGGGCTCGTTCGTGATCGACATCGTGCCTCAGCCGCTCAAGGAGTTCGCGATCTCGACATTCGGGGAGAACGACAAGATCGCTCTGCTGGTCGGCCTCGGCCTCGCGGTCGTCATCGCCTCGGCGATCGCGGGAATCCTCGAGTACGTGCGTCCGCCTCTGGGCGCCGTCCTTCTCGTCGTCGCGGGCGTGCTCTCCGGCGCGGCGATCCTGACGCGCGCGGGTGCCGGTTTCCTCTCCGCCCTCCCCCCGCTCGCCGGCACGATCGTGGGGGTCGTGCTCATCCTGATGCTGGGACGACGCCTTCGAGCATGGCGCGACGGCGCCACGACCGCCCCCTCGGAGTCGGACTCCGGCGAGGGTGCACCGACCGCGGGGGCGAGCCGGCGCGGATTCTTGGGGATGACGGCCATCGCCGCCCTCGCCTCCGTCGTGGTGGGTGTGGGCTCGCGCGTCATCTCGGCGACGACCTCCTCGATCGCCGCTGTGCGCGACGCCATCCAGCTTCCGGCGGTGCGCTCGACCGTTACGGTTCCCGCCGGCGCCGAGGCCGACGTGGAAGGGCTCTCCCCCCTGTTCACCCCCAACGCCGACTTCTACCGCGTCGACACCGCGCTGACCGTTCCGTCCATCGACCCGTCGACCTGGAGCCTGGTCATCGACGGCATGGTCGATCAGCGCGTAGAGCTCTCCTTCGACGACCTCGTGGGGATGGGACTCGACGAGTACGGCATCACCCTGACCTGCGTCTCGAACGAGGTCGGCGGCGGCCTCGTCGGCAACGCGATCTGGCAGGGCGTTCCCATCCGCGACATCCTGGCGATGGCGGGGCCCCAGGCGGGCGCCGACATGGTGCTGTCCCGCAGCGTCGACGGCTACACCGCGAGCACACCTCTCGACACCCTGACCGACGACAACCGCGACGCGATCTTCGCGGTCGCCATGAACGGCGAGCCCCTGCCGCTCGAGCACGGCTTCCCGGTGCGGATGGTCGTCCCCGGCCTGTACGGCTACGTCTCGGCGACGAAATGGGTCACCGAGCTGAAGGTGACCACGTTCGCCGCCGACGAGGCCTATTGGACCCCGCGCGGGTACGCCGCGGAGGCGCCGATCAAGATGTCGTCGCGCATCGACACCCCGCGCTCGGGAACACCGGTCACCGCGGGCACCGTCCCGATCGCCGGCATGGCGTGGGCGCAGACCACCGGGATCCAGAGCGTCGAGGTCTCGATCGACGACGGCGACTGGCAGCAGGCGAACCTCTCCACGCCGGTCAACGCCGACACCTGGGTGCAGTGGTGGCTGGAGTGGCAGGCCGAGGCCGGCACGCACTACGTCACCGTTCGCGCGACCGACAAGAACGGTCAGGTGCAGATCGAGGACCGCGCACCGATCGCCCCCGACGGCTCCTCGGGCTGGCAGCGCACCCTCGTCACCGTGCGCTGACGACCGGCCGAGGGGCGGTGCTCCTCGGCTAGCGTGGGAGCGTGAACGACGCCCAGGCCCTTCCCGATCCCCCCGTCGCCGAGCGCCGCTCGACGATCCGCTCCCACCACGGCGACACCTTCGACGATCCCTACGAGTGGTTCCGCGCGAAGGACGACGCGGCCGTCCTCTCCCACCTCGAGGCCGAGAACGCCTACACCGACGCCCGGACGGCTCATCTCGAGGGACTGCGCGAACAGGTCTTCCAGGAGATCAAGGGCCGCACCCTGGAGACCGACCTGTCCGTCCCCAGCCGCCGCGGCGCATGGTGGTACTACGGCCGAACCGTAGAGGGCAGCCAGTACGGCATCCAATGCCGTGCTCCCCTCGCCTCGCCCGACGACTGGACGCCCCCGGAGCTCGCTCCGGGCGAGCCCGTCCCCGGCGAGCAGGTGCTCCTCGACGGCAACATCGAGGCCGAGGGCACCGAATTCTTCTCGCTCGGCAGCTTCGAGGTCTCCACCGACGGGCAGCGGATGCTGTACGGCGTCGACGTCGCCGGCGACGAGCGCTACACCCTCCGCGTGCGCGACCTCGCGACCGGTGAGAACCTCGCCGACGAGATCCCCGATACATTCGCCGGGGCCTCGTTCTCGCCCGACGGTCGCTACGTCGTCTACACGACCGTCGACGACGCCTGGCGCCCCGACACGGTGTGGCTGCACGAGATCGGCACCCCGGTCGACGACGACGTGAAGCTGTTCACCGAGCCCGACGAGCGGTACTGGGTCGGCGCGGGCTTCACCCGCAGCGACCGCTATCTCGTCATCGACGTCGGCTCGTCGATCACCTCCGAGGAGTGGATCCTCGACGCCGACGACCTCCGCGGAGAACCGCGCGTGGTCTGGCCGCGCCGGGAGGGTGTGGAGTACTCCGCGTCCGACGCCGTGGTCGACGGAGAGGACGTGCTCTACGTGCTCCACAACGACGACGCTCTGGACTTCGAGCTCGTGCGGGTCGCCGCATCCGACCCTCAGGGCGAGCGGTCGGTCGTCATCGCGCACCGTCCGGGTCAGCGGCTGCTCGGCGTCGACACGTTCCGCGACTGGGGGGTCGTCGGATACCGGCGCGATGGTCTGCCCCGACTCGGCATGCTCGACTACGCCGACGGCGGGGTGCGAGAGATCGAGTTCGACGAGCCGCTCTACAGCGTCGGCACGGGCGGCAATCCCGAATGGGCGCCGCCTCTCCTGCGAGTCGGCTACGGCTCGTTCGTCACCCCCGGCACGGTCTTCGACTACGAGATCGCGACCGGCGAGCTGCTGCTGCGCAAGCGCCAGCCCGTGCTCGGGGGCTACGACTCCGCCGACTACGGCCAGGCACGCGTCTGGGCCCCCGCGCAGGACGGCACCCGGGTGCCCATCTCCCTGGTGTGGAAGCGCTCGTTCGGCGAGGTCGGCTCGGCCCCGCGTCCGCTGCACCTCTACGGATACGGGTCGTACGAGCACTCGATCGAGCCCGGCTTCTCGGTCGCGAGGTTGTCGGAGCTCGACCGGGGCGTCGTCTTCGCCGTCGCGCACGTGCGCGGCGGCGGCGAGATGGGCCGGCAGTGGTACGAGGACGGGAAGACGCTCGCGAAGCGCAACACGTTCACCGACTTCGTCGACTGCGCACGCCATCTCGTCGAGGCGGGCTACACGACCCCCGACCGGATGGTCGCGGAGGGTGGAAGCGCCGGCGGCCTGCTGATGGGCGCCATCGCGAACCTCGCCCCCGAGCTGTTCGCCGGCGTACTCGCGAGCGTGCCCTTCGTCGACGCGCTCACCACGATCCTCGACCCCTCCCTCCCGCTCACCGTCATCGAGTGGGACGAGTGGGGCGATCCACTGCACGACCCCGACGTCTACGCGTACATGAAGTCGTACTCGCCGTACGAGAACGTGCGCGAGGGCGTCGTCTACCCCCGCATCCTCGCCGTCACGTCGCTCAACGACACGCGCGTCCTCTACGTCGAGCCGGCCAAGTGGGTCGCGCGTCTGCGCGAGGTCGGCGCCGACGCGATGCTCAAGTGCGAGATGGTCGCCGGTCACGGCGGCGTCAGCGGTCGGTACAACTCCTGGCGCGAGCGGGCGTTCGAGCTCGCCTGGCTGCTCGACGTGCTCGGCGTCGCCGACGCGTCCTGACCGCGGCGACCGGCGCCCCGCACCCGGTCTCGTAGGTAGGAGAAGAGCCCGGCGTAGGACGATCTCGATCGGATCGTCCTACGCCGGACTCTTGTCCTACGCCGGCGACCGCGAGGGATCAGCCGAAGAGCGCCGCGGCCTCTTCGTAGCGGTAGAGCGGCACGGTGTTCAGCTCGCCGAGCGCGTCGGCGAACGGCACGCGCACGATGTCGGTGCCGCGCATGGCCACCATCTGACCCCAGTCTTGCTCGAACAGGGCGTCGGCGGCGTGGAGCCCGAGACGCGTCGCGAGCACGCGGTCGAAGCCCGAGGGCGACCCGCCGCGCTGGATGTGGCCGAGAACCGTCGAGCGGGTCTCGATGCCGGTGATCCGCTCGATCTCGGGGGCGAGCACCTCGCTGATCCCGCCGAGGCGGGGGCGGTTGAATGCGTCGAGGCCCTTGTCGCTGAACGCCTCGTTCATGCCCTTGAGCGTGAAACCCTCCGACACGACGATGAGCGGCGCGCGACCGCGGTCGTGTGCCCGCGTGACCTGGTCGACGATCTCGTCGAGCGACAGCGGCACCTCGGGGATGCAGATGACGTGGGCGCCCGCGGCGATCCCCGCGTGCAGGGCGATCCAGCCGACGTGGCGGCCCATGACCTCGGCGACCATGCAGCGCTGGTGGGAGTCGCCGGTCGTGCGCAGACGGTCCATCGCGTCGGTGGCGATGTTGACCGCGGTGTCGAAACCGAACGAGTAATCGGTCGCACGCAGGTCGTTGTCGATCGTCTTCGGCACGCCGATGACGTTGATCCCGTCCTTCGACAGGCGGTCGGCGGCGGCGAGCGTCCCCTCGCCGCCGATCGCGACGATGCCGTCGATGCGGTGGCCGTACAGGGTCTTGGCGATGTTCTCGGCGCCGCCGCGCACCCCCTCGTAGGGGTTGGTGCGGCTCGTGCCGAGGATGGTGCCGCCGACCTTGGACAGGCCCTTCACCTCGTGACGGGTGAGCGGGAAGAAGTCGGCGTCCACGACGCCGCGCCAACCGTCTCGGATGCCTACGAACTCGATGTCGTAGTTCGTCGTGCCCTTGAGCACGATTCCGCGGATGACGGCGTTGAGACCGGGGCAGTCGCCGCCGCTCGTCAGGATGCCGATCTTCATAGCTGTGGTCCTCGCTGTGTCGGGTGGGAGAGCCGGCGACGTTGCCACACCGACCCTAGCGTCGGAGGCGATGCGTCAGCCACTCGACGGGCGCGTGGGCGAGTGCGGCGGCCGGTCTCCCGCCGCCGCACTCGCATCATTCGCCGCCGAGAGTGCGTCGCAGCACGTGCATGAGCGCGCTCAGCTGCACCGAGTCGCTCGATCCCGGATCGACCGCTTCGCCGTCGAGGGCGCGGGCGGCCAGACCCTGCTTGGAGTCGATGAGCTCGGCGATCTTCGTGTCGATCGTGTGAGCCGCGATGATCCGCCAGGCGGTCACGGGCTCTTCCTGCCCGATGCGGTGCACGCGGTCGATGGCCTGCGTCTGCTCGGCAGCGGTCCAGCTCAGCTCGGCGAGCACGACGTTGGACGCGGCCTGCATGTTCAGCCCCACGCCGGCGGCGGTGAGGGAGCACACCGCGATCCCGACGCCCGGGTCGTTGTTGAACGCGTCGATCGCGAGCTGTCGCGCGGGTGTCGTCTGGTCTCCGCGGATGGAGACGGTGCGAAGACCCGACGCGGCGAAGTGGGACTCCGCAGCATCCATCACGTCGATGTGCTTGGCGAAGAAAACCACCTTGCCGACGGAGCGCTGCAGCTGCACCGCGTAATCGGCGGCGAGGTGGGCCTTGGCCTGCCCGATCTTGCGCACCATCGTGAAGACGTTCTCGGAGCCCGTGCCCGCGGCCTTCGACTCCTCGAGCTCGTTGTGCGCGACGAGGCGCACGATGTCGTCGTCGATCTCGCCGGGCGCGAGGCCGCGGTCGCCGCGAGCCTCGAGGATGCGGCGGTACCGCGCGGCGAGCCGTTCGCCGAGCTCGCGCTCGGCCTGGCGCACCGATCGACCGAATTCGTCGTCGAGCTCGACCGGGAGGTCGGCGATGAGCTTGTCGGGCAGGTCGGCCGCGACGTCCTTCTTCTTGCGGCGGACGATGCCCATCGAGATGACGGCCTCGCGTGCCTCAGGATAGAACGCCTTGTCGGCCGGGGTGAGGCCGGTCGACTCGAGCTTGTCCATCAGCTCGGCGCCGGGCTTCTCGCCCAGCGTCCAGCCGAGGAAGCGCCAGATGGCGTCGAAGTCCTCGACGTCGTTGATCAGCGGCGTACCCGTGAGAGCGAGCATCAGCGGATCGCGCACCTGCTCGCGGATGCGCCCGGCGAGCGCCAGCACGTTCTGCGAGCGCTGCGAGGTGAGGTTCTTGATGAAGTGGGCCTCGTCGACGACCATGCCCTTGAGGCCGATCGAGCCGAGCCACGACAGGTGTCGATCGAGGATCTCGTAGTTGACGATGAAGACGTCGGCGAAGGCGTCGACGTCACGACCGTCGCCGCTGACGACGGTGGCCCGTCGCTGCGGAGTCCATCGGCCGACCTCGCGCAGCCAGTTCATCTTCACGACGTTGGGCACGACGACCAGCAGCGGATAGGCGCCCGCCACCGACGCGGCGAGCACCGACTGAGCGGTCTTGCCGAGGCCGGGCTCGTCGGCGAGGAGGAAACTGCGGTGGCCCTCGCGGACCGACTCGAGGAAACGGGACTGGTGCGCCATGACCTCGAGGCCCTTGGGCGACAGCCGGTCGAACTCGGGCACCTCGGGGAGATCCATGGATGCTGCGGATCCGCCTGCCCCGGTCTCGAAGGCCTTGAACAGCGGACCCATGAGCTCCCATCCGTCCAGTCGCCGGCGGGGCGCGCTCTGGGGCGCGGCCGCGGTCAGGTCGGGTGCGAGGAAGGGGTTCGCCATCTGGCGCGACTCGATCGCGGGCGGCACGACCTGGCGCTCGGCGAGCGCCGCCGGCACGACCGGCTGCGAGACCGGGGCGACGTCGGTGATGATGAGCTCGTCCGGCGGCAGCTCGGCGCCCGACTCGATGAGCCAGTCGCGGCGCATGCGGCGCGCCACCGGCGACGTCGCCTGGTCGACCTCGAGCAGTTGGATGAGCGACGTGTCGCGCGCGGCGGTCTTGGCGAGGATGGTCGCCACCCCGTCGAGACGCTTCAGCAGCTCGGCGCGGGCACCGGCGTCGAGCTCGGCCTCGGCCTTCACCCGCGCGCGCTCTTCACGCACCAGGAACGCGATCACCTGGAACTTGACGCGATTGGTCGGTCCGAGCTTGCCCCGTTGCGCCTTGGCCTCGACCTCGCGCACCTTGCGCGCGAGGATCGGGATGAGGGGTGCTTCGTCGTCGCGGCGTGCCGCGGAAGTCTTTCTGCGCCGCGACGAGTTGTTCTGCGCGGCGGGTGCCGTGGTCGGCATGCTCCTCCTGAGCGTGTCAGCCGGATGACCCGGCGATGACCGGTCGAGCCGGTGTTGTCTACGATCCCGCGGGGGCGGTCAGCCGTCACGCACGCGGGGAGGGACCGTCGAACGGACGCGGATCGGCGTCCTGGCCGATTCGTTCCGGCGAGTGCGGCACATTCCCGCGAGTGGTCCCCGACCTCCAGTCTAGCGTCTGGCGCCGATACCTCACTCCCCCACGGCGCGGACGCCGCCCACGGGGGCCCGGGAGGCGCCGCGCGCACTCAGGAGATGACCGCGGCGCCCCCGGGTCGTGTCACCGGGCGCGTCGCAGACGAAGGCTGTTGAGCACGACGAACACGCTCGAGAACGCCATCGCCGCCCCCGCGAGCATGGGGTTGAGCAGTCCCAGCGCCGCCAGCGGGAGCGCTGCGACGTTGTACGCGAAGGCCCAGAACAGATTGCCGCGGATGACCCCCATCGTGCGGCGACTGAGCCGCACGGCGGTGACGATCGCGCGCGGGTCGCTGCGGACGAGCGTCACGTCACCGGCGTGCATCGCCGCATCCGCTCCCCCGCCCATCGCTATCCCCAGGTCGGCGGCGGCGAGGGCCGCCGCGTCGTTCACGCCGTCGCCGACCATCGCGACGACGCGGCCCTCGGCCTGCAGACGCTCGATCTCGGCGAGCTTGCCCTCCGGGAGCACCCCCGCGCGCACGGTGCCGATGCCCAGTTCCTGGGCAACCGCCTCGGCCACCCCGGCGTTGTCGCCGGTGAGCAGCACGACGTCGAGGCCCAGGCCGCGCAGGTCGGCGACCGCCCCGGCGCTCTCCGCACGCACCGTGTCGGCGATCTCGAAGACGGCGCGCACCCGCGGGCGCTCCTCGCCGAGGGCCCAGCCGGCGACCACCACGGTTCCCCGGCGCTCACCCGCGGCGACCGCGTCGGCGAGCGTCGGGGAGAGCTCCGCGCCCTGCTCCGCCGCGAAGGCCGGGCGCCCGGCGAAGACGGCCACGCCATCGACCGTGCCGATGACACCGCGACCCGCGAGCGAGCGCACGTCGTCGGCCACCGGGCCGTCGCCCGCCGCGGCGACGATCGCCCGGGCGACGGGGTGCTCGGAGCCGCGTTCGACGGCCGCGACGAGCGCGAGCGCCTGGGCGGCATCGGTCGCTTCGTCAGTCACGACCGAGGCCACCGTCATGCGCCCCTCGGTGAGGGTGCCGGTCTTGTCGAGCACGACCGTGTCGATCTTCTCGGCCGATTCGAGGGCCTCGGGACCGGTGACGAGGATCCCCAGCTGCGCGGCGCGACCCGTGCCGACGAGCACGGCGATCGGCGTCGCCAGGCCCAGCGCACAGGGGCAGGCGATGATGAGCACGGCGACCGCGGCGGTGAAGCCGGCGGAGAGGGGCTGGCCCGCCAGCATCCACACGCCCAGTGTTGCGACGGCCAGCACGATCACGATCGGCACGAAGATCGCCGACACGCGATCGGCGAGGCGCTGCACTCGGCTCTTGCCGAGCTGGGCGTCTTCCACGAGCCGAGCGATCCGCGCGAGGCGGCTCTCGCTGCCGACCGATGTCGCTCGCACGACGAGACGGCCGTCCGCAGAGATCGTGCCGCCCGTGACCGCATCGCCGGGGACGACGTCGACCGGCACGGACTCGCCGGTGAGCATGCTCTCGTCGACCGAGGCCGTTCCCTCCATGACCGTGCCGTCGGCGGCGATCGTTCCGCCGGGGCGCACGACGAAGAGATCGTCCGCGGCGAGGTGCTCGATGGGCACGGTCGTGCCGTCGGGGAGCTCGACGGTCTTCGCGCCGAGCTCGAGGAGCGACCTCAGGGCGGACCCGGCGCGTCGGGTCGCGCGCTGCTCGACGAAACGGCCGAGGAGGAGGAAGACGGTCACCGCGGCGACGACCTCGAAGTAGACGAGCGCGGTGGCATCGTGCACCGGCCCGAAGAGCACGACATCGTGCCGCAGGCCCAGCTCGCCGGCGTTGCCGAAGAAGAGCGCCCACGTGCTCCAGAGGTACGCGGCCACCGTGCCCAGCGTGATCAGGGTGTCCATCGTCGCCGCGCCGTGGCGGGCGTTCGCCACCGTCGCGCGGTGGAAGGGCCAGCCGCCCCAGAACAGGATCGGGGTGACGAGCACGAACGAGACCCACTGCCAGCCGGCGAACTGCAGCGCGGGAACCATGCCGAGCACCACGACCGGGAGGCCCAGGACGGCGCTCACGATCAGCCGGGTGCGCAGCGACGTCGCCCCCGGGCGGTCCTCGGTGTCGTGCACGTGGCCTTCGGCGCCGTGTCCTTCGGCGCCGTGGGAGTGGTCGGGGGCGGATGCTGCGTGCGCCGCCCTCTCATCGCGCCGCACCCGCGCGTCGTACCCGGCGCCGCGGACCGCCGCAACGAGCGCGTCGGCATCGAGGTCGTCGGGGAACGTCACGCGCGCCGACTCCGTGGCGAGGTTGACCGCCGCATCCACGCCGTCCACGGCGCGCAGCCGCTTCTCCACGCGTGCCACGCAGCTCGCACAGGTCATGCCCTCGATATCGAGGACCGCCGTGCGTCGTCCGTTCGGGTCGTGCTGGTCCATCACGCCTCCTTCGTCCACGTCAAGAACCACGATACCCCCCTGGGGTATTCCTGTCTCGGTGCGCGCACGGTCGTACAGTGAGCAGATGGCCGAGCAGATGACCCGCGATCAGCGGATGGTGCTGACGATCGCGATCCTGTCGTCGTTCGTCTCGTTCCTCGACGGCACGGTGGTGACCGTGGCGCTGCCGGCCATCTCCCGCGACCTGGGCGGCGGCCTCACCACACAGCAATGGGTCGTCGACGCCTACCTGATCACGCTCGGGGCGCTGATCCTCGTCGCGGGGTCGCTGAGCGATGTGCTCGGCCGCCTCGTCGTGCTGCGCATCGGGCTGATCGGATTCGCGGTGACCTCGATCGCGATCGGAGCCGCTCCCACCTCGGAATTCCTCATCGTCATGCGAGCCCTCCAGGGCGTTGCGGGGGCGCTCCTCGTGCCCAGTTCCCTCGCACTCATCACGGCGAACTTCCGCGGCCCGGCGCAGGCGAGGGCGATCGGGGTATGGACGGCGGCGACGACCGGCGCGATGATCGCCGGCCCGCTCGTGGGCGGACTCTTCGTCGACCTGCTCTCGTGGCGCCTGGTCTTCTTCATCAATGTGCTCCCCATCGCCCTCACACTGTTCCTGCTGGTGAGGCTCGGTCACCCCGACCACCGCCGCGAGGGCGCCCGGGTGGACTACCTGGGAGCGATCCTCTGCACCGTCGGACTCGGCGGCTCCGTGTTCGCGCTCATCGAGCAGTCCGCGCTCGGGTGGACCTCTCCGGTCATCTGGGGCTCGATGACGATCGGCCTGCTCTCGTTCGCCGCGTTCCTTCTGCGGCAACGCTTCGCTCGCGATCCGATGATGCCCCTCGACCTCTTCCGCGCCCGCAATTTCTGGACCGGCAACGTCGCGACCGCGTTCATCTACGGGGCGCTGTCGCTCAACGGCTTCGTCCTCGGCGTGTATCTGCAGCAGGGCGCCGGGCTCCCGGCAACCCTCGCGGGGCTGGCATCGCTGCCCGCGACGGTGCTGATGATCCTGTTCAGCTCGCGCGTCGGCGCTCTCGCGGGCAAGTGGGGGCCCCGCCTGTTCATGACGGTCGGTCCGATCCTCGCCGCGGGCGGCTCCCTCCTCCTCCTGTCGATCGGCGAGGACTTCGACTACTGGTGGCAGGTGCTCCCCGGCATCATCGTGTTCGGCTTCGGGCTGACGCTCACGGTCTCGCCGCTCACCTCGGCGATCCTCGGGGCGATCGACACCAGCCGGTCGGGCATCGCCTCGGCCGTCAACAACGCGGTCTCGCGGGTCGCCGGGCTCATCGCCGTCGCGATGGTCGCGCTGATCGTGGGCGGATCGATCGACCTCGGCGGCTTCCACCGCGCCGCTGTCGTCACCGCGGCCCTCCTCGCGATCGGGGGCGTGGTGTCGTTCCTCGGCATCCGCAACACCGCTCGCGCGTAGGCTGGGAGGCATGTCGAACCTCTCCGAGCGCGAGCTCGCCGCCACCATCGATCACGCGATCCTGAAGCCCGAACTCGTCCGCGCAGACGTCGACGCCGAGCTCGACATCGCCGCCGAGTGGGGCGTGTTCAGCGTGTGCGTCCGTCCCTCCGACATCGCCTACGCCGTGAAGCGCCTCGACGGAACGGGCGTCGCGGTGGGAACGGTCATCGGCTTCCCCCACGGCACGACGTCCACCGCGGCCAAGACCGCCGAGGTCGCTCAGGCCCTCGCCGACGGCGCGAGCGAGGTCGACATGGTCGTGAACATCGGATTCCTGCGCTCCGGCTTCGACGACGCCGTCGTAGACGACATCCGCGCCGTCGTGAACGCCGCGGAGGGTCGCATCGCCAAGGTCATCCTCGAGACCTCCTACCTCGACGACGATCAGATCGCCCGCGGCAGCCGCCTGACCGAGGCCGGCGGCGCCGCCTTCGTGAAGACCTCGACCGGGTTCGGCGGCGGCGGTGCGAGCGTCGAGCACGTGCGCCTCATGCGCGCCAGCGTCGGTCCCGCCGTGCAGGTGAAGGCGTCCGGGGGCGTCCGAAACCTCACCACCGCCCTCGCGATGATCGACGCCGGCGCCACCCGTCTCGGCACGAGCGCGGCCGCGACGATCCTGGGTGAGGCCCGCGCGATCGAGCGGGGCGACGGCCCCACCGGCGCGACCGACGCCGCCTCGTACTGAGCCCGCGCCGCTGAGCCCCCCGCTGAGCCCGCAGCGCTGAGAGTCCAAGACACCCGGGCCGCCCGAGGGCGGCGTCCGGGTGTCTTGGACTCTCGGCCGATCGTCCGCGTGATCAGTGGGCGCCGAGCACGGCCCGGACACGCTCGACGTCGTCGGCCATCTGCACCTTCAGCGCCTCGATGCCGTCGAACGCGACCATGCCGCGGATGCGCTCGACGAAGCGCACCTGCATGAGGTGCCCGTACAGGTCGAGGTCGGTCTCGTCGAGCACGTAGGCCTCGACCTGACGGACCAGGACGTCGTCGAACGTCGGATTGACGCCGATGCTGATCGCCGCCGGATACCGGGTTCCGGGGCGCAGACCGTCGGCTGACCCCTGGTCGATGAGCCAGCCGGCGTAGACGCCGTCGGCGGGGATGAATCCCTCGAGGTCGGGCGAGAGGTTGGCGGTCGGATAGCCGAGCTCGCGGCCTCGCTTGAGGCCGTGGACCACCTCTCCCCACACCGACGGCGCCGCCCCGAGGAGCTTGCCGGCCGCCGCGACATCGCCCTCGGCGAGCAGTTCTCGGATCCAGGTCGACGACACGCGCCGATCGGAGTCGATGGCCCGCACGTCGTCGACGATCTGCACGACGAACCCGAAGCGCTCCCCCATCGTCCTCAGCAGCTCGGCGTCGCCGGCACCGCCGCGTCCGAACCGGAAGTCGCGCCCGACGAGCACGCTGCGCACGCCCAGCGCTCCGACCAGCACGTGGCTCACGAACTCTTCGGCGTCGAGACTCGCCAGCTGCTCGTCGAACGTGAGCATGAGGGTCGCATCGACGCCGGCACGGTCGAGGAGCTCGAGCTTCTGGGTGACGCCCACGAGGCTCACCGGGCACAGATCGGGACGCAGCACGCTCAGGGGGTTGCGATCGAACGTCACGGCGACGACCTTCGCGCCCGTGGCCGCAGCATCCACCTTCGCCCGGTCGATGACGGCACGATGCCCGGCGTGGACGCCGTCGAACTTGCCGATGGCGACGACCGAGGGCCCGAAACCGGCGGGGACCTCCGAGGGGTCGCGGAACGTGATCACCAGGACGACCTCTCCATCGGCTCCGACTCCGGTACGGCGACCTCGCGCCCGGGGCGGTGCGTCACCAGCCACCAGATGCCCACGAACGGCAGCACCAGCGGGACGAAGACGTACCCCGACCCGAACCACGACCAGACCGTCTCCTCGGGGAAGAGGTCGTGCCGGATGAGGCTGAAGACCCCGACGACGAGGACGCCGACGAGTTCGAACGAGATCGCGGCCCACGCGACGAGATACCAGGCTCGGGAGGCGGAGAAGATCAGCGCGAGGGTCGCGATGATGTACACGGCCGCCGAGATGGCCGACAGCGTGAACGCCAGGGGCGCGTGCTCGAAACGCAGCACGATCTGAACGAAGGATCGTCCGGTCGCGGCGAGCGCCAGGATCGCGTAGACGACGACGAGAACCCGGCCGACGCCGGTCATGTTCCGGGGGCGAGTGCGGGATTCCATGGCTCTTCGATCTTAGAGTCGCGCGGGGAGGGTGCTCTCCGTGTGCGAAGGATGCTGCCGCCGGCTCACCCGATCTGGACGGTCCAGATCACGTGCATGCGCCACACCATGATCGCCACCGATGCGGCGCCGATCCCCATGATCACGGTGCTCCATCGGCTGCGCTCGACGAGCGCCCACGCGACGGCCGCCGGGGGGATGAGCACTGCCGAGACCAGGTAGACCCAGAACTCCAGCGCGCTCCCCGTCGGGGGGTTGCCGGCGAACGGGGCGATGATCGCCGTGACGACCTGGGCGATGAGCAGCACCTCGATCAAGGCGAGGCTTCCGACGGTGACGTCGCCGGGGCGTCTGCCCGCGAGCCCCGCGATCACGGCCACGAGGGCCGCGACCGACGCCACGGCCACCTGGGCGAGCGTGAACCAGAGGATCATGCGTTCTCCCCCGTCGGCAGATTCATCACGCTCTTGACGTCGACGCCGCGTCGTTCGACGACACCGATGAGCGCGCCCTCGGGATCGATCGCCGCGGCGGGCGACGCCGGCAGACGCGATGCGGCGCCCACGAGGCGTTTGCCGTGCCGGAGGTCTCGCGCCTCGTCGGCGGTGACCTCGAGCGCCCCGAGCACCGTCGTGCCCGCGTCGGCCGGGCTGAGGAGCGGCACGCCCGCCAAGGCGTCGAGGGGCGCCGCATCCGCCACCGAGAACGGTCCGATCCGCGTGCGCCGCAGGGCGGTCAGGTGGCCGCCGATGCCGAGCGCCGCGCCCAGGTCTCGGGCCAGCGCGCGGATGTACGTACCGCTGGAGCAGTCCACGACGACGTCGAGCTCGATGCGGTCGTCTTCGCGACGGCGTTCGATCACGTCGAACCGCGACACGACGACGTCGCGCGCCTTCAGTTCCACCTCGACGCCCTCGCGCGCGAGATCGTAGGCGCGACGACCGTTCACCTTGATCGCCGACACCGTGGTCGGCACCTGGGAGATCGCGCCGGTGAGGGCTGCGATCCCCTCGTCGATCGCGGCGTCCGTCACCGCGGCGACGTCCGAGCTCGATGCGCGGTCGACGACCTCGCCGTCGGCGTCGTCGGTATCGGTCGTCGCGCCCAGCAGCATGGTGGCCGTGTAGGTCTTGTCGGCGCCCACGATGAAGGTGAGCAGGCGCGTCGCGGCGTCGACCCCGAGCACGAGCAGCCCGGTCGCCATCGGGTCGAGGGTGCCGGCGTGGCCGACTTTGCGGGTGCCGCGGGCCTTCCGCGCGCGCGAGACGACGTCGTGACTGGTCATGCCCGCCGGCTTGTCGACGAGCAGCATGCCTCCCGCGGGCATCAGCAGAAGTCTCCGAAGATCCGCGTCGGGTTCTCGGGATCGGTGTTCTCGATGAGCGCGGACGCTGCCGCGCCCGGGTTCGATGAACGCCGGTAGGAGGCCGCGGCGTCCCGGAGCGCATCGTTCGACGCGGCGGCGGGGTCGGCCTCGGCTCGGCCGTCGCGAGCGAGCCGCGCGAAGGCCGACGTCGGGTGGGTTTCGAGCCACACCGACCAGTTCCACAGGCCTCGCAGCTCTCGCGTGAGCAGGAAGTCGCCGTCGACGACGAGCAGCGCGTCCGCGGGCGCCGTGGTCGCTTCCGCCGAGGGAGCGAGCGAGAAGCCGCCGGGAGACGACGAACGGAAGGGCTCCACGAGCGTGCGGCGCAGCTCATCGGCGTCGAGGCGGCCATCGGCACCGGCGAAGTCGGCGGCGGAGGCGCGCAGCGCGGTCTCGCCCTCCTCCGCGAAGGCTGCGGCGAGGGCGTCGGCGACGTCGGCTTGCCCGGAACCGGGGGTGCCGTCGACCGCGACGATGACGCGTCCGCGGCGGAGATTCTGTCGCACCTCTGCGCGCAGCTCGCGCATCATCGAGGCGGCCGAGGGGCTCGGGGAGTTCATCCCTCCAGCGTACGTTCCCGCGAGCGTCGGCTGACGTGTCTCCCCTCGGGCCCGGACCGGTTCATCTTGCTCAGGCGCAGGACTCGTACGGCGGCTCGTCGAGGCTCGTCGCGGTCAGCGCCCAGATGATGTCGAGCCCGGCCGTGTACGAGAGGAACACCGATCCCGCGCCCGCGCTCGATTCGATGGCGAGGTACCGCCGGTCGCCGACTCCCTCGATCTCGACGGCGTCGGGATAGGCCGCCAGGGCTTGATCCATCCTCGATCCGACCCCGATGCCCTCAGCGGTCAACGGGCCGATCGCCGGCCCCCCTTCGAGGTCGACGGGCGAGGCGGACACCTGGACGAGCTCGATCACCGGCGGATCCTGCTCGGCGACTTCGGCGCGCTGGAGCGTGAGGGTGTACCCGTCTTCGTCCGTCGACGCCAGCCACGGGCATGCCTCGGCTGGCGTGGCTCCTGCCGCGGCCACCGCATCGTCGTACGGCGTTCCCAACTCGATGCCGTCGATCCCGGAGGAATCGGCTCCCGCCTCGGCCGACGGAGAGGGTATGACCGTGGAGGTCGGCGACGGATCCGCCGGGACCTGGACCGTCTCGGTGACGGTGGGCACCGGTTCGGCGGCGGCGGTACAGCCGACGAGAAGGGCTGCCGCGGCAACCGCCCCGACGAGGGGCGAGAGGATGCGTGCACGGCGGGCGGTGGATCGTCCTGTGTCGATGTCCATCACTCGACGCTACGGCGCAGGCCGAGTGCGCCGCAGAGATACGCACGCGATTCTCAGAACCCGGCTGACGTACGCTGGCGTGATGCCCGAACTCGCCGCGCCGCTGGTCGAGTGGTACGGCCGCAACGCCCGTGACCTCCCCTGGCGTCGCGAGGGGTTCGGGGCGTGGGGAACGCTCGTCAGCGAGTTCATGCTTCAACAGACGCCCGTCGCCCGTGTCATCCCGCACCTCGAGGCCTGGCTCGACCGATGGCCGACCCCGGGTGCGCTCGCTGCGGAGGCGCCGGCCGAGGCCGTGCGGCAGTGGGCGAACCTCGGCTACCCGCGCCGCGCGCTCTGGCTGCACCGCGCCGCGACCGAGATCCGCGACCGCCACGGAGACGTGGTGCCCCGCGACGTCGACGCCCTGCTGGCCCTCACCGGGATCGGCGACTACACCGCCCGGGCCGTCGCGGTCTTCGCCTACGGCGACCACCACCCCGTCGTCGACACCAACACGCGCCGCGTGCTCGCGCGAGCCGTCGCCGGCCGGGGTCAGCCGGGCCCGCCGTCGCGTCGCGACCTCGTCGACATGGCCGCGGTGCTGCCCGACGATGTCGAGGCCGCCGCCGTGGTCAACGCCGCAGCGATGGAACTCGGCGCGACCGTCTGCACCGCCCGCTCACCCCGATGCGAAGCGTGCCCGCTCGCGGACGTCTGCCGCTGGCGCGCCGAGGGCTACCCCGACACGGGCGACACCCGCCGTCGGCAGGCGAAGTACGAGGGAAGCGATCGCCAGGCGCGAGGAGCGGTGATGCGGATGCTGCGCGACGCCGCCCCGTCCGCGGTGCCCCTCGAAACGATCATCGCCGACTGGCCCGACCGACGTCAGCGGGACCGCGCCATCGACTCGCTCGTCGTCGACGGCCTCGTCGAGGCATCCGACGGTCTTCTGCACCTGCCCCGCGGCCGAACCGGCCCGGACAGCACGATTCCCCTGTCGTGAACGGTGGGCGTGAGCCGCGGTTCGTGACAGGGGAATCGTCGTGACAAGCGTTCAGTCCTCGTCGTCGTCCTCGCGCGGCTTGACGTAAGGGTCGGCCTCGCCCGCGTAGGCAGCGCCCGCGGCGATACCCGCGACGGCCGCATCGCGCTCGGCGGCCTCGCGAAGGAGATCGGCGATGTTGCCGGCGTTCTCAGGGATCGCGTCGGCGATGAACTCGAGGGTCGGGGTCAGCCGGATGTTGAGCTGCTTGCCGACCTCGGCGCGGAGGAGTCCGGTCGCGGACTTGAGCGCCGCGCCCGTGTCGGCACGCTCCTCGGGCGTTCCGAGCACCGTGTAGAACACGGATGCGTGCTGGAGGTCACCGGTCACCCGGACGTCGGTGATCGTGACGAAGCCGAGGCGCGGGTCGCGGAGACCCTTCTCGAGCCGCTCGGCCACGAGCACCTTGATGCGGTCCGCCAAGCGCGCTTGCCGCTCTCCAGCCATGTTCTTCCTTCTCTCAGTTATCCCAGCGAGCGATGAGCCGAGGGAGGCCGGCGGAAACCGGAGGCTGCGAGTGTCTCCTCCTGAGCATCGGGGTAGGGGCCCCGCTCTGCGAAGGAGGAGACACTCGCTGCCGGAGGTTGCAGCCGGCCGGAGTGACGCAGGATCAGCCTCGCGGCTTCTCCACCATCTCAGTGGTCTCGATCTCGTCACCGATCTGGATGTCGTTGAACTTGCCGAGACCGATACCGGCCTCGAAGTCCGTACGAACTTCGGTGACGTCGTCCTTGAAGCGACGCAGCGACTCGATCGCGAGGCCGTCGGCCAGCACGACACCGTCGCGGATGACGCGAGCCTTGGCGTTTCGCGTGATCGTTCCCGATCGCACGATGACACCGGCGATGTTGCCGACCTTGGAGGAGCGGAACACCTCGCGGATCTCGGCGACACCCGACTGCACCTCTTCGAACTCCGGCTTGAGCAGGCCCTTGAGCGACTGCTCGACGTCGTCGATCGCGTTGTAGATGACGGAGTAGAACCGGGTGTCGACACCCTCGCGGGCGGCGCGCTCACGGGCCTTGGTGTCGGGGCGCACGTTGAACCCGATGATGATCGCGTTGTCGATCGTCGCGAGGTTCACGTCGGACTCGGTGATGGCTCCGACGCCGCGGTGGATGATGCGCAACTGCACGCTGTCGTCGACCTCGATCTTGAGGAGCGATTCCTCGAGCGCCTCGACGGCACCCGACACGTCGCCCTTGATGATGAGGTTGAGCGACTCGACCTTGCCCTCTTCGAGTGCGCGGGTGAAGTCCTCGAGCGAGATGCGCTTGCGGGCCTTGGCCAGCTGGGCGTTGCGCTCGGCCGCTTCGCGCTTCTCAGCGATCTGACGGGCCAGGCGGTCTTCCTCGGTGACGATGAACGTGTCGCCTGCGCGGGGCACGGAGTTCAGACCCTGCACCTGCACGGGGCGCGACGGCCACGCCTCGAGCACGGCCTCGCCGTTCTCGTCGGCCATGGCGCGGACGCGTCCGTACGCCGTTCCGGCGACGATCGCGTCACCGACGCGCAGCGTTCCGGACTGGATGAGCACGGTGGCCACCGAACCGCGACCCTTGTCGAGCTTCGCTTCGATCGCGACACCACGGGCGGCCTTGTTCGGGTTCGCCGTGAGGTCCAGGCCCGCGTCGGCCGTCAGCAGCACGGCGTCGAGGAGGTCCTGGATGCCGATGTTGTTGCGCGCCGACACGTCGACGAACATGACGTCTCCGCCGTACTCCTCGGCGACGAGGCCGTACTCGGTCAGCTGCTGACGCACCTTGGCCGGGTTGGAGTCGGGCTTGTCGATCTTGTTCACCGCGACCACGATCGGCACGTTGGCCGCCTGGGCGTGGTTGAGCGCCTCCACCGTCTGGGGCATGATGCCGTCGTCGGCGGCGACCACGAGGATCGCGAGGTCGGTCACCTGCGCACCACGTGCACGCATGGCGGTGAACGCCTCGTGACCCGGGGTGTCGATGAAGGTGATGGCGCGCTCGATGCCCTCGTGCTCGGTCCAGACCTGGTACGCACCGATGTGCTGCGTGATGCCGCCGGCCTCGCCCGCGACCACGTTGGTCTGGCGGATGGCGTCGAGCAGTCGGGTCTTACCGTGGTCGACGTGGCCCATGACGGTCACGACCGGAGGCCGGATCTCGAGGTCGTCTTCGCTCTCGGCCTCGAGTTCTGCGTCGAGGTCGAGACCGAAGCCCTCGAGGAGCTCCTTGTCCTCATCCTCGGGCGAGACCATCTGGATGTTGTAGCCGAGCTCGCCGCCGAGGACCTCGAAGGTCGCCTCGTCGAGCGACTCGGTCGCCGTCGCCATCTCACCCAGGTTGAACAGGATGGTCACGAGCGTGCCGGGCTGGACCGTGTAGCCGGTCAGGGCCTCGATCTTGTCGGCGAAGTCGGAGATCGATGCGCCGCGACGCATGCGGATGATCTCGCCGTTGCCCTTGGTGACGTTGACGCCGCCGACGACCGGCGCCGACCGCATCTCGAATTCCTGCCGTTTCGCCCTACGCGACTTGCGCTGCTTGGACTTGCCGCCACCCTTGCCGAAGGCACCCGCGGTACCGCCGCCGGGGCCGCGACCACGGCCGCCACCACCGCCGGGACGACCGGCGAAGCCGCCGCCCGCCGGTGCGCCGGGACGGGAGAACCCGCCGCCACCGGCACCGCCGGGACGACCGGGACCGCCGGGACGCTGCTGGAAGGGAGCGCCGGGACGACCGCCGCCACCGGGACGACCCGCACCGCCGGGACGCGGAGCGCCCGGGCGCGGGGCACCGGGACGCGGCGCCTGCGGGCGGGGGATGTTGCCGGGGGTCGGCGACGGGCGCTGGCCCATGCCCTGAGCCGACGCGAACGGGTTGTTGCCCGGACGCGGACCGGCCGGACGCTGGCCCATGCCCTGAGCCGATGCGAACGGGTTGTTACCCGGACGCGGGGCACCACCGGGACGGGGCGCCTGCGGTGCGCCGCCTGCCGGAGCCGGGCGCGGGGCGCCAGGGGTGTCGGACGACGGAGCGGGGGCGGATGCTTCGGACGCCTCGGGCGCGGCGGGTGCTGCCGGTGCCGGAGTCGAGGGAGCGGCGACCTCGGGGGCGGCGGCGGGTGCTGCCGGTGCCGGGGTCGGTGCGGGAGCGGGTGCGGGAGTCGGACGCGCGGGGCCGGGCGTGGCCGCAGGTGCGGCGGGCCGGGCCGGGCCGGGCCGGCCGGCGGCGGGTCGCGGCGAGGCCGCGGGGGCGGCCGGCGCCGATGCGCCCGCCGATGCGGAACCGTCGGCCTCGAGGGCCGCACGGAGCTTGCGAGCCACGGGGGGCTCGATCGTCGAGGACGGGCTCTTGACGAACTCGCCGAGTTCCTTGAGCTTCGCGAGGGCGATCTTACTGTCGACGCCGAGCTCGGAAGCGATCTCGTGTACGCGTGGTTTTGCCACAATTCTCCTGTCAGGGGGCCTACCCCGGACAGGGCAGACCGTTAGATGCGGACGGGTCTCATTTCGAGCCGTTCACTTTGAGTCCATAGCCGTTCAGCCGTTTCGCTGGAGGGATTCTTCGAAGGTCTGCGTGTCGAGAGGACCCGACACACGTAATGCTCGCACGAACGCGCGGCGCCGCAGGGCGACCTGCACGCACTCGTGCGTCTCATGAACCCACGCGCCCCGCCCCGGAAGACAGGCCCGATCATCGCGGATGAGGACCGAACCGTCGGCCACGACTCGAAGGAGCGTGGACCGTGGTGCGCGCGCACGACATGCGACGCACGTTCGTACGGGTTCCATTCTACACCTCGGGCGCGTCGTAGCCGATCGGGGGGTGCGCGATCAGTCGTCTTCCAGGATGCTGTCGGGCTGGATGTCGATCTTGGCACCGGTGAGCTTGGCGGCGAGGCGGGCGTTCTGGCCCTCCTTGCCGATCGCCAGCGACAGCTGGTAGTCGGGCACGAGTGCGCGAACGGCTTTGGTCGAGGCGTCCAGGATGAAGCTCGAGGTCACCTTCGCGGGCGAGAGGGCGTTGCCCACGAAGCGGGCGAGTTCGGCGTCGTAGTCGACGATGTCGATCTTCTCGCCCCCCAGCTCCTCGGTCACGGCGCGGACGCGGCGCCCCAGCTCGCCGATGCAGGCGCCCTTGGCGTTGATGGTGGGGTCGTTCGCCTGCACCGCGATCTTCGTGCGGTGCCCCGCCTCGCGGGCGAGGGACACGATCTCGACGAGGCCCGAGGCGATCTCGGGCACCTCGAGGGCGAACAGCTTGCGGACGAGGCCCGGGTGGGTCCGGGAGACGGTGATCGACGGGCCCTTGGTGCCCTTCGACACCGAGGTCACGTAGACGCGCAAGCGCGAACCGTGCGAGTAGTTCTCCCCCGGCACCTGCTCCTCGGGGGGAAGGATGGCTTCGATCGTGCCGAGGTCGACGTGCACCATGCGGGGATTGGGGCCCTGCTGGACGACACCGGCGACGATGTCGCCCTCCTTGCCCTTGAACTCCCCCAGCACGGCGTCGTCCGCGATGTCGCGCAGACGCTGGCTGATGACCTGCTTCGCGGCGAAGGCGGCGATGCGCCCGAAGTCCTCCGGATGCTGCTCCTCCTCACCGATCACGACGTCCTCGTCATCGAGGACGGGGGCGAAGATGGCGACGTGGCCCGTCTTGCGGTCGAGCTGGACGCGCGCACCCGCAGGCACGTCGCCGTTCTCGGACGTGTGGCGGCCGTAGGCGGTCAGGATGGCCGATTCGATGATCCGGACGAGTTCGTCGAAGGGGATCTCCTTCTCGCGTTCGACCGTCTTCAACAGACCGAGATCGATGTCCACAATGGGGCCCTCCGTATTCAGCTCTCGTCGGCGCGATCGCGCGTCGACATTCCCCCTACATTACCGGACCGCCCGTGCCCGCGGTGGTGCGGCGCCCACTGGCCTACGGTGGTCGCATGCCGTCCTCCCCGCGTTCCGCCGCCGCGTCGGCGCAGTCGTCCTCGGCCTTCCGCACGCTCGCGCGCGCCGGATTCGTCGCCAACGGTCTCGTGCACGTCCTCCTCGGCGCGCTCGTGGTGACCGTCGCGTTCGGCGGCGACGAACAGACCGATCAGTCCGGCGCGTTCGAGGCCATCTCGGCGGCTCCCTTCGGCGCCGTCCTGCTGTGGGCGTGTGCCGTCGCGCTGTGGGCCCTGGGCGCCTGGCGCGCCGTCGAAGCCTTCGTCGCGCGCGGCACGAGCGGCGCCGATCGCGCCAAGCGCGCGGTGAAGGAGGGCGCCCAGGCGGTCTCCTTCCTCGCGGTGGGCGGCATCGCCGCATCCGTCGCGCTGGGTGCCCGGTCACAGGGCGACCAGAGCGCGCAGAATGCCAGCAGCAATGTGCTCTCGCTGCCCGGCGGTCCGTTCCTTCTCGGGGCCGTGGGGATCGTCGTCGCAGCCGTGGGCGTCGGGTTCGTCGTCATCGGCGCGCGACGCTCGTTCCGCAAGAAGATCGCCACGCCCGGGGGAACTTTTGGAACGGCTCTCATCGCCCTCGGCACGGTCGGGTACATCGCGAAGGGCATCGCCCTCGCCACGGTCGGAATCCTCGTCGTCGTCGCTGCGGTCACGGTCGACCCGTCCGCCTCGGGCGGGCTCGACGCCGCCGTGAGCGCGCTGCTGCAGACGCCGGCCGGACCGTGGCTGGGCGCCGCGGTGGGGATCGGCTTCATCGCCTACGGGCTCTTCACCGTTCTGCGCGCGAAGTATGCCCGGCTCGAGGCCTGACCCGCGTCAGTCGAGGTCGGGGTCGCGCCCGGTGCGGGCGCCGGTCTCGAGTCGGTCGATCGCCGCCACGTCGTCGGCGTCCAGCACGAAGTCGAACACATCGGCGTTCTCTCGCAGCCGCGCGGGTGACGTCGATTTCGGGAAGAGGACCAGGCCTCGGTCGAGGTGCCATCGGATAACCACCTGAGCCGGGGTCTTGTCGTGGTGCTGCGCGATGGAGCGCAGGGCGGGTTCGTCGAGCAGACCGCCGCGGGCGAGCGGGGCCCACGCCTCGGTGACGATCCCGTGGCCGGCATTCCACTCCTGCAGATGGCGCTGCGGGAACCGCGGGTGCAGCTCGATCTGGTTGACGACCGGGCGCACGCCCGTCTCGGCGACGAGCCGATCGATGTGATGCGGGTGGAAGTTGCTCACTCCGATCGACCTCGCCCTCCCCTCGGTCGCCAGCCTCACGAGAGCCCGCCAGGTGTCGACGTAGCGGTCCTGGCTGGGGACCGGCCAGTGGATCAGATAGAGGTCGACCTCGTCCAGTCCCAAGCGGCCGAGGCTCGCGTCGAAGGCCCGCAGCGTGGAGTCGTATCCCTGGTCGTCGTTCCACACCTTGGTCGTGACGAAGAGGTCGTCGCGGTCGAGGCCGCTGCGCCGCAGGCCCTCGCCCACCTCCGCCTCGTTGCCGTAGAGGGCAGCGGTGTCGACGTGCCGGTAGCCGTCGGCGAGGGCCCCGGCCACGAGGTCGGCGGTGAGTTCGGCCGGAACCTTGTATGTGCCGACGCCGAGCTGCGGGATGCTGCGGCCGTCGGCCAACGGGATGAGCGGGACCTGGATCATCCGTCAACGCTAGCCGCGCAAGCATCAAGGCGCGATCCACGGTCCGTTCATCTCCCCGCCACGGTTTGGTTGCATCCGCCGACAAAAGTGGCGAGCGCCCCCGTTCCCTGTCGGCGACGACAGCGGAGCGGCCTGTTCATCTCGATCGAGGAGTATCCGTGGCCCCCACCACACCGCGCACGACACGACCTACCGTGCGACGCTGCGTCGCAGCATCCGCCACCATCGGTCTGGCCGCCGGCCTCCTGGCCGCCGGCGTCGCGCCCACCGCATCCGCCGCGCCGACCGACGACCTGGCGTCGCGATTCACCTTCGCGGTGCTGCCGGATACGCAGTTCTACTCGCGCTATTCGGCCGACCAGTTCGTGCCCCGCTACGGCACCGACCCGTTCGCCACCCAGACCCGCTGGATCGCGGACAACGCCGATGAGCTGCGCATCCCCTTCACGGCGCACCTGGGCGACATCGTCGACCGGGCCACCGTGGAGAACGAGTGGAAGGCGGCGGATGCGGCGATGAAGGTCCTCGACGACGCCGACGCGCCGTACTCGATCCTCCCCGGCAACCACGACGTCACCAACAGCGGCGTGCGCGATACGGAGCTGAATCACGCCTCGGAGCCCTTCACCACCTGGTTCGGCGCGGCTCGCGCGGCGGAGCAGTCGACCTACCGGGGATCCGATCCGACGGGCCTCAGCCAGTTCCATATCTTCGAGGCCGAGGGGCAGCAGTTCATGTCGCTCGCCATCGCATGGAACTCCTCCGACGCCACCCTCGCCTGGGCGCAGGGCGTTCTCGACGCGCACCCGACCGTGCCCGTCATCTTGAGCAGCCACGCGCTCATCAACGTCGCCGCCGACCAGGCGTCCCCGATCGAGACCGGCGACAGCGAGCGGATGTGGGACGAGCTCATTCGGGGCAACGACCAGATCTTCATGACCCTCAACGGCCACTTCCACGGTGCGACCCGCCAGGTGAAGAAGAACGACTTCGGCCATGACGTGCATCAGGTCCTCATGGATTACCAGATGGCCTACGAGGGCGGCAACGGCTATCTCGGACTCTTCGAGTTCGACCTGACGAACAACACCATCTCCCTCGAGACGGGCTCCCCGTGGGTCGTCTCCAAGCCCCAGGAATCCCTCACGAGCTACGACCAGCCGCTCCTGGACGGCGAGCATCAGCGATACGCGATCGACATCGACTTCCGGTCGAGGTTCGCCGGGTTCGCCCCCGACTTCACCGCCGGCTCGGCAGACGAGCCCTCGCTCACCCAGCGCGCGCGGGAGATCCTGCTCGACGGGTTCGATGGCCCCGATCCGATCTCCACCGAGCTGCCGGGCAACGAGCTCGACTTCGTCGAGGCCGAGGGCACGCTCGCTCACTGGCGGTTCAACGGCCTGGAGGGCGTCGTCGACGCCGACACCGTCGTGGAGGACGTCGCCGGCGACAACGACCTGACACGCCCCGACCCGGCGACCACCGACGCGGTGGGCGCCACCTGGGACGACGTCACGATCGAGACGTCCGACGTGCACGGCTTCTCGTCCGACGGCGCTGCAGCGTGCTTCGACGACTCCTCGGGCTCGCGGTTCAGCTACCTCACGACCGCGCCGGATGCCGCCGTCAACGACGCAGACCTCAGCAAGGGCTACACGATCGAGACTTTCGTGAAGATGGACTCCGACTGGGATGCTTCGGCGAACGGGTGGTCGAAGTTCCTCACCCGCACCGGCAACCGTTCCCAGATCGGCGTGCCCCAGACCCGTTGGGACTGGACCGCCTCCCCCACGGCGCTCGGTATCTCGAATCTGCGCGAGTTCCAGTTCACGAGCATCTCCGACGACGTGCTCGCCGGCGACAAGACCAACTGGTCGGGAGAGATCATGGTCGACAGCTGGGCGCACGTCGCCGTGGTGAACGACCCCGCGACCCGGTCGACCACGATGTACGTGGACGGTGCTCCGGTGTTGCGCAACGCGACCGACACGGCGGGAATGGCCCGTCAGGACGGAATGCCGTGGATCCTCGGGGCCGACTGGGTGGACGATGCCGCCCGTAACGGATGGCACGGCTGCATCGGCGAGACCCGGATCATCGACCGCCCCACGACGCCCGACGAGTGGCTGACGCAGCGCGCCGACCTGAGCGGGTTCGAGGTCACCGACGCCCCGCAGAGCGAGCTCGCCTCGACCGTCACGTCGGTGCGTTTCGCCGGCACCGGCTTCCCGGGCGCCGAGGTGTCGCTCGCTCCCGTCGCCGGCCTCGCGGCGATCGCCGCCGACCTCGACGGTGCGACCACGACGGTCGACGACGCCGGTCGCTGGGAGATCCGAGTGACCGACGGACTGACCAGCGGCCCGCACGAGATCGCGCTCTCTCAGTCGCTGGGGTCGCGCTCCTCCGCCGCCCAGACGGTGAGCTTCGCCATCGCCGCCGCCCCGGGCACGCCCACCCCGAGCTCCTCGGCCACACCGTCGGCCACGCCGCGGCCGTCGGGATCGGGCGCGCCCGCAGCATCCGGCACCTCCGGGCTCGCCACCACCGGTGTCGACGGCGCGCTGATCGGCTGGGGCGCGGCTCTGGGTGGCGTGCTTCTCGTCGCGGGCGGAGCGCTCGCCGCGGCCAGGATCCGACGCACCTCGAAGGTCTGACCAGCCCATCGCGAACGGCCCCGCCCTTCATGGGCGGGGCCGTTCTGCGTGCAGACCCGGTGGGAGGAGGAGTTCTCACCGACGGAGGACTCTCGGAGCTGACGCGCTCCTCCCGCCGTGAGATCCCCTCCGCCCGTGACGGTGGTCGTGACGTCAGGCCGTGAGGCGGGCGACGGCCTCGGCGGCCGGGACCACCTGGCGGTCGCCGGTGCGGCGATCCCAGAGCTCGACCTCGCCGTCGGCGGCGCCGCGCCCGACGATGACGATGCGGGGCACGCCCACGAGCTCGGCGTCGCCGAACTTGACGCCGGGCGACACCTTCGGGCGGTCGTCGTAGAGCACGTCGAATCCGGATGCCTCGAGGTCGGCCGACAGCGACGCTGCGAGCTCGAACGCCGCGGCATCCCGTCCGGTGGCGACCACGTGAACGTCGAACGGCGCCACGGACGCCGGCCAGATGAGGCCCTTGTCGTCGTTGTTGAGCTCGGCGATGTTGGCGAGGATGCGGGTGACACCGATGCCGTACGAGCCCATCGTGACGGTGACGAGCTTGCCGTTCTCGTCGAGCACTTTGAGCCCGAGCGCCTCGGCGTACTTGCGGCCGAGCTGGAACACGTGACCGATCTCCATGCCGCGCGCGAGCCGCACCGGACCCGAACCGTCGGGCGCCGGGTCGCCCTCGCGCACGGTGGCGACCTCGATGAAACCGTCAGCGGTGAAGTCGCGGCCGGCGACGAGGGAGTGCACGTGCTTCTCGTCGATGTTGGCGCCCGTGATCCACGAGGTGCCGTCGACGACGCGAGGATCGAGGAAGTAGCGGATGCCGGTGGCCGACTCCTCGCCCAGGATCGGGCCGGTCTCGGACCACGGCCCGATGTAGCCCTTCACCAGGAGCGGGTTGCGCTCGAAGTCCTCCGCCGTGGCGGGCTCGACCGCCGCGGGCGCGAAGGCCACCTCGACGCGCTTGTCGTCGACGTCGCGGTCTCCGGGGAGGCCGACGGCGACGACCTCGCGCGTGCCGTCGAGGTGGGTGAGGGCCAGCACGACGTTCTTGAGCGTGTCGGCGGCCGTGTAGTCGCCGTCCATCGTCGCGTTCGCGTGGTCGACCAGCGTCTGGATGGTCGGGGTGTTCGGCGAATCGAAGATCACGGGCTCGGCGAGGCCGTCGAACGCGATCGGCTCGGGCACGACCGTCGTGAACGCCTCGACGTTCGCCGCGTACCCGCCCTCCGAGCGCACGAAGGTGTCTTCGCCGATGTCGGTGGGGTGCAGGAACTCCTCCGACTTCGACCCGCCCATCGCGCCGGCGTCGGCGGCGACGATGACGTACTCGAGCCCGAGGCGCCGGAAGATGCGCTCGTACGCATCGCGCTGCGCCTGGTACGACGCATCGAGACCGGCGTCGCTCGCATCGAACGAGTAGGCGTCCTTCATCGTGAATTCGCGGCCGCGCAGCAGTCCTGCCCGCGGGCGGGCCTCGTCGCGGTACTTGTCCTGGATCTGGTAGATCGTCAGCGGCAGGTCTTTGTACGAGTTGTAGAGGTCTTTCACGAGCAGCGTGAAGACCTCTTCGTGCGTGGGGGCGAGGAGGTAGTCGGCGCCCTTGCGGTCCTTCAGACGGAACATGCCGTCGCCGTACTCCTCCCACCGCCCCGAGAGCTCGTAGGGCTCGCGCGGCAGGAGCGCCGGGAAGTGCACCTCGTAGGCACCGGCGTTCGCCATCTCGTCGCGGATGATCGCCTCGATCTTCGCCTTCACCCGCAGCCCGAGCGGCAGCCACGCGAAGACGCCCGGCGCCTGGCGGCGGATGTATCCCGCCCGCACCAGCAGTCGGTGGCTGGGGACCTCGGCATCAGCCGGGTCTTCGCGGAGCGTACGGAGGAAGTAATGCGACAGACGTGTGACCACGGTTCGAGTTTACGGGCGCACCCCACGCGGGCGCGCCGCGTCCGTTCCTGAGGGGATTCCGCGTACTGAGGGCGCTCGGGCTGATTCTGGCCCTCGGCAACAGAATTCTCCTCAGAAGACGCCGCGCGTGCTGCCGTCTGAGTGCCCCGCATCGAGCCGGGGAAGCGCCAGCGACACCTAGCCTGGAGTGATGACCACCGTGCTGCTCACCGGTTTCGAGCCCTTCGCGGGCGACGCGACGAACCCTTCGGGTGACGCCGTCCGGGCCGTCGCGGAACGGTGGACGGGCCCGGAGACCCTCGTGACCGAGGTGCTGCCGGTGACCTTCGCCGGGGCGGCGGCTCGCCTGCGCGTACTCATCGACGAGCACTCCCCCGACGTCGTCATCGCCGCAGGGCTCGCGGGCAACCGCGCGCAGGTGACACCGGAGCGCGTGGCGATCAACCTCGCCGATGCCCGCATCCCCGACAACGCGGGCGAGCAGCCGCTCGACGCGCCGTCGGTTCCGGGGTCGCCCGCCGCCTACTTCGCAACGCTGCCCGTGAAGGCGATCGCCGCGGCCATCGCCGGTGCGGGGATACCCGCATCCGTCTCCCACTCCGCCGGAACGTTCGTCTGCAACCACGTCATGTTCACCGCACTCGACGCCGTCGCGGCGCAGCAGGACGTGCGAGCGGGCTTCGTTCACGTGCCGTGGGCAGCCGAGACCGCGCCGGCGGGAGCGCCCGCCCTGCCTCTCGCAGACATCGTGCGCTCGCTCGAGGTCGCCGTCCGCACCTCGCTGGACACACGCGGCGACGCGCGCATCACCGGGGGCGCGCTCGACTGAGCTCGGGCGCCGCCTCAGCATCCGACCCCGTGTCGTGAGCGGACGAGAAGTCACGGGCGGATTACCCGAGGTGGCTCATTCCTCCTCCGCCGGTGAGATCTCCTCCGCCGGTGAGACGGATGCTGCGTCAGCGGCGCCCGACGTGCAGCACGGCGCGCACGATCAGCCCGGCGGCGAGCGCCCAGAACGCCGCACTCACCCCGAAGATCGCGATGCCGGATGCAGCGACGAGGAAGGTGACGACGGCCGGGACCCGCTCGCCCGGGTCGTCGATCGCCTGCTGAATCGCCGAGCCGAACGCTCCGAACAGCGCCAGGCCCGCGACGGCCGGGATGACACCGACGGGAGCGAGCAGCACGAGCGCGGCGAAGGCGGCCGAGAGCGCACCGAGCACCAGGTACGAGCCTCCCGCGGAGACACCCGCGACCCACCGCCGCTTCGGGTCGGGGTGCGAGTCGGGGCCGGCGGCGATCGCCGCGCTGATCGCACCGAGGTTGACGGCGTGCCCGCCGGCGGTCGCGGCAGCGGCCGTGCCGAGGCCCGTGACGAGCATCGCCGGGCGCCACGGGATCTCGTAGCCGAAGCTGCGCATCACCGCCACGCCGGGCACGTTCTGCGACGCCATCGTCACGACGAAGAGCGGAAGCCCGATGCCGATGACCGCGCCGATGGTGAAGGTCGGAGCGGTGAACTCCAGGCGCGGCAGGAGTGCCGCAGCATCCGTCCCCACCCCGGTGCGCGCGAGCTCGATCGCGACCACCACGATCGCGGCCACGAACGCGAGGGGCACCGCCCAGCGCGGCAGCAGTCGCGAGAAGACGAGCCACACGATGATCACGGGCGCCACGCCCCACGGGTTGGCGACCAGACCGCCGAACGGTGCGACGCACAGGGGCAGCAGCACCCCGGCGAGCATCGCCTGGGCGATCGACGGGGGGATGCGGGCGATGAGCGCGCCGATGGGCGGGAACAGCGCGGTGAGCAGGATCAGCACCGCCGCCACGAGGAACCCTCCGACGGCGGCAGACCATCCGCCCTCGACCGCGCCGGTCGCGGCGAGAAGGGCGACGCCCGGCGTCGACCAGGCGATCGTGATCGGCATGCGGTAGCGCCAGGCCATCACGATGCAGCCGAGACCGGCCGCCAGGGTGACCGCCAGCAGCCCGCTCGCCGCCTGTCCCGGCGTCGCACCGACCGCGCGGAGCCCGGTGAGGACCACCGCGAACGTGCTCGTGAAGCCGACCAGGGCGGTGACGACACCCGCGATGATCGGTCGCGACAGCGACGCGGCGGGAGGAGCAGGGGAAGTGGACGACGCGGCGGACGGTGGCACGGCGGACATGAGGTCGAACGCTACCGCACCCGATCCTTCCGCCGACAACCCGGCGCCGCCGCCGAGAATTCGTCGGAAGTCGTCAGGCCGTGATGACCTGCGCGGTTCCGATCTGAGCGTCGGGGCCCATCTCGGCGGCCATGCGGTTGGCCTCCTCGATGAGGGTCTTGACGATGTCGGCCTCGGGCACGGTCTTGATGACCTGACCCTTGACGAAGATCTGCCCCTTGCCGTTGCCGGAGGCGACGCCGAGGTCGGCCTCGCGCGCTTCGCCGGGACCGTTGACGACGCAGCCCATGACGGCGACGCGCAGCGGCACCGTCATGTCCTTGAGTCCTTCGGTCACGTCGTCGGCGAGCGTATACACGTCGACTTGGGCGCGTCCGCAGGACGGGCACGACACGATCTCGAGCTTTCGCTCGCGCAGGTTGAGCGACTGCAGGATCTGGTGACCGACCTTGACCTCTTCGGCCGGCGGCGCCGACAGCGACACGCGGATGGTGTCGCCGATGCCCTCGGAGAGCAGGATGCCGAAGGCGGTGGCCGACTTGATCGTGCCCTGGAACGCGGGGCCCGCCTCGGTCACGCCGAGGTGCAGCGGCCAATCGCCCATCTGCGCGAGCAGACGATAGGCCTGCACCATGATCACCGGGTCGTTGTGCTTGACCGAGATCTTGAAGTCGTGGAAGTCGTGCTCCTCGAACAGGCTCGCCTCCCAGCGCGCGCTCTCCGCGAGCGCCTCGGGGGTGGCCTTGCCGTACTTCTCGAGCAGACGGGGGTCGAGCGATCCGGCGTTGACGCCGATGCGCAGGGACACGCCCGCCGCCTTGGCGGCGGCGGCGATCGAGCCGACCTGGTCGTCGAACTTGCGAATGTTGCCCGGGTTGACGCGCACTGCGGCGCACCCGGCGTCGATCGCCTGGAAGACGTACTTCGGCTGGAAGTGGATGTCGGCGATGACGGGGATCTGGCTCTTCTTGGCGATGATGTGCAGCACGTCGGCGTCGTCCTGCGACGGGACGGCGACGCGCACGATCTCGCAGCCGGATGCTGTCAGCTCGGCGATCTGCTGCAGCGTGGCGTTGATGTTCGTGGTCGGCGTCGTCGTCATCGACTGCACGCTGACGGGAGCGTCACCGCCGACGAGGACCTTACCGACCTTGATCTGACGGCTCTTCCGGCGGGGGGCGAGAACCTGGGCGACTCGCGGCATCCCTAAATTGACTGCAGGCACGTGCTCAGCCTACGCCGGGCGACCTGCGAGGAGGCCGAAGCCGGTGTGGTACGTTCGGCGCATGTCCGCGAACCGCTCCTGGTGGCCCACCGTTTAGGCGGTGGGCGTTCGCACGTTGACAGACCGCCCGCGAGGCGGTCTTTTTCGTTAGGCAGCCGCGTCGGGCGACCGCCCCTTCCGACGAAAGACCGACCATGACCGGCCCCGCACCCCTCTCCCGCCTGCACGCCCTCGCCGCGGGAACCGAGCCGTTCGCGCTGATCGCGCGCGACGGCCGCACCGTCGAGATCCTCACCGGCGACGTCGTCGATGTCGCGCTCCTGGCCGACATCCCCCTCACCGACGCCGGTGGGACCGCGCGAGAGATCCTCGCCCTCGTCCCGTACCGCCAGGTGGTGGAGCGCGGCTTCGTCTGCCGCGACGACGACGCGCCGCTGCGGTGCCTCGTCGTCGACGAGCACGTGGCGGTGACACGCGACGAAGCCCTGACCGCGCTACCGTCCGAACCCGTGCCGTTCGAGGATGCCGGTTTCGATATCGCCGACGAGGAGTACGCCGACATCGTCCGGCGGGTGATCTCCGACGAGATCGGCCGCGGCGAGGGTGCGAATTTCGTGATCCGTCGCGATTTCACCGCCCGTGTCACCGCCGATGAGCGCACGGCCGCGCTGACCTGGTTCCGCGCCCTCCTCGAGCACGAACGCGGCGCCTACTGGACGTTCGCCGTCATCACCCCCGGCCTCGTCGCCGTCGGAGCGAGCCCCGAGGCGCACGTGATCGCCCGTGAGGGCGTCGTGACGATGAACCCGATCTCGGGCACCTTCCGGCACCCCGCCGGCGGGGCGACGGCCGAGACCCTGAGCGAGTTCCTCTCCTCGACGAAGGAGACCGAAGAGCTCTTCATGGTCGTCGACGAGGAGCTCAAGATGATGAGCGCCGTCTGCTCCGACGGCGGGCGCATCACCGGCCCGCACCTCAAGGAGATGTCGCGTCTCACGCACACGGAGTACGTGCTGCGGGGCCGCAGCCGCCTGGACCCCCGCGACATCCTCCGCGAGACCATGTTCGCCCCCACCGTCACCGGGTCGCCGATGCAGAACGCCTGCGCCGTGATCGCCCGCCACGAGCGCGGTCCCCGCGGCTACTACTCCGGCGTCGCCGCCCTCTTCACGCCGTCCGCGTCGCAGGACGGGGGCGCCACCCACGACCTCGACGCGCCCATCCTCATCCGCACCGCCTATCTGTCGGACGGACAGCTCCGGGTGCCGGTCGGCGCCACCCTCGTTCGCCACTCCGACCCCGACGGCGAGGTCGGCGAGACGCACGGCAAGGCCGCGGGCGTCCTGGGCGCCATCGGGGCGATCGCCCGAGACGTCCCTGTCGCGCAGCATCCGACCGCCGACCCCGACTCCCCCGCCGTCGCCGAGCGCCCCTCTCTCGCGGACGACCCCGCCGTGGCCGAGCTACTGGCGTCGCGGAACTCCCGGCTCGCACCGTTCTGGATGAACCCGCAGGAGAACGAGGTCGTCGGTCCGTTCGCCGGACGCCGTGCCGTCGTCGTGGATGCGGAGGACCGCTTCACCACGATGCTCGCCCACCAGCTGCGCCACCTTGGTCTCGAGGTCGACATCGCCCCCTGGGCCGAGGTCACCGACGCGCAGATCGACGACGCCGAGCTCGTCGTCTCCGGCCCCGGCCCCGGCGACCCCCGTGACACCTCGAGTGCGCGCATCCGCCGGATGCGCGAGGTGGTGGGACGCCGGCGTGAGGCGGGCACCCCCCTCCTCGCCGTCTGCTTGAGCCACCAGATCCTCGCCGATTCGCTCGGTCTCGAGCTCGCCCCGCTGGAGCGCCCGCACCAGGGCCTGCAGAAGACCGTCGACCTCTTCGGCGAGCAGGCATCGATCGGCTTCTACAACACGTTCACCGCTCGGGAGTCGGATGCTGCGCGCACCGGCGACGTCGAGATCGCGGCAGACCCGGTGACGGGCGACGTGTACGCCCTGCGCGGGGCGGGTTTCGCGTCGGTGCAGGGGCACCTCGAGTCGATTCTGTCGCGCGACGGCATGCGCACCCTCGAGAGGCTGGTCGCCCAGGCTTTCGCCTGACCCGCCGTCAGACGATCGAGATCGGGTTGAACAGGTCGGCGAGCACGAGGATGCCGCCCATGCCGACGAGCAGCACGACGACGACCAGCGTGACCGGGACGAGCTTCGTCGCGTCGACCGGGGTGCTGACGCGGTTGCGCAGGCGCGCCCAGAACCGCTTGATGCCGTCCCACAGGGCGACCACGACGTGTCCGCCGTCGAGCGGCAGCAGCGGGATCAGGTTGAACACGAACAGGGCGATGTTCAGCGACGCGAGCAGTTCGAGGATTCCGGCGGCGCGATTCTGGATCGGCGCATCGACCGCGGCGATGTCGCCCGCGAGACGACCGGCCCCGACCACGCTCAGCGGCCCATTGGGGTCGCGCTCCTGCCCGGTGAACAGATCGACGGCGGTCTCGTAGACACGCACCGGAAGCTGCGTCATGACGCCCGCGACGGCGCCCAGCCTCTCGAACGTCATCTCGGTGCCCACCCACACCGGCTGTGCCACGAGCGCGGTCTGCGCTCCGACGCCGATGAACCCGACCTCCTCGGTCTGCACCGCGCCGTCGTCGCCGACGACCGCGCGTCCGAGGTCGTCGGTGACGGCGCGCGTGGTCAGCGCCGGGGTGATCGAGAGCGTCTTCTCGGCGCCGTCGCGGGAGATCACGATGGAGAGCGCCTGATTCGGCGAGTCCTGGATGATGGCCGACGCATCGGCGAACGTCGACACGGGCGTGCCGTCGACCGAGACCAGCACGTCACCGGGCAGCACCCCGGCCTCGGCGGCGGGCGCGGCCGGGTCCGACGCGACGCAGTCGGTGCGGCCCGCATCGGCCGAGATCACGCACTCGTTGACCGAGGCGAGCGTCGTCGTCGCCGTCTGCACGCCGATCCCGCTCGCGAGGACCGTGAAGATCACGATCGCCAGAAGGAGGTTCATGACCGGCCCGCCGAGCATGATCACGACGCGCTTCCAGACGGACAGCTTGTAGAAGACGCGGTCCTCGACCCCGACGAGGGTCTCGTCGTTGGCAGCGCGCGCGTCCTGCACCATCGTGGCGAACATCGCGCGCATGCGGCCGCGGGGCCTGCCCGCATCGGTGTCGTCGGACGACGGCGGGTACATGCCGGCCATGGAGATGTAGCCGCCGAGAGGGAGGGCCTTGAACCCGTACTCGGTCTCTCCGATCCGCTTCGACCACAGGGTCGGACCGAACCCGATCATGTACTGCCCGACGCGAACGCCGAACAGCTTCGCGGGAACCAGGTGTCCGACCTCGTGCAGCGCGATCGACACGGCCAGTCCCACCACGAGCAGGACGACTCCGACGATGAAGGCAAGGGCGGTCACAGCGATCACCGTACTCCCGCGTGTCTTTGAATGGGCCGAGCGTCCTGGCTCTTCCCCGCGAAGCCTGTCGCGGTGGCGCGCTAGCCTGGCGGGATGAACACACGGGCGGCGCGCGCGATCCGCGGCGCCGTGTTCGCGGGGATCGCCACGATCACGGCCGCCGCCGCCCACACCCTGGGCGGTGGCGTCGCACCTTCGCCCCTGTTCTGCGCGGTCCTGTTCGCCCTCGCCGTTCCCGCGGCCACGGCCCTGGCCTCACCGCGACCGGCTCCCTGGCGCGCGGCGCTCGCGGTCGGCGCCGGTCAGGTGCTGTTCCACGCCGCGTTCGCCCTGGTGGGCGACATCGGAGAGGGGTCGAGGACCGCCTACGCGATGCTCGGTCACGCGCACGGCGCCACCTCGACGTGGACGATGGATGCGGCGGGGGTCGCAGGCGCCGACATGACCCTCGCGCACCTGCTCGCCGCGATCGTGACGATCGCCCTGGTCTGCCGGGGAGAGTCGCTGCTCGCGAGGATCGCAGCCTGGGTCGTCCGCCGGGCCGCCGTCGCGGTGCCCGCGCCCCCCTCGTCCGCCGTGCTGCGCCGTGTCGACGCCCTCCCGACCCGGCCGCGTGCCCGTGCTGTCCTGCCGCCCGGACTCGGTCGCCGAGGGCCGCCGACCGCCCTCCCGGTCCCCCTCGCCGCCTGAACGCGGCGCACCTTCGCCGCGGTATCCGCGGCACCCCCACCTTCGGCGTACGCCCACCGCGCGATCGCGCGCGGCGTCGCCCGCATCCGAGAGAGAACCATGACTTCCACCACCCGTACCCGCATCCTCGCCGGTGTCGTGCTGGGGGCGGCCCTCGCCGTCGCCGCGCCGCTCGCCGCCTCCGCCCACGTGCACGTGACCCCCGAGAACGCCTCGGCCGATGCGTCCACGAGCCTGACGTTCTCGTTCAGCCACGGCTGCGAGGAGTCGCCCACCACCTCGATGATCATCGACATCCCCGAGGGCGTCACGAATGTGGTGCCCGTCGCCGACGCCAACTGGACCATCCAGCGCGACGTCGCCGACAACGGCACGGTCTCGCGCGTCACCTACTCCGCCGTCGCCCCCGTCGAGAACGGGATCAAGGGAGAGGTGAGCCTCGACGCCCGCTTCGGTGCGGAACTCGCCGACACCGACGTCGCCTTCCCCGTGACGCAGGTGTGCGTCACGGGCCAGACGGCGTGGACCGAGGTCGCCGCCGAGGGCGCCGACGAGCCCGAATCACCCGCCCCGATCGTCGCCGTCGGCGCCGTCTCGGCGAGCGGCGACGAGCACGGCGGTCACGACGCCTCAGCCGAGCACGACGCCACCGAGGCCGATGCCGCCGACGCCGTCCCCGCCGCATCCCTGCGCGCCGACCCGACGGCCCTGTGGCTCGGCGGCGCCGGTCTCGCGCTCGGGGCGATCGCCCTGATCGTCGCGGTGACCGCGATCGTGCGCCGGCGCGCCTGACGCACCCGTCGCGGCCGCCTCGACACGGGGCGGCCGCGACGCCGCGCTCTGCGGACCCGACGCGCGCGGATGCGAGAATGGATGCAACATGCCGACCGCTGCCTCGAACCTCCCTCCCGTGCTCCGACCGGAACACCCGCCCGTCCGCAGCCTCGACGAACTGGCCCGCCGGTTCGCGACGCGCGTCGACGGCGACACCTCCTCGGTCACCCTGACGGGCATCACGCTCGCCACCGCCGACCTGCGACCGGGTGAAGCCTTCGTGGCGATCCGCGGCGTCAACAGCCACGGCGCCTCCTACGCCGCGACCGCGGCGGAGAAGGGGGCCGTGGCGGTCATCACCGATGACGAGGGATCCCGTCTCGCCGCCGACGCCGGACTCCCGATCGTCGTGGTCGACGACCCCCGCGCGATGCTGGGCGCGCTCTCGGCCTGGATCTACGGCACCGGACCCGACGACGATCTCCCGGTCCTCTTCGCCACCACCGGCACGAACGGCAAGACGAGCGTCTCGCACCTGCTCGAGGGCATCCTCGGCCAGCTCGGCGTCGTGACGGGGCTCTCGTCGACGGCCGAGCGCCACATCGCGGGCCAGGTCATCGTCTCGCGCCTGACCACCCCCGAAGCATCCGAATTCCACGCTCTCCTCGCGCTCATGCGCGAACGCGGCGTCGAAGCCGTCGCCGTCGAGGTGAGCGCGCAGGCCCTCAGCCGTCATCGCGTCGACGGCATGGTCTTCGACGTCGCCGCGTTCACCAACCTCTCCCACGACCACCTCGACGACTACGCCGACATGCGCGAGTACTTCGAGGCGAAGCTGCCGCTGTTCCGCGCCGATCGCGCCCGGCGAGCGGTCGTGTCCCTCGATTCGGTGTCGGGCCTCGAGGTACGGGACCGGGCCGAGATCCCCGTCGTCACCATCGCGACCCCCGACATCGCCGAAGACCCGGATGCCGCGGCCGACGCGGACTGGATCGTCGAGATCGTCGACGAGCGGCAGGACGGCACGCGGTTCCGTCTGCGCGGTCCGGAGGGCCGCGCACTCACGACCGTCGTGCCCGTGATAGGACGGCACATGGCAGCGAACGCGGGCCTGGCGATCGTGATGATGCTCGAAGCGGGCTACACCTGGGACGCCCTGGTCTCAGCCCTCGACGGCGCCCGCGTCGACGCCTATCTCCCCGGCCGCACGCAGCGCGTCTCAGGCGAGCGCGGTCCCGCCGTCTACGTCGACTTCGGGCACTCCCCCGACGCGTTCGAGAAGACCCTTGCCGCCGTCCGCCGGGTCACTCCCGGGCGCGTGCTGATGCTCTTCGGCGCCGACGGCGACCGCGACGCGACCAAGCGCCACGACATGGGCCGCACCGCCGTGGAAGGAAGCGACATCCTCGTCGTCACCGACCATCACCCCCGGCACGAGAACCCCGACACCATCCGCGCGACCCTCGTCGAGGGGGCACGCCGGGCGCGTCCGGACGCCGAGATCCTCGAGTTCTCGCCCCCCGAGCGGGCCATCGTCGAGGCCATCGCCCTTGTCGGCGAGGGCGACGCGATCCTCTGGGCGGGCCCGGGGCACCAGGACTACCGCGACATCCGCGGCAACCGCACCCCTTACTCCGCCCGCGAGCTCGCCCGCCGCGCCCTGCGCGCCGCCGGCTGGCCCGTCTCCGATCCGCACTGGCCCGTGCCCTACCCCGACGACTCGACGCCGAGCTCCGACCCCGAGCGTCTGTTCGACTCGCCCTGACGAGCGGGATCAGGATGCTGCGGCGATCGCCCGATCGGCGGCATCCCGAGCCCAGCGCTCCGCCTCGGCGAGCGTCTGCCGGGTGAGCTCCGCCGGCGCCTCGTGCGACTCGACGACCCGTTCGATGAGCTCCACGATCCCCGGGAAGGGAAGTCGGCCTTCGTGGAACGCGTCGACCGCCTGCTCGTTCGCCGCGTTGAAGACGGCGGGGTAGGTGCGCCCGGCGCGGCCGACGCGTTTCGCGAGGGCGACCGCCGGGAACGCACCCTCGTCGAGGGGCTCGAACGTCCATGAGGTGGCGGTGGTCCAGTCGAGCGGGCGTCCCACGCCGGCCACGCGCTCGGGCCAGTCGAGGCCGAGGGAGATCGGCAGCCGCATGTCGGGTGGAGAGGCCTGGGCGATGGTCGACCCGTCGACGAACTCGACCATCGAGTGCACGATCGACTGCGGATGCACCACCACGTCGATGCGGTCGTAGGGCACGTCGAACAGCAGATGGGCCTCGATGACCTCGAGACCCTTGTTCACGAGCGTGGCGGAGTTCGTGGTCACCACGCGCCCCATGTCCCAGGTGGGATGGGCCAGCGCCTCGGCGGGGGTCACCTCCGAGAGCGAGGCACGCGAGCGGCCGCGGAACGGACCGCCCGATGCCGTCAGCACGAGGCGTCGCACCTCGTCGGCGGTGCCCGAGCGCAGGGCCTGGGCGATCGCCGAGTGCTCCGAGTCGACCGGCACGATCTGGCCGGGGGCGGCGAGCGCCGTGACCAGCGCTCCGCCGACGATCAGCGACTCCTTGTTCGCCAGCGCCAGAGTGCGTCCGCTCTCCAGCGCCGCGAGCGTGGGGCCGAGCCCCACCGAACCGGTGATGCCGTTGAGCACCACGTCGGCGTCCACGTCGCGCACCAGCTGCTCGGCCTCGACCGCCCCGAGGGCGGTGTGCTCGACGCCGAACTCCTCGGCCTGGGCCTCGAGACCCGTCCGGTCCGTGCCCGCGGCGAGCCCGACGACCTTGAATCGCCCGGGGTTGGCCCGGATGACGTCGAGTGCCTGAGTGCCGATCGAGCCGGTCGATCCGAGGATGAGAACGCGCCGCATGCGGTCAGCCTACGGCGCGCTCCCCCGACTCAACCGGCGGCAGGCTCGGCGCTGGCGATCTGGAGCACGAACACGAGCGCTTCACCCGCGAGCGCGTTGCTGGACGTACCCGCGACGCCGTAGCCGCACGACGCCGGCATGGCTACCAGAACGGTCGAGCCGACCGTCTGCCCCTCGAGCGCGGCCTTGAAGCCGGGGACGACGGCGTCGGTCGTGAACGGCGCGGGGTCTTCCGGAGCCCAGGCCGAGTCGAAGGCCGTGCCATCGGACCACTTCACACCCGAGTAGTAGACCTCGACCGCGGCGCCGGGCTCGACGACAGCGCCGTCGCCCTTCTCGAGCACCTCCACCGACACCGTCTCCGGGGGCGCCGTCTGCGGCACCGTCACGGTCGGAAGTGCTCCGTCGTTGAGGACCACCGTGGGGGCCTCGCCGGTGAAGTCGCCCGCGACGCACCACTGCGATGCCGGGGTGGCGTCCAGGATGTCGAGCACGTAGATCTGCGCGCCGCCCTGGTCGCTGGCCGGGAGCGTCGCGACGACGCGCGAACCGACCGGGGAGCACCCGAAGAGCTGCGCGAGCACGCTGTCGGAGGTGATCTGCTGGGGCTGCAGGGGGGTGTCGGCATAACCGGCGCTGCCGAGCTGCTCACCGGAGGCCGCGTCGAAGGCCGTCAGCGCGTAGGAGAGGTAATCGCCGTCGGCGATCTCAGCCCCGTCGCCCTCGCTGACCACCGTGCGCTCGACGTCGGGCACCTCGAGGGGCGAGGAGAAGGTCGCGGTCGCCTCGGCGCCGAAATCACCGTCCACGGTCACGCCGTCGGAGGCGGCGCCGGACGGCGCGGCAGCGGCGCACAGGCCGGTGCCCGCGCTGGCGGTGTCGGTCGCATCCGGGGTCGACCCCCCAGCGCACCCCGCGAGGAGGAGGACCGCTGCGGCGGCGACGGACAGGGAGGCGATCGGACGGAAGCGCACAGGAGACCTCTCGGCAGACGTAGGGGGAACCCGACCATCCTTCCGCATCGCGCCTTTGCCCGCGCTGTGAACCCCATGCCCGAGTACGCATGGAATCCGGAGTAGCCTCGTTGGGTGACTCCCGACGACGACGATTCCGCGCGCGCCGAGGAAGAAGCATCGGCCCCTGTCACGCGGATGGGTGCCACGTACGCGCTCGGCCGGTTCGTGCTGGCCCCGCTCGCCCGGCTCGTGTACCGGCCGCGCGTCGAAGGGCGCGCGAACGTGCCCCGCACCGGCCCGGTGATCTTCGCGAGCAACCACCTGTCGTTCATCGACTCGATCGCGATCCCCGTCGCGGCGCCCCGCCCCGTTCACTTCATGGCGAAGTCGAGCTACTTCGACACCTGGGCCTCCCGACAGTTCTTCACGGCGATCGGCGCGATCGCCGTGCAGCGCGGCGCGGGCCAAGCGGCCCTCGACGCTCTCGATCAGCAGCGCAAGATCCTCGACGACGGCCGCGCGGTCGCTCTGTATCCCGAGGGCACCCGCTCGCTCGACGGCCGCCTCTACAAGGGCCGCACGGGAGTCGCGTTCCTGGCGCTGCAGACCGGCGCCCCTGTCGTGCCCGTCGGCCTCATCGGCACCGATGCGTCCATGCCGGTCGGCGCCCGGATGCCGTCCATGAGCGAGCGGATCACCGTGCGCTTCGGTGAGCCGCTCGACCTGTCCCGCCACGGCGCCGCGACCTCGGGCCGCGCGCGCCGCGGGGCGACCGACGAGATCATGGCGGCCATCCACGCCCTCTCCGGGCAGGAGCTCGCGGGCGTCTACAACGAGGTGCCGGCGCAGAACCCGATCGAGCGGATCAAGCGCGCTCTGCCCTTCGAACGCCTCTGAGCAGACGTTCACGGCGGTGCTCTTGACACGCCGACCGGCGAGCGGGAGATTCTCCCCAGGCCCGCGCATCGGTGCGCGCGGCGAACAGAGGAGTCATCGTGAAGAAGTTCATCAACGACCCGGCGGATGTGCTGGCGGAGGCTCTGCGCGGCATCCAGGCGGCGCACCCCGATCTGCGCGTCGACCTCGACGATCGCGTGATCTATCGGGGTGACGCGACACGGGCCGGCAAGGTCGCCCTGGTCTCGGGAGGCGGTTCGGGGCATGAGCCCATGCACGGCGGATTCGTCGGAGTCGGGATGCTCGACGCCGCGTGCGCCGGCGAGGTGTTCACCTCCCCCACACCCGACCAGATGCTCGCCGCGACGAAAGCGGTCGACTCCGGAGCGGGCGTGCTCCACATCGTGAAGAACTACACCGGCGACGTGCTGAACTTCGAGATGGCGGCCGAGCTCGCCGCCGCCGAGGGCATCAGGGTCGAGTCGGTCGTCGTCGCCGACGACGTCGCCGTGCAGGACTCGCTCTACACGGCGGGCCGCCGAGGCGTCGGCACCACCGTGGTGCTCGAGAAGATCGTCGGGGCGGCCGCCGAGGAGGGCGCCGATCTCGACGCGATCCTCGCTCTCGCGCAGCGGGTCAGCGAGAACGGTCGCTCGATGGGCGTCGCGCTGACGAGCTGCACGGTGCCCGCCGCGGGGAAGCCGACGTTCGATCTCCCCGAGGACGAGATGGAGGTGGGCGTGGGCATCCACGGCGAGCCGGGACGCCGCCGGGTGCCCCTCGCGTCGGCGGCCGAGATCGCCAAGCTCCTCGTCGATCCGATCCTCGCCGACTTCGATGCCACGGGGCCGGCGATCGTCCTCCTCTCGGGTCTCGGCGGCACTCCCCTCATCGAGCAGTACCTCATGTTCGGCGAGATCGCGCCGCTTCTCGAGCGGGGCGGCGTCGAGGTGAAGCGTTCCCTGGTCGGCGACTACATCACGAGCCTCGACATGGCGGGGATCGCGTTGACCGTGGTGAAGGCCGACGACGAGATGCTGCGGCTGTGGGACGCGCCCGTCGTCACCCCCGGCCTGCGATGGGGTGCCTGACGTGGCGGGGGACGCGACCACCCGCGACCTGATCGGCTGGATCGAGCGCTTCCACGACCTCGTCCGCGAGCACCAGGCGGAGCTCACCGAACTCGACTCCGTGATCGGCGACGCCGACCACGGCTCGAACCTCGCGCGCGGGATGGATGCCGTCGTCGCCAAGGTGCAGGCCGATGCCCCGACCACGCCCGCCGACCTCTTCAAGACCGTCGGGATGACGCTCGTCTCCACCGTCGGAGGGGCGAGCGGCCCGTTGTACGGCACCTTCTTCCTCCGGTTCGGCGGCTCCGCCGGAGCGGCCGAGGCGCTCGATGCCACCGCGCTCGGAGCGGCGTTGCGCGCCGGACTCGACGGCGTGGTGGCTCGGGGCAAGGCGGCGCCGGGCGACAAGACGATGATCGATGCGCTGACACCCGCCGCCGATGCCTGGGACGCCGCGGCGGCGAGCGGGGCATCCGTCCTCGACGCGGCGTCCGCGGCACGGGATGCTGCGCGGGAGGGACGGGATTCCACCATCCCGCTCGTCGCTCGGAAGGGGCGGGCGAGCTACCTCGGCGAGCGCAGCGCCGGGCACCTCGATCCCGGGGCGGCATCGACGACGCTCTTGATCGAGGCCCTCGCCGACGCGCTCGCGACCTCATGATCGGCATCGTCGTCGTCTCCCACAGCGACGCCCTCGCCCGGGCGGCGGTGGAGCTCGCTCTGCAGATGGGCGGAGACGCGCCGCCCGCGATCGAGATCGCCGCCGGCGTCGAGGGCGGTTTCGGCACCGACGCGGTCGCGATCGCCGCGGCGATCGACCGGGCGGCGGGCGAGGACGGCGTGCTCGTCGTCATGGATCTCGGCTCGGCGATCCTCAGCGCCGAGATGGCGACGGAGTTCGCCTCCTCGACCGCACGCGTCGTGCTGAGCCCCGCCCCGTTCGTCGAAGGACTCATCGCCGCCGTCGTGCTCGCCGCCGCCGGCGCCGATCTCGACACCGTCGCCGCCGAGGCTCGCGGCGCGCTCTCGGCCAAGCTCGACCAACTCGGCTCCCCCGAGCCGGCCACGGCGCGCGAGTCCGCGGAGGCGCCGACGGGCGCAGCATCCGAGTCGCACTTCGATGCGGTGATCGACAACCCTTCCGGGCTTCACGCGCGTCCTGCCGCGCTGTTCGTGAAAGCGGCCAGCCGGCACGATGCGGTCGTCCAGCTCGCCGACCTCGATCGCGGAGGCGCGCCCGTACCCGGCCGCAGCCTCATCGCGCTCATGGCGCTCGGAGTGCGGCCGGGAACCCGCATCCGCGTCAGCGCGAGCGGTCCGGAGGCGCGCGCGGCTCTCGACGAGCTGCGCGCTCTCGTCGAGGACGGTTTCGGCGAGCGCTGACTCAGCGCCCGACGACGGCGAGCAGGCGTCGCGCGAGGGTCTCCTCGACGACGAGCTCGGTGATGATTCCGGCCGCGAGCGCACCGCGGAGCGCGTCGAGCTTCGACAGGCTCGACACGACGCAGAAGCGGGTCGGGATGCGACGCACGCTCTCCAGGTCGGGCCCGCTCGACCGGGCATTCAAGTCGATGCCGTCGCTCGATCCGTCGAGCCGGTAGAACACCGTGGCACAGTCGCCCACGACACCGGCGCGTTCGATCGCGCGCAGGTCGATCTCGTCGAAGTAGTCGCCGGAGTAGACGTGCGAGGGCACCTCCGCGTGCGGTGATCCGAGCCCGAAGACGAACACGCTCACGCGCTCCTGCATGTCGAGCACGGCCCGGATCGATCGTTCGCGCCACATGGCGTCCTTCGTGAGCGGGTCGTCGAACAGCGCCGGCACGGGGAACTGGTGCACCGATGCGGACAGGGCCGCCCCGAACCGGTCGAGGATCTCCCCGGCGTACGGGATGCCGGAGGTGCGCACGTTGGCCGCCCCGTTCATCTGCACGATGTGGCTGTCGTGGGTGACCTTCGCCTGCAGGTGCCGGCCGACCACCGACAGGGTCGCGCCCCAGGCGACGCCGATGGTCATGGACGACTCGAGCCGATGCGCGAGAATCCGTGCAGCCGACAACGCCGTTCTTTCCAGGCGGTCGGCCTCGCTGATGCGCTCGGGCGTCGGGACGACGTGGGCGATGACCCCGAACCGCTCCGCGAGCCGACGCTCGACGAGGCTTCTCGCGTCCTGCGGCGAGTGGACGTTGATGGTCACGAGCCCGACATCGCGCGCGTGGGCGAGCATTCTCGATACCGACGACCGCGAGACGCGCATCTCGTGGGCGATCGCGTCCATCGTGAGGTCCTGAAGGTAGTAGAGCTGGGCGGCGCGCAGCGCGTCCTGCTCGCGGCTGGCCGCAGCATCCGTCGACATCATCGCCTCCTGGCGTCGAGCCGCGCGACTCGACTTCCCCCCTAGTTTGCACATTCGTGCACGACGGTTGCAAGGACGTTCAATCAGGAGCAGGCTGTGCGATGTACCTCACGAAAGGCCCAGAAGTGACTACGTCGACGCCGACCACCCCCGTCCGCCAGGACGTCCAGACCCTCCGCGACCGCGGGGAGGTGGATGTACTCATCATCGGCGGCGGTATCAACGGCCTCGCCACTCTTCGCGACCTCGCGCTCCAGGGCGTGAGCGTCGCCCTCGTCGAGCGAGGCGACTTCGTCTCGGGAGCGTCCTCCGCTTCCAGCCACATGGTCCACGGAGGAATCCGCTACCTCGAGAACGGCGAGTTCCGCCTCGTCAAAGAGGCGGTGACCGAACGAAACGACCTGTTGAAGACCGCCCCGCACTACGTGCGACCGCTCCAGACGACGATCCCCGTCTACAAGACGTTCTCGGGCATCATCTCCGCGCCGTTCCGTCTGCTGATCACGCACGGTCGCGGCAAGCCCAACGAGCGCGGGGCCGTGCTCATCAAGATCGGCCTGGTCATCTACGACACCTTCTCGCGCAGCGGCGGCACGGTGCCCCGGCACAAGTTCGTCGGCCGCAAGAAGTCGCTCGCCGAGTTCCCGGAGATGAACCCGACGCTCAAGTACACCGCCACCTACTACGACGCGTCGATGCACGACCCCGAGCGTCTCGCGCTCGACGTGCTGCACGACGGCATCGTCGCCGGCGAAGGCCGCGCGACCGCCGTGAACTACGTCTCGGCCGTGGGCTCGGACAACGGTGCGGTGCGCGTGCGCGACGAGCTGTCGGGCGAGGAGTTCGACGTTCGCGCGAAGGTCGTCGTCAACGCGAGCGGCCCCTGGACCGACCTCACGAACGGTGCGATCGGCACCGCGTCGACCTATATGGGCGGCACCAAGGGCTCGCACGTCGTCCTCGAGAACGAGGAGCTCCTCGCCGCCACGAAGGGCCGCGAGATCTTCTTCGAGCACTCCGACGGTCGCATCGTGCTCATCTACCCCCTCAAGGGGCGCGTCCTCGTCGGCACCACCGACATCGACGCCGATCCCGCGAAGCCCGTCGTGACGACCGATGCCGAGATCGACTACTTCTTCGACCTCATCGGCCACGTGTTCCCGAAGATCGAGGTGAACCGCTCGCAGATCGTCTACACGTTCTCGGGCATCCGTCCGCTTCCCCGCCACGACGACACCGCCCCCGGCTTCGTCTCGCGCGACTACCGCATCGTGCAGGACTCGCAGGGGGGCCTGCCCGTGCTGAGCCTCGTCGGCGGCAAGTGGACCACGTTCCGCGCCCTCGCCGAGCACCTGAGCACCAAGACCCTCGAGGTGCTCGGACGCTCGCACCGCATCGGCACGGCCGGTCTCCCGATCGGCGGCGGCGCGGGCTTCCCGCGCAGCGTCTCGGCCCGCAAGCGCTGGGCGCAGTCGCACGCGGCCGGGCACCCGCTCGAGGTCGTGGAGCGCATGCTGTCGCGTTACGGCACCCGCGCCACCGAGGTGCTGGCGGCGCTGCCCGTCGACGCCACCCCGCTCGAGAACGCGCCGGGCTACTTCCGCGAGGAGCTCGCCTACGTCGCGGCGAACGAGCAGGTCGTGCACCTGATCGACGTCCTGCTGCGCCGCACCGACATCGCGTTCGTGGGCGGTATGACCGCGCGCACGCTGCGCGAGGTCGCCGACGCGATCGCCGCGCCCCTGGGCTGGGACGCCGACCGCACCGACGAAGAGATCGCGGCCGCCGCGGACATCCTGCGCACGGCCCACCGAGTGGAGTTCGAGGAGGTCGACACCGCGCGCGCCTGATATCGATGCCGGGCGCACGACCAGGTGCGCCCGGCCCACCGCGTCTCTAGGTTCCAGATACGGTCACCGCGGCCGTGCGATCTCGCGAAAAGCGGCCTCGCAAGTGAAAGGTCAATGACGACATGCAAGAAGTAAATCTGGGGTTGTACTTCCTCTCTGAGACCGTCGGCACCGCGATGCTCATCCTGCTCGGATGCGGCGTCGTCGCCAACGTCGCTCTCGCCAAGACCAAAGGCAATGCCGGCGGGTTCCTGATGGTCAACTGGGGTTGGGGCCTCGCGGTGTTCGCGGGTGTCATCGTCTCCGCCTACTCGGGCGCGCAGCTGAACCCCGCCGTCTCGATCGGCCTGCTCGTCGCGTCGAAGATCACGATCGTGCAGTTCTTCGTGGCCATCGCCGCTCAGCTCGTCGGCGCGATCATCGGAGCCACCCTCGCCTGGGCCTCCTACAAGCAGCACTTCGATGACGAGCCCGACCCGGCCAACAAGCTCGGCGTCTTCTCGACCGGCCCCGCGATCCGCTCCTACGGATGGAACCTCCTCACGGAGATCATCGCCACGTTCGTCCTGGTCTTCGTGATCTTCGGGTTCGCCGACTACGGAGTGGCCGACGTCGGCGTCCCGGGCGGACTCGGCGGTCTGTCTGCGGTGCCCGTGGCACTGCTCGTGGTCGGCATCGGTGCCTCCCTCGGTGGCCCGACCGGCTACGCGATCAACCCGGCCCGCGACCTCGGACCCCGCATCGCCCACGCCATCCTCCCGATCAAGGGCAAGGGTTCGAGCGACTGGTCGTACTCGTGGGTACCGGTCGTCGGTCCGCTCATCGGCGGTACGCTCGCGGGTCTTCTCGCACCGGTGCTCCTCGGCCTCGCCGCGTGACCCTCGGATGCTGCCGCGCCCACCTCGTGCGGCAGCATCCGTCCTTTCGCATTCCTCTTTCCCGCACACTCCTCAACAGACAAGGAAGTCCACGTAATGGCTGATTACGTCCTCGCCATCGACCAGGGCACGACCTCGAGCCGCGCCATGATCTTCGACAAGAAGGGAAGCGTCATCTCGGTCGGGCAGAAAGAGCACGAGCAGATCTTCCCGAAGGCCGGCTGGGTCGAGCACGACCCCGCCGAGATCTGGCGCAACGTCCAGGAGGTCATCGGCCTCGCACTCGCCAAGGCCGACATCACGCGTCACGACCTCGCCGCGATCGGCATCACGAACCAGCGCGAGACGGCGGTGGTGTGGGACAAGAACACCGGCAAGCCCGTCTACAACGCCATCGTCTGGCAGGACACCCGCACTCAGCCGATCGTCGACCGGCTCGCCGCCGACGGCGGCGTGGAGCGCTTCAAGGAGATCGTGGGCCTCCCCCTGGCGACCTACTTCTCGGGTACGAAGATCGTCTGGATCCTCGAGAACGTCGACGGCGCTCGCGAGAAGGCCGAAGCCGGCGACCTGATCTTCGGCACCACCGACACCTGGGTGCTCTGGAACCTGACCGGCGGCATCGACGGCGGCGTGCACGCCACCGATGTCACGAACGCCAGCCGCACGCTGTTCATGGACCTCGAGACCCTCTCGTGGCGCGACGACATCCTCGAGACCTTCGGCGTCCCGCGCTCGATGATGCCCGAGATCCGTTCGTCCTCCGAGGTCTACGGCACCGCCGAGTCGTCGTCGCTGCTGCGCGAGACCCCGGTCGCCGGCATCCTGGGTGACCAGCAGGCGGCCACGTTCGGCCAGGCGGCATACGACGCGGGTGAGAGCAAGAACACCTACGGCACCGGCAACTTCCTCATCTTCCAGACCGGCGAGGAGATCGTCCGCTCGAAGAACGGGCTCCTCACCACGCTCGGCTACAAGCTCGGCGACGGCCCGGCCCACTACGCGCTCGAGGGTTCGATCGCCGTGACCGGTTCGCTCATCCAGTGGCTGCGCGACCAGCTCGGCATCATCTCGAGCGCGCCCGAGGTCGAAGCCCTCGCCCGCACGGTGGACGACAACGGCGGCGTGTACTTCGTGCCGGCGTTCTCCGGCCTCTTCGCGCCCTACTGGCGCCCTGACGCCCGTGGTGCGATCGTCGGCATGACGCGCTTCGTGAACAAGGGGCACATCGCCCGCGCGGCTCTCGAGGCGACGGCGTTCCAGACCCGCGAGGTGCTGGAGGCCGTCAACGCCGACTCGGGCGTCGACCTCACCGAGCTCAAGGTCGACGGCGGCATGACCGCCAACGACGAGCTCATGCAGTTCCAGGCCGACATCCTCGGCGTGCCGGTCGTCCGGCCGGTCGTCGCCGAGACGACCGCGCTCGGCGCCGCGTACGCGGCCGGTCTCGCGGTCGGGTTCTGGGACAACCTCGACGACCTCCGCGCGAACTGGCAGGAGGACAAGCGCTGGGAGCCGAACCTCGACTCCGACGAGCGTGACCGCCAGATCCGTCTGTGGAAGAAGGCCGTCACGAAGTCGATGGACTGGGTCGACGAGGACGTGCGCTGACCCCAGCCCTCCAACCGCGAGACTTCATCCCAGGCACGAGACTGCGAACCACGTTCGCAGTCTCGTAGCGGGGATGGAGTCTCGCGGTCGTTAGGGGGTAGCGACGAGGATCGTCGGCTCGTGGCGCACCGGGAAGTTGACGGAGTTCGCGATGAAGCACCACTCGCGCGCCTGCGCGTGCGCGGCGGCCGCCGCATCCGTCATGGATGCTTCGGACACCGTCACGCGCGGACGGAGGGTCACCTCCGTGAACGCTCCCCCGCCCTTGCCGTCTTCGACGAGGGTGGCTGTGGCGTCGTCCTCGTAGCCCACGACGACGACACCGACCTTCACGCAGGCGTAGAGGTACGACAGCAAGTGGCACTCGCTCAGAGACGCGAGCAGGAGGTCCTCCGGGTTCCACCGCTCGGGATCGCCGCGGAAGGGCACGTCGGCGGAGGCCAGGAGCGACGGCTTCCCCTCGACGTCGATGGTCACGCTGCGGTCGTAGTCGCGGTACCCGCTTGTTCCCGTGCCGCGGTCGCCGGTCCACTGCGCGCGGAGCCGGTAGGTGTGCTCGCCGTTCATGCAGTCATTCTGACACCGGGCCGTGCTCAGTAGACTGGAGGGATGCCATCGAGCCCCGCAGACGTCGTCGAGCTCGCCGTCGTCGAGCGCGGCGGCTTCATCGAATCCCGCCATCTCGGGCGCGCCGTCGTGCTCTCCCCCGACGGCTCCGTGATCGACGCGCTGGGTGACACGGCAGCGCCCTTCCTGCCGCGCTCGAGCATGAAACCGCTCCAGGCGCTCGCGTGTCTGTCGGCGGGCGCGCCGCTCGCGGGCGAGAGCCTCGCGTTGGCCATGGCCAGTCACGCCGGCACCGAGCGGCACGTCGCGGGCGTGCGCGAGATCCTCGGCGCGGCCGGTCTCGGCGAGAACGACCTCGGCTGCCCTCCCTCGTACCCCGGCGACACCGCCTCGCGCGACGAGCTGGTGCGCGAGCACCTCGAACCCTCGCGCATCTGCATGACCTGCTCGGGCAAGCACGCCGCCATGCTGCTGGCGTGCTCGACGAACGGATGGGACCCGGCGACCTACCTCGACCCCGCGCATCCGCTGCAGACGCACATCCGCGAGGTGATCGAGCGCCTCACCGGCGAACGGATCACGACGACCGTGGTCGACGGTTGCGGTGCTCCGGTCCACGCGATGACCCTGGCCGGCCTCGCCCGGGCCGTGCACCGCATCGGCACATCGTCGGAGCGATCGCCCTTCGCCCTGCACCGCAGCGCTGCGGCACTCGTGCGCGCTGTCCGCGAGAACGCCTGGGCCATCGACGGGCCGGGCCGCCCCGACACGGTCGTCATCGAGCGTCTCGGCGTCTTCGCGAAGAGCGGCGCCGAGGGGATCATGGTGATGGTGGCGCCCGACGGCACCACGGTCGCGCTCAAGGTGCTCGACGGCAGCGGCCGGGTGGGCACCGCGGTCGCACTGCGCCTGCTCGAGCGGGCGGGCGCCCTGCCCTCGAACGACGTGGCTCTGACCCTGCGCTCCCTCCCTCTCGCCGTCTACGGCGGCACGAAGGTCGTCGGCAGCATCCGCGCCGCGTTCTGAGGTCGACCTCGGATCAGCCGATCGGCTTCTCCTCGATGCCCCACGGCGATCCGTAACCCGCGGGCGCCGGCGCCGCCAGCAGGTCGAGGAACGGACGGGCATCGAAGGCCTCCGGTCCGAGTACCCCGGTTCCCCCCCACTCGCCTCGGGAGAGCAGCTCGAGCGCGATGACGGGATTGATCGCCGTCTGCCAGACGACGGCCTGCGAGCCGTACTCGGACATCGTCTGCTCGTTGTCGGCCACGTGGTACAGGTAGGTCGAGCGCGGTGCGCCGTCCTTCCCCGTGCCCCGCACCCAGACTCCCGCGCAGGTCTTCCCCGTCATGCGGTCGCCCAGCGTCGCCGGATCGGGCAGGACCGCTGCCACGACGTCGCGGGGCGAGACCTCCACGCCCTTCACCCGCACCGGGGAGGTCTTGTCGAGCCCGAGCTTGTGGAGCACCTTCAGCACGTCGATGAACTCGTCGCCGAGGCCGTACTTGAAGGTCACGCGCTTGGCCTTCGTCCACCGCGGCATGAGGAGCACCTCCTCGTGCTCCACGTTGACGCACTCGACAGGCCCGATGCCGTCGGGGAAGTCGAAGACCTCGGGCTCGCTGAACGGCGGGGTCGTGTACCAGCCGCGCCCCTCCTCGTAGACGACGGGAGGATTCAGGCACTCCTCGATCGTCGTCCAGATCGAGAACGACGGCGCGAAGTCGTACCCGGCGACGACGAGGTTCGCCCCGTCCCTGACGCCGAGCTCGTCGATCTCGTCGAACAGCTCGTCCTCGGCGTAGCGCGCGAAGACGTCGGACAACCCCGGCTCGACGCCGATCCCGACCAACGCCAGCCGCCCCGCGGCCGCCCAGTCCTCGGCTCGCGCGAACTGCTCGTCGCCGAGCTTGACGCCGGTCTGCTCGTGGGGGTGATCCGGATGCGGCGTCGACAGGCTCATCGCCATGTCGAGGTACACGGCGCCCGCGTCGAAGCATCCGGTGAAGATGGGCATGACGAATCGGGGGTCGACGGCGTTGAGCACGTGGGTCGAACCGTGCTCGCGGACGAGCGCCGCGACCGAGTCCGCGCTGGACGCATCGACCTGCGCCGCAGAGAGACGCCCGTCGCCGAGTTCGTCGACGAGCGCCGACGGGCGCGCGGGGTCGTAGTCGGCGATCACGAGCGTCTCGAAGAACTCGCGCCGCACGGCGATCCGGGCGGCGGCCGATCCGACTCCACCGGCTCCGATGATGAGGATGCGCATCGCGTCTCCGTTCACGACAGTCCGCCGTCGACGGACCGCGGATACGCGATCGGTTCGTCGGGGACGAGGACAGGGGTGTCGCGGTTCAGGCTCTCGCCGCGGAAGAACGCCTTCGAGCGGGGGAAAGCGAACCACAGGAACATCAGGACCACGCCGAACGCCAGCGAGCCGATCCCGAGCACGAAGGTGCCGCCGATCCCCAGCAGCACCGTGTACCCGTAGTCGACGTCGTACATGTCGATCGCGGACTGCACGAACGCGTACGCCAGCATCAGTCCCCCGAGGAGGGGGAAGATCCCGCGGAAGACGAGGTTGCGCGCCGAGCTGAACAGGTCTCGGCGGAAGTACCACACGCACGCGAAGCACGTGATGGCGTAGTAGAAGGCGATCGCGAGTCCGAGCGACAGGATCGAGTCCTGGAGGATGTTGTCGCTGATCAGGCTCATGCCGACGTAGTAGACGCTGGCGACGATCCCCATGACGAGCGTCGAGAACGACGGCGTCTTGAATCGGGGATGCACGGTCTGGAATCGACGCGGCAGCGCCTTGTAGGCCGCCATCGCGAGCGTGCCGCGGGCGGTGGGGAGGATCGTGGTCTGCGTCGAGGAGACCGCCGAGATGAGCACGGCCACCACGAGGATCCAGCCGAACGGCCCGAAGAGGTCGTCTTTCATCCCGAGGAAGACGTCATCGGCGTTGGCCTCGTTGCCGAGCCCCACGCCCGTCTCGCCCAGTCCGGCGTACATCATCGCCGCAACTGTCACCGTGACGTACGTGAACAGCAGGATGACGGTCGTCAGGAGCGCCGCCCGACCGGGGGTTCGCTTCGGGTCCTTCGTCTCCTCGTTGAGCGCGAGACAGGTGTCCCAGCCCCAATAGATGAACAGGGCCAGCAGCACCGCCTCGGTGAACCCCGACCAGTCGGTGAATCCGAGCGGGTTGAACCACGCCCAGTCGAACGGCGTCGGGTCGGGTGCGGTGCCGTCGAAGAACTTCCAGAGCGCGGCGACGACGAAGACGGCCAGCACGACGTACTGCACCCCGAGCAGCACGTTCTGGATGCGCTCGCCGATCTCGACGCCTCGCCAGCTCACCCAGGTCATCGCGGCGATGAAGGCCACCCCGGTGGCCGTCACGAGCGGCACGTTCTCCGAGAGGGAACCGTCGCCGATGAGCGACCAGAAGTAGATGCCGGCGATCTGCGCGAGGTTGGCGAGCACGATCATGCCGGCCACCGCGACGCCCCAGCCGCCCATCCAGCCGATCCAGGGGCCGAAGGCTTTGGTGCCCCACGTGAACGTCGTGCCGCAATCGGGGGCGACCCGGTTGAGCTCGCGATAGGCGTAGGCGCTGAAGAGCATCGGGATGAACGCGACGATGAAGGCGATGGGGGCCTGCGCGCCGACGGCGAGCACCATGAAGCCGAGGGTCGCCACGAGCGAGAACACCGGCGCCGTCGATGCCAGGCCGATCACCGTCGATCCCCACAGCCCGAGCGTGCCGGTCGCGAGTCCCTTGCCTTCGATCGGTCGCCCGTCGGTGGTCGTCATGGTGTGACCGTAGGGGCGAGGGATCACCGGGGTCAAGCGTCTCCCCGATCCTCGAGCGCGCCCGTGAGCACGACGCGCCGAACGCGGCTGCCGGCACGGTACTCCCACGCGCGCCCTCTGCCCGGTACGGCGAACGGCGGGAGGTCGCGATCGCCCGTCAGAAGGCGGACGTCTGCAGCGCACGACGCGTCGACGACGAGCGCGTGGGCGCTGCGGATGCTCGCCAGAAGACGCGGGTGTCCCAACCATTCCTCGGGGTCGCCGACGACGACGACCCGGCCGTCCGGCTCGGGCGCGGCGACGTCGCCCGGGCCGTCCACATCGCGTACTCGTACGCCGGTCCGCTCCCACCGCTCCAGCACACCCGGCGGCGGTCGCCTCACGACGTAGCCGGTCACACCGGGGCCCGGCTCCCACGCGGGCGTGCCGGCATCGCCCGACGGGCCGACGCCCGCATCCGTCGTCGCGACCTGCACCTGCCGGCGATCCATCCAGCCCCGCCCGGGCGGACGATCCGGCAGGTGGTCTGCACCGTCGCCTCCCGCTGCGACGTGCTCGGCCCGCGAGGGCGTGCCCAGGACGAGCCGCCGGGAGAACAGGTCGGCGAGCCGGCCGGCGGCACCGGTGAGGCGCTGCGCTGTGGCGAACACGCGGATCCGGAGGTCTCCCGCGCCCCTGATCCACCGCTCGAGCTCCTCCGCCGCGATGCGCCCGTACTCACCGTGGAGCCGCCCCGCCAGGGCGTCGAGGTCGTCGACGAAGACCGTGGTCCCCGGGGGCGGCGGCACCCCCGCGCCGAGGGCGTCCCAGGCTCCCTCGGCGTCGGGCCCGATCCAGAGACGCGACGGCTCGGGCACCTGCGCCGCGAGGGTGCGCAGGGCCGTCGACTTGCCCGAACGTCCGCCGCCGACGATCAGGAGGCTCCGATCGGCGATCGCGAGGGGGCCCTGCCGTTGACGGTCGGGCTCATCGACGAGGCCGAGGATCACGGCCCCGTCGCCGGGCGAGCCGAGTCCGTCGAGCGGGATCGACGACGGAAGCGCGGGGAGCCACGGGCGTCGCGTCGGGCCACCGCCCGCACCCGCGGCCACGGCGATGTCGCTCGGATCCGTCACGGCGATGCGCACGCGCTCCGGCTGTGCGTCACCGGCACGCCGGATGACGGCCATACCGCGCCCTCGGGCACCCCCGGGCAGCAGAGCCGCGTCGTCGCTGCCGACGACCACCCGGCTGTCGTGCGCCTCCGACACCCGGAGGCTGAGACGCAGAGGGCAGTTCGCGAGGAGGCTCTCGCGCAGGACGCCCGGCGCGCGCTGGGTTCCGATCACGAGATGCATGCCGAGAGCGCGACCGCGCGCGGCGAGGTCGGTGAAGAGGGCTTCGAGCTCGGGGTGGCTTTCGCGCAGGGCGGCGAACTCGTCGATCACGACCACGAGCCGAGGCAGATCGACCTCGGAGACATCGCTCGCACCGGCGCGCGCCAGCTCCGCCTCGCGGTGCCGCAGCTCCGCCCTGAGGCTCTCGATCGCCCGACGCGCCACCGCCGCATCGAGATCCGTGATCACACCCGTGACGTGCGGCAGGTGGGCGAGCGCGTCGAACGCCGTGCCGCCCTTGAAGTCCACGAGCAGGAACGACACGGCCGACGGCTCGTACGCGGTGCACAGCGCCGTGATCCAGGTCACGAGCAGCTCGCTCTTGCCCGAACCGGTCATGCCCGTCACGATCGCGTGGGGTCCGTCCCCGACGATATCGACGTCGACGCGGCGCGCCCCGGTGACGCCGATCGGCACGGACAAGCCCCTCGGTCGGTCGTCGCGCCGCATGACGGCGAGAGAGGCGAGCGGAACCGCGGGGATGTCGGGAGCGTCGGAGTCGAGACTGGCCGCGCGCGAGGCGAGCGCGGCGGCGATGATCTCGGACTGCTGCACCGAGACCGCCTCCACCGTCACGCGCCGCGCCTCCCCACCGGATTCGACGCGCGCCTCGGCCGCATCGAGGAGGAAGAGCACCGTGTCGCACCGCGGCGGCAGGGCCTCGCCCGGGCGCGCCGAGACGAGGGCCAGGTCGGCCTCCGGAAGGGGCGCGCCCGCCCGACCCACGGTCAGCGCGAGTGGCGCAGGCATCTCGGCGTGCGGCAGCACGCGCATCCAGGGCTCGGAGGGTTCCACGATCGCGAGGCGCCCGGGCGGACGCGCGTGCGCCAGCTGCAGCACGAATGCTCGCACGACGCCGTCCGCGACCATCCGCGGCCCGACCACGGCGATCCCGGATGCGACCCGGGCGACCACCGGTGCGCGGGCGACCGTCTGCGCTCGGCGCACCAGCGCGGCATCGTCGTCGCCCCCACCGGTGACCCGCACCGCACTCGGCACCTCGCCGCAGCCGATGACGATCGTCGCCGCCCTGTCGGCGACCGCACGCCATGTCTGCTCGGGATGCAGGAGATACCCCGCGACGTCGGGATGCTTCGAGCGCAGGGCGATCCGCTCCCCCGTATGACGTTCGTCGACGTCCACGCTGATGCGAGCCCGCACGACCGCCGCCTCCTCGGCGGCGGTCCGTGCGGCGCGACGGGCCGTCCGCGCACCGTCCAACACGGCGGCCACGGCGATCAACGGACCGAGCAGCGCGAACCAGAGCGCGAAGATCGACCCCGTGATGGCCCAGAAGCCGAGCGCGCCCACGATGGGCACGGACGAGGCGAGCCAGGGAATGCCCGGCCGCGGTGGTGCGGGCGGAGGCGCGGCGAGCACGAGCGGCGCGGAGCCGGTCGCCGATCGATCAGCCAGCGCGGGGACGAAGCCGGAACTCATCCCCTCAGTTCAGCCGTCTCACACGGCGATCGGGTGCGGCGGGACTCCGCTTGTGGACGCCTCGAGGAAAGAGACGACTGTGCAGGAGGGGTCAGTCGGACGGTCGGGCGACGTCGAGCACGATGATCGTGACGTTGTCGCGTCCGCCGTTCTCGAGCGCCGCGTGCAGCATCGCCTGGACCGCGTCGGACGGGTCGCGGTTCTCGTCGAGGAAGTGTCGGATGCCGTAGTCGGTGAGTTCTTTCGTCAGCCCGTCGGAGCAGATGACGAACCGGTCTCCGTCGACGACGTCGAGTCGCACATAGTCGGGTTTGACGCTCTCGCTCGGCCCCACCGCGCGGGTGATGACGTTGCCGTACGGGTGGTTCTCCGCCTCCTCCGGGCTCAGCCGCCCGGAAGCCATGAGCTCCTGGACGACGGAGTGGTCGGTGGTGACCTGGGTGATCTCGCCGTCGCGGAGCAGATAGACGCGGGAGTCGCCGATGTTCAGGGTGACCCAGTGCGGCGGGTTCTCCGTGGCGTCGAGGAACACTCCGGTGAGGGTCGTACCGGTCCCGTCGTCGGTCGTCTCGGGGTGGGAGATGATGTCTTTGACCGCGCGGCCGATGGCCTTCTCGATCGTCTTCGGCGAGACCCCGCCCGCCTCGACGACTCCGCGCAGGCGATCGATCGTGCTGGCGCTGGCGATCTCTCCACCGATGTGGCCGCCCATTCCGTCGGCGACGACGTAGAGAGGGTAGCTGGCGAGGACGGCGTCCTGGTTCGCCTCCCGGCGGCGCCCGGTATCCGTGACCTCCGCCCAGGAGAGGACGACCTCGCCGCCGGGTAGGGACACGGTTCGAGTGCGGGTCGTCACCTCGGGCACGCAACATCCTTCGGTCGGTCGACTGCGGCGCCGAACCTCGCGTTCGGCGCTCGTTCAGTGTAGTGGACGGGCCGACGGCCGCCTCGGACGCCGGCCCCGTCGAATCCGGCCCGGTCGCCGATCATCCTGCCGCCGGGTCCGCGATCAGCGGGAAGAGCGCGTCGATGGCGGCGACCTCGTCGACGGACGGCTGCCACGCGGTCGCGGCCGCGGCGTTCGCCCTCACCTGCTCCGGACTCGTCGCTCCGGCGATGACGCTCGAGACCGACGGGCGGGCGAGGAACCAGCCGAACGTCGCCTCCAGCATGGTGATCCCTCGCTCCTCGCAGAACGCGCGGTATGCGTCGAGGGCGTCCCACGGGGCGTCGCGCCACAGGTGCGCACGCGTCGTCATGATGCGGCTGGACTCCGGCCCGCCCTCGCGCGTGAACTTGCCGGTGAGCAGACCGTTGTGGAGCGGGAAGAACGGGAAGAACCCGAGGCCGAAATGCTCCACCGCCGGAAGCACGTCGCGCTCGGCGGCCCGCACGAGCAGGCTGTACTGGTTCTGAGCGGAGACGAAATGGACGCCGCGGGCGGCCCGGAGCTCCGCCTCGGCGATCTGCCAGCCCGTGAAGTTCGAGTGTCCGACGTAGCGCACCTTCCCCTCCCGGACGAGGTCGGTCAGCACGTCGAGCGTCTCGTCGATGGGTGTGTGCGGATCGGGGGTGTGCACCTGGTAGAGGTCGATCCACTCGGTTCGGAGCCGACGGAGGGATGCTTCGACGCTGCGCCGAACGGCGGTGCGGGAGGCCTTGGCGCCGCCCGGAACCTCGGGGGCGAAGTCCGAGTGACCGAACTTCGTCGCAAGGACCACCTCGTCGCGGCGTCCCTCGAGCGCTTCACCCATGAGCGTCTCGGACACCCCGAACTGCTTGCCGTAGATGTCGGCCGTATCGAGGAAGGTGACGCCGGACTCGATGGCCGTCTCGAGTACCGCGCGCGTCCCCTCGAGCGTCTCGGTGCGCGTGCCCTTGCGGCCGAAGTTGTTGCAGCCGAGGCCGACTGCCGAGACGAGCAGGCCGGATGCGCCCACGCGGCGCTGCGGAAGGGAGGAGGACATGCCTCCACGCTAATCGCTGAACGGACGGAACCCCCCGCCGCAGGCGAGGGGTTCCGTCCGTTCCTTCAGGAGCGCGGGGCGTCGGGCGCCGTCGGCGGCTCTCCCGGGCCGCCCGGTGCCGCCGGACCGTCCGGGGCGGGCGGCGGCGGGGTCGACCCGCCCGGGGCCGGCGGGGTGTAGCCGGCGGGCGGCGGCGGGTAGGAACCCGGCGCGGCGGGACCGGAGCCGGCGTAACCGGCGGGGCCTGCGGCAGCCCCCGGCTGAACGGGGATGCCCTGCCAGACCGTCTTGTCGGCGAGGAACGTGTTGGCCCACGGCGACGGGGGGATGTTCGGGTTCCAGCGCGACGAACCGAACGCGAGGATGCCCAGCCAGATCAGGGCGCCGATCCCCGGGATGAGGAAGAGAAGCAGGTAGTACCAGTCCTTGCCGAGCTTCAGACCGACCCGCCAGGAGTACATGACGACGACCACGATGGCCACGATGCTGAAGATCCAACCGATGACGGGGATCTGGCCGAGCACACCCGTGGCCACGACCGCGCCGAGAACGACCCACGGCGAGAGGTCACCGAGCTTGCCGAGCACCATCGTGTTGTAGACGGGGACCCATGCGCGCCATTTGCCCTGCACGCCGGCTTTGTCGAAGACCTTCATCAGGAAGAAGGCGCCGATCACGTAGAAGATGAGGCTGAAGATGAGGATGATCGGGATCAGGATCAGCAGGAGCGCCAGGTAGGCGGCGCCTGAATCCGAATACTCGGAGTACATGGGGGTGCCTCTCGCGAAGACGTATGGCGTGGTTGCACGCCGCGGAGCGACTGCCCCGCGGACACATGCTAGCGATCCTGAGTGTTTCCTGTCAGCAATTGCCGTCCCGCCGCGGCGTGGCGCGCGTCAGACGATCAGCTCCGTCTCCCCGGCGGCCCCGTCGCGAAGCCGCCAGCCGGCCGCATCCGCCCACGTCATGAGCGACGTCACGCTCGATACGCGGGGCCGCGTGACGGCGAGATCGCGCACGAGAGCACCCTTGGCGTGCTTGTTGAAATGGTTCAGCGCCCGGCTGACACCGCTCTCCCCCTCCGTGACCACCCGGACGTAGGTCGACCTCACGGCGTCGGGCACCGGACCGAGCGCGGCATACGCCTCGGAACGCAGATCCAGGATGAACCCCGCGCCGGTCTGGGAGAGGGCGTCCTGGACCGCCGCGGCCCATATCCGCCGCAGCGGCGGCAGCCCGGGGAGCGTCGTGCCCGCCGCCAGCCGATACGCCGGGATGCGGTCGAGGGCGCCGATCGGTCCGAACGGCGCGGACTGGATGAGCGTGTGCGCGCCCAGCCACCGACGGGCCGGAGCCTCGAGGGTCTGCGCCCCGAGCGCGTCGTAGAGCACCCCCGTATAGCGGTCCACGGCGGCCATCGTCGGTGCGACCCGGATCGCCGCGTTCGCGGCGATCTCAGGGCGCTGTCGTGCGCTGAGTTTGAGGGTGCGTGCCGCCGTGTCCTCGTCCGACGACAGGTCGACGAGGGCGCTCACGACCGTCTCACGTGCCGCCGTCAGTTCGGGCAGGGCGAGAGAGTCAAGATCCAGCGGGCGACCGCTGCCACCCGGATGCTTCGTCTCGGACGGCGGGAGGAGGATCAGCATCCGGCGCCTCTTTCTGCTGCGGAAACGACGACGGCCGGCCCCGAAGGACCGGCCGACGTCGAAGGGATCCGGGTCAGGAGATCAGTGCGGCGTTCCCGGCGACGATGGTGAGCTCGTCGTTCTCCATCGACAGGAAGCCGTCCTCCGCGCGAGCGAGGATCTTCGAACCGTCAGGACGAGTGATGCGCACCTGGCCTTCGGCGAGGATCGCCAGCACGGGCTCGTGCCCCGACATGAAACCGATCTCGCCCTCGACCGTCTTGGCGACGACGAGCGTCGCCTCACCGGTCCAGAGCTCGGCCTCGGCCGAGACCAGGCTCACCTTCAGCGGCATGTCAGCCGTTCTCCTTCTGGATCTGCGCCCACTTGGCCTCGACGTCGCCGATGCCGCCGACGTTGAAGAAGGCCTGCTCGGCCACGTGGTCGAAGTCGCCCTTCACGATCGCGTCGAACGACTCGATGGTCTCCTTGATCGGGACCGTCGAACCCTCGACACCGGTGAACTTCTTCGCCATGTAGGTGTTCTGCGAGAGGAACTGCTGGATGCGGCGTGCACGCGACACGACGATCTTGTCCTCTTCGGAGAGCTCGTCGACACCGAGGATCGCGATGATCTCCTGCAGTTCCTTGTTCTTCTGCAGGATCTGCTTCACGTTGGTGGCGACGCGGTAGTGGTCGTCTCCGATGTACCGGGGGTCGAGGATGCGGCTCGTCGACGTCAGCGGGTCGACGGCCGGGTACAGACCCTTCGACGCGATCTCGCGCGAGAGCTCGGTCGTGGCGTCGAGGTGCGCGAACGTGGTCGCCGGAGCCGGGTCGGTGTAGTCGTCGGCAGGCACGTAGATCGCCTGGAGCGACGTGATCGAGTGACCACGGGTCGAGGTGATGCGCTCCTGGAGCACACCCATCTCGTCGGCGAGGTTCGGCTGGTATCCCACCGCGGAGGGCATGCGCCCCAGCAGCGTGGAGACCTCGGAACCGGCCTGGGTGAAGCGGAAGATGTTGTCGATGAACAACAGCACGTCCTGCTTCTGCACGTCGCGGAAGTACTCGGCCATGGTGAGGGCCGACAGGGCGACGCGCAGACGCGTTCCCGGCGGCTCGTCCATCTGGCCGAACACGAGGGCGGTCTTCTCGAAGACGCCCGCCTCTTCCATCTCGTGGATGAGGTCGTTGCCCTCGCGAGTGCGCTCGCCGACACCGGCGAACACCGACACGCCGCCGTGGTCCTGCGCGACGCGCTGGATCATCTCCTGGATGAGCACGGTCTTGCCGACACCGGCGCCGCCGAAGAGGCCGATCTTTCCACCGAGCACGTACGGCGTCAGGAGGTCGATGACCTTGATGCCGGTCTCGAACATCTGCGTCTTCGACTCGAGCTGGTCGAAGTTCGGCGCCTTGCGGTGGATGCCCCAGCGCTCGGTGACCTCGACGGTCTCGCCGGGTGCGCCGTTGAGCACGTCGCCGGTCACGTTGAAGACCTTGCCCTTGGTAACGTCACCAACAGGCACCGTGATGGGGCCTCCGGTGTCGCGCACTTCCTGGCCGCGGACAAGACCGTCGGTCGGCTTCAGGGCGATGGCGCGCACCAGGTCGTCGCCGAGGTGCTGCGCGACCTCGAGCGTGATCTCGGTCGACTCGCCGTCGATCGTGATGGTGGTCTTCAGCGCGTTGTAGATGTCGGGGAGCGCATCGTGGGGGAACTCGATGTCGACGACCGGGCCGGTGACGCGCGCGACGCGCCCGACGACCGTGGTCTCGGCCTTCTCGGCGGTGAGGCTCATGGTTTCTTCTCTCCTTGTGAGGACTATTTGCCCGACGCCAGGGCGTCGGCGCCGCCGACGATCTCGGCGATCTGCTGCGTGATCTCGGCCTGGCGCGCGTTGTTGCGCAGGCGGGTGTAGTCGGTGATGAGCTTGTCGGCGTTGTCGCTGGCCGACTTCATCGCCTTCTGCGTCGCGGCGTGCTTCGCGGCCGACGACTGCAGCAGGGCGTTGAAGACCCGGCTCTGGATGTAGACCGGCAGCAGCGCGTCGAGCACCGTCTCGGGGTCGGGCTCGAAGTCGTACAGCGGGTACAGCTCGCGGTCGGAGGCCCGGTCGTCGCCCTCCACCACCTCGAGCGGCAGCAGTCGGACGGACTCCGGCGACTGCGTCATCATGCTGACGAAGCGGTTGGAGACCAGGTGGATCTCATCCACCCCACCGTTGTCGCCGCCGCGCTCGTAGGCGTCGATCAGCGTCGCGGAGATCTCCTCCGCGGTGCGGAAGTGCGGAGCATCCGTGTCGCCGGTCCACTCGGCCTCGCTGGCCATGCGGCGGAACTGGAAGTACCCGACGGCCTTACGGCCGATGAGGTAGTACGCCACGTCCTTGCCCTGCGAGCGGAGGAGCGTCGACAACTCGAGACCCTCGCGGAGGATCTGCGAGTTGAATGCGCCGGCGAGACCGCGGTCGGAGGCGAAGATCACGACCGCCGAGCGGCGGATCTCCGCGCGCTCGGTGGTCAGCGGGTGGTCGACCGTCGAGTGCGTCGCGACAGCCGAGACGGCACGCGTCACGGCTCGCGCGAACGGCGACGCCGCACGCACACGCGCCATCGCCTTCTGAATGCGCGAAGCCGCGATGAGCTCCATCGCCTTGGTGATCTTCTTGGTCGTCTGGGCAGAGTTGATCTTCTGCTTGTAGACCCTGAGTTGTGCGCCCATGATTGCGTCTCCGTGCCGCTTTAGCGGCGACCCTTGACGATCTTCTCCTGGTTGATGTCTTCCGCCTCGGCCGACTCGGTCGACTCGCTGCCGGGAGCGCCGATCGACTGACCGTCGCCCGCGCGGAACTCGAGGAGGAACTCGTCGGTCTTCTTGCCCAGCTCGTCGACGATCTCGTCGCTCAGCACGTTCTTGTCGCGGAGGGTGTCGAGGATCGTCGTGTTGCGACGGAGGTAGTCGAGCAGCTCGCGCTCGAAGCGCAGCACGTCGGAGACCTCGATCGAGTCGAGCTTCCCGTTGGTTCCGGCCCAGATCGAGACGACCTGCTCCTCCACCGGGTACGGCGAGTACTGCGGCTGCTTGAGCAGCTCGGTCAGGCGCGCACCGCGGGAAAGCTGACGACGGGATGCGGCGTCGAGGTCGCTCGCGAACATCGCGAACGCCTGCAGGGAGCGGTACTGGGCGAGCTCGAGCTTGAGCGTTCCGGAGACCTTCTTGATCGACTTGACCTGGGCGTCACCGCCGACGCGCGACACCGAGATGCCGACGTCGACCGCGGGGCGCTGGTTGGCGTTGAAGAGGTCGGACTGGAGGAAGATCTGTCCGTCGGTGATGGAGATCACGTTCGTCGGGATGTAGGCCGAGACGTCGTTCGCCTTGGTCTCGATGATGGGCAGACCCGTCATCGAGCCCGCGCCGAGCTCGTCGGACAGCTTCGCGCAACGCTCCAGCAGACGGGAGTGGAGGTAGAAGACGTCGCCGGGGTATGCCTCGCGGCCCGGCGGACGACGCAGCAGCAGCGACACGGCGCGGTAGGCCTCGGCCTGCTTCGACAGGTCGTCGAAGATGATCAGGACGTGCTTGCCGCCGTACATCCAGTGCTGGCCGATGGCCGAACCGGTGTAGGGGGCCAGGTACTTGAAGCCGGCGGGGTCGGACGCGGGGGCGGCGACGATGGTGGTGTAGTCCATCGCGCCGGCGTCTTCGAGCGCACCCTTGACGGAGGCGATCGTCGAGCCCTTCTGGCCGATGGCGACGTAGATGCAGCGGACCTGCTTGTTGACGTCGCCCGACTCCCAGTTGGCCTTCTGGTTGATGATCGTGTCGATCGCGATCGCCGTCTTGCCGGTCTGGCGGTCGCCGATGATCAGCTGACGCTGGCCGCGGCCGACGGGGATCATCGCGTCGATGGCCTTGATACCGGTCTGCATCGGCTCGTGGACGCTCTTGCGCTGCATGACGCCGGGTGCCTGCAGCTCGAGCGCGCGGCGACCCTCGGGGATGATCTCGCCGAGACCGTCGATGGGGTTGCCGAGCGGGTCGACCACGCGGCCGAGGAAGTTGTCGCCGACGGGTGCGGAGAGCACCTCGCCGGTGCGGGTGACGGGCTGGCCGGCTTCGACGCCGGAGAACTCGCCGAGGACGACGACACCGATCTCGTGCTCGTCGAGGTTCTGAGCGAGCCCGAGAGTGCCGTCTTCGAACGTGACGAGCTCGTTCGCCATCACGCCGGGGAGACCCTCGACGTGGGCGATGCCGTCGGCCGCGTCGACGACGGTGCCGACCTCGGTCGCCGCCGCCCCGGTGGGCTCGTATGCGGCGACGAAGTCTTTCAGCGCGTCACGGATGACGTCGGGGCTGATGGACAGTTCTGCCATGGTCTTCCTTCGTTTGTGGGGCCGCAGCCCCCAGATCCCCGCCCGAATCGGACGGTACGTCTTCTAACCTGCGAGCCGCTGCCGCAGATCGGCGAGTCGGGTGGAGATGCTTGCGTCGATGACGTCGTCGGCGATCTGCACGCGCAGCCCGCCCACCACGTGGGGGTCGATCCGCGTGTTCACCGAGATCTCGGTGCCGTACCGCGCGGAGAGCGCGGCGCGGAGACGTTCGACCTGCGCATCGCTGAGCGGTGCTGCCGAGACGACCGTGGCGACGGTGCTCCCGCGCTGGTCGGCGACGAGACGCATCGCCCACTGCAGGAGCACGCGCACGCGACGATCGCGCGGCTGCTGCACGAGCGACGAGGCGATGAGCGTGGAGGATGCGGCGGCACGGCCGTCGAGCAGACGGGTCACGAGAGCGCCCTTGGCCGACTCATCGCCCATGCGACTGCCGAGCGCGAGCTCGAGGTCGCCGTTCTCGGCCACGGTGCGCGAGAACCGGAACAGGTCTCCCTCGACGTCGGCTTCGGGCTCGGCGATCGCGGCAGAACGTACCGCGAGCTCCTCGATCGCTTCGACGAGATCGGCCGTGCGCGACCAGCGCTGTGCCACCACCGCAGTGAGCAACTCGACCGAGACCGGCGAGAGCACCGCTCCGAAGACGTCGGTGACGACCTTCGTACGGGCGGTCGCCGGCGCGGCGGAGTCGGACAGTGCGCTGCTCAGCTGCGGCGAGCCGCCGACCGCGCGCGCCGCGGCGAACAGGTCGCCCGCGACGCCGAGGTCGACCCCGGTCGTCGCGTCGAGCGATGCCGCCGTCGACGACAGGGCGAGCGTGGTGGCACTGCCCATCAGGACACCGGGCCCTGGGAGGCGCCTGCGGACTTCTGCAGTTCGGACTTCTCGAGGTCGGCCAGGAAGCGGTCGACGACCGACTGCGCCTTCTGGTCGTCGGTGAGTGCTTCGCCGATGACGTTGCCGGCCAGGTCGATCGCAAGCGTTCCGACCTCGCTGCGCAGCGACACGAGAGCGCTCTGGCGCTCCGCCTCGATCTGCGTGTGCGCGGCCGCGGTGACGCGTGCGGCTTCCGTGGTGGCGGTGTCGCGCGCTTCGGCGACGATCTTCTTGCCGTCCTCACGGGCGGCCTCGCGGATCTCACCGGCTTCCTTGCGCGCTTCTGCGAGCTGGGCCGTGTACTCCTCGAGGGCGGCCTCGGCCTGACGCTGTGCCTCGTCGGCCTTGGCGATGTTGCCCTCGATCGCAGCACTGCGCTTGTCGAGCACCTTCGTCACGCGCGGGAGCGCGTAGAAGACGACGACGAGCACGATGATGATGAAGCAGACAGCCGACCAGACGATGTCGTAGTAAGCGGGCAGAAGCGGGTTACCGCTTCCTGCCCCCTCTTCGGCAGCGAGTGTGACAAGAGCGTTCAGCATCCTGCCTCCTTATTCGTGAGTCGCGGAGAGGGAGATCAGACCGCGGCGAAGATGAACGGCGTCGCGATGCCGATCAGCGCGAGGATCTCGATGAATGCGACACCGATGAACATCGTGGTCTGCAGGCGGCCGGCGAGCTCGGGCTGGCGAGCGGTCGACTCGATCGTCTTGCCGATCATGATGCCCAGGCCGATGGCCGGACCGATGGCCGCGAGGCCGTAACCCACGGTCGCGATGTTTCCCGTGATCTGCGCGAGAACCGTCGTAGCGTCCACTGGTGTTTTCCTTTCGTTGGGCGAACAGCCGGTCAGCTGTTCGTCAGTGCTCTTCCGCGACCGCGAGCTGGATGTACACCGCGGTGAGGATCGTGAAGACGTAGGCCTGGAGGAGGCCGACGAAGATTTCGAAGAGGGTGAACCCGAAGCCGAGGGCCAGGGTTCCGGCGGCCAGCGGCGTCAGCCAGCTGGCGCTGAAGAGGAAGAACTGGGTCGCCGCGAAGAACAGCACCAGCATGAGGTGCCCGACGATCATGTTCAGCAGGAGTCGGAGGAACAGCGACACCGGTCGGGCGATGAAGGTGGAGATCAGCTCGACGACCGCGATGATCGGGATGAGGTAGACCGGCACACCGCTCGGAACGAGCGAGTTCTTCACGAAGCGTCCGACGCCGTGCTTGCGGATACCCGCGTAGATGAAGGCGACGTACGCCGTCAGCGCGAAGACGAGGGGCGCTCCGGCCACCGACGTGCCCGGGATGTTGAGGAACGGTATGACGCTGGTGAGGTTCATGAAGGCGATCGCGAAGAACATCGCGGTCAGCAGCGGCAGGAACCGCCGGCCGTCCTTCTCGCCGAGCACCTGGAAGGCGACCTGCTCGCGAACGAACCCGAAGGCCAGCTCGACGATGCTCTGGAAACGCCCGGGCACGACCGCCATGCGGCGCGTGCCCCAGATGAGGAACAGCACCACCAGCGCGGTCGCGATGAGCTGCACCATCGTGATGCGCGTGAAGGCGAAGGGCGTGCCTTCGAACAGCAGCGCCGGGGGGAAGAAGTCGCTGATGGAGGGCGGGTGGAACTCGTTGTCGGCCGCCATGGCGATCATCGTCGCTTGAGTCAACGGATTGGCTCCAGCTTCTCGTGCCAGCCTGAACCAGCTCGGTAAGTGTGAGAAGAATCTTTCACGGGGCCTCAGCGTCGCCGCTGCACACCAGCCGTAAAGTGTGACCCCAGCCTATCAAACGTCCGGGCTCCGGCCCGCCACTGGGACGGAAATGGGTCGGTCAATCCTCCGGGTTGGTCTGCGGAAGGGTCGTGTCCGACACCCCGGGGAGCCTCATCCGCGACAGGACGACGAGATCCACGACCAGCGACGCCACCGCCGCAGCGACGAGCGCCCCGTAGAAGACGGGTGTGACGAGCCACTCCACCCGCATCAGCAGCAGGAGGGCGACGATCACCAGCACGAATTTGAGGATCCACCCGCCCATCACGACGCCGAAGAAGATCTGCAGGTAGTTGGGCGTGCCGAACCAGTGGTTGCCCACGAGGATGCTGACCGCCGTCAGCGCCGGGAAGAGGACGCCGACGAGCGCTCCGATCACGCCGCTCCACAGGCCGTCCGCTCCCCCGACGGCCACGCCGACGACGGCGGCGAGCACGACCACTCCGAGGCCGACCAGCAGCCCCCAACGGAGCGCGGTGCGCAGGACGGGCGTGCTGGAGACGGGGTTGGGACTCATGCGGGCTCCTCGAGGGGGCGGCGGCGCGACGTGCGGCGCGTGGGGATCAGGGTGACGACGAGACAGGCGATGACGCCGACGGCGCCGAAGACGATGCCGATGAAGTAGTCGCCCGGCCAGCTCATCTGCGTGCCGACGTACATCAGGAGCACGGCGATGCTGACCACCGCGGTCCACGAGTAGAAGATGAGCACGGCTTCGCGGTCGCTGTGGCCCATGTCGAGCATGCGGTGGTGGAGGTGCTTGCGGTCGGGCGAGAATGGCGACTTGCCGGCGCGCAGGCGCCGGATCACCGCGAGCCCGAAGTCGAGCAGCGGGAGGATGACCACGACGATCGGCAGGAGGATCGGGATGAACGCACCCAGCAGCTGCGAGCGCCCGAGCTGCTCGGGGTCGAGCACCGCGGGATCGAGCTGTCCGGTGATGGCGATCGCGGCGCTCGCCATCAGGAGTCCGAGCATGAGCGCACCGGAATCGCCCATGAACAGCTTCGCCGGACCCCAGTTCAACGGCAGGAAGCCGAGGCAGGCGCCGACGAGCACGGCGGCGATGAACGACGCGAGGTTGAAGTAGGTGGTGTTGCCCGTGTCGCGCACCAGCATGTACGTGTAGGCGAAGAACACGCCGTTGGCGATGAGGCAGACACCGGCGACGAGACCGTCGAGACCATCGATGAAGTTCACCGCATTCATGACGATCACGATCGCGAAGATGCTCAGACCGAAGCTGACCCAGCTCGATCCGATCGAGAGCCCGCCGATCGGCAGCGACAGGATCTGCAGCTGCCCGAACCAGGCGATGATGCCGGCGGCGAGGAACTGCGCGCCGAGCTTGATCATCCAGTCGAGGTCCCACAGGTCGTCGGCGACGCCGATGAGCACGATGAGAAGGGTCGCGAACAGGAGCCAGAGGACGGGCCAGGGGTCGGCCCAGAAGACCGAGAAGAACGGATGCTGGCTCGACAGCGCGAATGCGGCCACCACGCCCAGGAACATCGCGATGCCGCCGAGCCGCGGAGTCGGCGCCTTGTGGACGTCGCGATCGCGGATCGCGGGGTAGAGCTTGTAACGCAGTCCGATGCGCCAGACGGCGATCGAGAGGACGAACGTCACGATCGCGGTGAACAGCGCGATCAGGAGGTACTGCGTCACGCCGAGCCGCCGGCCGCAGCATCCGGCTCGTCGTCGGCTGCGACCTCTCGGCGCTCTGCGCCCTCCGACCCGGTCTCGTCGAGCGCGACCGCGCCGGAAAGCGGGGGGTCGGGCTCGAGCAGGTCTCCGAGCACGGCGCGCAGGCGCTCGCGGTCGACCGCGCCCTCGCGCAGCACCCGCACGAGAGGCTCGCTGCCGCCCACGAGGCTCGTGGCGTCGACGATGGTCGAGGCGATCCCCGTCTCGGAGGGACCGGCGTCGATGTAGACCTCGACCGAGGTCTCGAGCATGTCGCGGGCCTCGTCGATGGTCGTCGCGGCGGGGCGCCCGGTGAGGTTGGCGCTCGAGACGGCGAGCGGTCCGCACTCCTCGAGGAGCTCGAGGGTGAGGTTGTGGGCGGGCATGCGCACCGCCACAGTGCCGCGAGTGTCGCCGAGGTCCCACGACAGCGAGGGCTGGGCGGGGAGGATGATCGTCAGACCGCCGGGCCAGAACTCCTCGACGAGGCGCTCGACCGGCTCGGGGATCTCGGCGACGAGCGCGCGCAGCGTGCTGACGCCGGCGACCAGCACGGGTGGCGGCTGCTCGCGGCCACGACCCTTCGCCTGGAGCAGACGAGTGACGGCGCCGGCGTCGAACGCGTTGGCGGCGATGCCGTACACGGTGTCGGTGGGCAGCACGACGAGCTCGCCGCGGCCGATGGCCTGACGGGCGTGGCGCATGCCGGAGAGAAGTTGTGCCTCGTCACGGCTGTCATAAACGGGTGACATGTCGCCGCACAGTCTACGGGGCCGAGCCGCGCCGACCGTGAGGTCTACGCGGGTCGCAGTGCCGTCGTCGCCCGATCGCGCATCGTCAGGTCGGGGTGGGTGGCCGTGGCCTGCCAGCCGTCGGCCGCGAGGATCGCGCGAATGGCCTCGCCCTGCCACTCGCCGTGCTCGATGACGATGAGCCCGCCGGGGTGGGCCAGGCGCAGCCCCACGTGGCTGAGGGTGCGGACGACGTCGAGACCGTCCTCGCCTCCGTACAGGGCGGCGGGCGGGTCGTAGTGACGCACCTCCGGATCGCGCGGGATCGCCGCATCCGGCACATACGGCGGATTCGACACGACCACCGATACCGTGCCGTCGAGGTCCTCGAACGCGTGCTCGAGGTCGATGAAGGCGAGCCGCAGGTTGTCGGCGCCGATGCGTGCGGCGTTCTCCTTCGTCCACACGAAGGCGTCGACGGAGTTCTCGGCCGCGAACACCCGGGCGTGCGGCACCTCCGTCGCGAGCGACAGCGCGATGGCGCCGCTGCCGGTCCCGAGGTCGACCGCGATCGGGGAGGCGGATGCTGCGGCGCGCAGCGCGTCGATCGCGAGCTGGGCGACCATCTCGGTCTCGGGCCGGGGCACGAACACCCCGGGACCGACCGCGAGCTCGAGGTGACGGAACGGTGCGACCCCGGTGAGGTGCTGCAGCGGCACACGGGCGCAGCGCCGCTCCACGAGCGCATCGAACTGCGACGCGAGGGCCGCCGTGATGCTGTCGCCCCGGATCGCCGCGCCCTGTACGGCGCCGCGACTGGTGCCGAGGACGTGGGCGGCGAGAAGCTCGGCGTCGACCGCGGGATCGGTCACGCCCGCACGGCCCAGTCGCGCCCCGGCGGAGCGCACGAGGTCGGCGAGGGGCACGTCGACGGACGACGCGAGCGGGGGGACGGGCTCGGGCATGGCGGGCCCAGCCTAAACGCTCCGGCCGGTGCGGTCACATTGCGCCCGCGCGCATCGGGCTCGCCTAGGCTGGCGATATCCGCGTATCGACGGCGAAAGGCGAGCCATGCCCGGCATCCATCCCGACATCACCTCCGCGTTCGGCGAGACCCCGCTGGTGCGGCTGAATCGCGTCGCCGAGCGGGTCGAGGCGACCATCCTCGCCAAGCTCGAGTTCTACAACCCGGCAGGAAGCGTCAAGGACCGCCTCGGCATCGCGATCGTGGACGCCGCGGAGGCGTCCGGCGAGCTCAAGCCCGGCGGAACGATCGTGGAGTCCACGAGCGGCAACACCGGCATCGCTTTGGCGATGGTGGGTGCCGCCCGCGGCTACCGGGTGATCCTCACGATGCCGGCCTCGATGTCGAAGGAGCGGCGTCTGCTGCTGAAGGCGTTCGGCGCCGAGCTCGTGCTCACCGACCCGACCAAGGGCATGTCGTACGCCGTCGACGAGGCCAAGCGCATCGTGGCCGAGACCCCCGGCGCGGTGTGGGCGCGGCAGTTCGAGAACGAGGCGAACCCCGAGATCCACCGGAAGACCACCGCCGAGGAGATCCTTCGCGACACCGACGGCAAGGTCGACTACTTCGTCGCCGGCATCGGAACGGGCGGCACCATCACCGGTGTCGGACAGGTGCTGAAGGAGCGCGTGCCGGGCGTGAAGATCGTCGCCGTCGAGCCGTCGGACTCCCCCATCCTCACGAAGGGTCACCCCGGACCCCACAAGATCCAGGGAATCGGGCCGAACTTCGTGCCGGCGATCCTCGACCGCGACCTCATCGACGAGGTCATCGACGTCGAGTTCGACGATGCCATCCGACTGGCCCGCGACACCGCCACGAAGGACGGCATCCTCGTCGGCATGTCCAGCGGCGCGGCCATCTGGGCAGCTCTGGAGATCGCCAAGCGCCCCGAGGCCGCCGGCAAGAACATCGTCGTGATCATCCCCTCGTTCGGCGAGCGATACCTCTCCACGGCGCTGTACGAGAACCTGCGCGAGGACTGAGCGTGGCGTTCGGCAGCCGCATCCGCGAAGACCTCGCGGCCGCGAAGCTCCGGGATCCCGCCGCGCGCGGGACGCTGGAGATCGCGCTGCTCTACCCGGGTCTGCACGCGATCTGGGCGCACCGCGTCTGGCACCGCCTGTGGCGCGCCGGCTGGCGCTTCCCCGCTCGTCTGGGATCGCAGGTCACCCGCTGGGTGACCGGCATCGAGATCCACCCCGGTGCGGTGATCGGACGACGGTTCTTCATCGATCACGGAATGGGCGTCGTGATCGGCGAGACCGCGGAGGTCGGCGACGACGTGCTGCTCTACCACGGGGTCACGCTCGGCGGCCGGCAGCGCGAGGGCGGCAAGAGGCACCCGACCATCGGCGACGGCGTCGCCGTCGGCGCCGGGGCGAAGATCCTCGGGCCGATCACGATCGGTGCGCGCACCGCGGTCGGCGCGAACGCCGTGGTCACCCGCGACGCGGCCGAGGACAGCGTGCTCGTCGGCGTCCCCGCGAGGGCACGAGCCCGACGCACGGGCGAGGACACCCGCGCACTGCTGACCGCACCCGAGTACTCGATCTAGCCGCGTTCCCCTATCGCGGGCCTACGCTCGGAGAGTGACCGAGCTGCACGAGCTGACCGCCGTCGAACTGGCCGGCGCCCTGCGTCGCGGCGACATCACCCCGACGGCGGCGGCGGCCCACTACCTGGCCCGTATCGAGCACCATGCGGCTCTCGGAGCGTTCGCCGAGGTCACGCCGCACGCGGCCTTCGAGCGAGCGGATGCTGTGGGCCGCTCCCCCGTCCGGGGGCCGCTGCACGGCGTGCCGCTGGCCGACAAGGACCTCGTCGCGCGCGCCGGCGTGCCCACGCGCTACGGCTCGCTCGCGCGGCGGGAGTTCGTCCCCGCAGCATCCGATCCCCTCGCCGCAGCGCTCGACGACGCCGGAGCGGTGAACCTCGGGAAGACCGCGACGAGCGAGTTCGGCCTCACGGGCTACACCGAGCCGCGCACCGGCAGGCCGGCCCGCGACCCGTGGAACCCCGCGAACGGCGCGGGGGGCTCGAGCGGCGGCGCCGCCGTGGCCGTCGCCGCGGGGCTGCTGCCCTTCGCGGTCGCCTCAGACGGCGGCGGGTCGATCCGCATCCCGGCGGCGACCGTGGGCGTGGTGGGGCTCAAGCCCTCGCGCGGACGGCTGCCGATCGGGTCGGGCTTCGACGCGCCCGACGGCCTCGCCGTGACCGGGCCCATCGCCCGCACCGTCGCCGACGCCGCCTTCCTGCTCGACGCGCTGGTCGGCCTCGCCCCGTTCCGGTACGCCACCCGCGCGCCGGGCGACGGACCGTTCCTCGCGGCAGCGACCACCCCGCCCGACCAGCTGCGCATCGGCGTGACGACGATCTCGCCGTGGGACGACAGTGAAGACATCCGTGTCGACGAGGCCGCCTCGGCGGCGGTCGAGGCGGCCGCATCGGCTCTGACCGCCCTCGGGCACGGGGCGGATGATGCACGGTGGAGGCCCCGGGGCTACGCGGAGCTCTTCCGGGTGCTCTGGCGGGCGAGCGCCGCGCGGATCCCCCTGAGCGACGCCGATCTCGACGTCGTCGAGCCGCTGACGGCTTGGCTCGTCCGTCAGGGGCGCGGGCTCGCCGCATCCGACCTCCTCGGCGCCCTGAGCGCCGCCCGGGTGTTCGAGCGCGAGACGATCGAGGCGTTCGCACCGTTCGACGCCGTGCTGACGCCCGCGCTCGCCCTGCCGCCCCAGCGGGTGGGCTGGTACGACGGGCTCGGGCCGGAGCGCACGTTCGCGCGTCAGGTCGAGTACGCCCCGTTCAGCAGCTTCGTGAACGTCGCCGGCCTGCCGGCGGTCACGGTTCCGTTCACCCGGGACTCCTCGGGCCACCCCGTCTCGGTGCAGCTGATCGGCCGACCGGGTGGCGAGGCCACCATCCTCGCGCTGGCCGCCCAGCTGGAGGCCGTGCGCGGACCGCTCCCGCACCCGCCGAACGAATGACGGGCCGACCGTGAAACCCGTACGGCGCGGCGAGACCGCGACATCCTGGCCGGGTCTCGCCGGGCGGATCGGGTCTCGCGGTCAGGAGTCGTCGCCGGCGAGAGCGGCCAGCTGGGCTTCCTCGTCGGCGGAGATGGCCGACTCGATGATCGGGCCGAGGGCGCCGTCCATCACCTGGTCGAGGTTGTAGGCCTTGTAGCCGGTGCGGTGGTCGGCGATGCGGTTCTCGGGGAAGTTGTAGGTGCGGATGCGCTCGGAGCGGTCCATGCCGCGGATCTGCGACTTCCGCGCGTCGGAGGCGATCGCGTCGCGCTCCTCCTGCTGCTTCGCCAGGAGCCGGGCGCGCAGCACGCGCATGCCGGCCTCGCGGTTCTGCAGCTGGCTCTTCTCGTTCTGCATCGACACGACGATCCCGGTCGGCACGTGCGTGATGCGCACAGCCGAGTCGGTCGTGTTGACCGACTGACCGCCCGGACCCGACGAGCGGAACACGTCGATCTTCAGGTCGCTCGGGTTGATCTCGACCTCGTCGGGCTCGTCGACCTCGGGGAAGACGAGCACGCCGGTGGTCGAGGTGTGGATACGGCCCTGCGACTCGGTCGCGGGCACCCGCTGCACGCGGTGCACCCCGCCCTCGTACTTGAGGCTCGCCCACACTCCCTGCGCGGGGTCGCTCGAGGAGCCCTTGATCGCGACCTGCACGTCTTTGAAGCCGCCCAGGTCGGACTCGTTGCGCTCGAGCAGCTCGGTCTTCCAGCCGCGGGAGGCGGCGTACTGCAGGTACATCCGCAGCAGGTCGGCCGCGAACAACGCGCTCTCCGCGCCCCCCTCGCCCTGCTTGATCTCCATGATCACGTCACGAGCATCGTCGGGATCGCGCGGGATCAGCAGGCGGCGGAGTCGCTCCTGAGTCGCGACGGCGAGCTCGTCGAGCGCGGGCACCTCCTCGGCGAACGCCGCGTCCTCCTTCGCGAGCTCACGCGCCGCAGCGAGATCGTCGCCCGCCTGCGTCCACGCCTCGTAGGCGTGGACGATGCGGTTGAGCTCGGCGTAACGACGGTTGACGCGCTTCGCCCGCCCCGCGTCGGCGTGCACCGCGGGATCGTTCAGTTCGAGCTCGACCGCTTTGTGCTCTTCGAGCAGCCCGCGGACGGACTCGAGCATTCCCGACGCTTCGACAGGCTCAGCGGACACGAGGGTCAGCGGATGCTGTTGTCGTGCCCGTGGCTGCCGTTGCCGCCGTGCGTCGGGGCAGGCATCGACTTCTGCATCTGCACGAGGAACTCGACGTTGGACTGCGTCTCCTTGAGCTTGCCGAGCACGACCTCGAGCGCCTGCTGCGGGTCGAGACCCGCGAGCGCGCGCCGCAGCTTCCACGTGATCTTGACCTCGTCGGCCGACAGCAGCATCTCTTCGCGACGGGTGCTCGACGCGTTGACGTCGACGGCCGGGAAGATGCGCTTGTCGGCGAGCTGGCGGCTGAGGCGCAGCTCGCTGTTGCCGGTGCCCTTGAACTCCTCGAAGATCACGTCGTCCATCTTCGAACCGGTCTCGACGAGGGCCGTCGCGAGGATCGTGAGCGATCCGCCGTTCTCGATGTTGCGCGCGGCGCCGAAGAAGCGCTTGGGCGGGTACAGGGCGGATGCATCGACGCCGCCGGTGAGCACGCGGCCCGAGGTCGGCGCGGTGATGTTGTAGGCGCGACCGAGTCGTGTGATCGAGTCGAGCAGGACGACGACGTCGCGACCGAGCTCCACGAGGCGCTTGGCGCGCTCGATGGCGAGCTCGGCGACCGTGGTGTGGTCTTCGGCGGGGCGGTCGAACGTCGAGGCGATGACCTCGCCCTTGACCGTCCGCTGCATGTCGGTGACCTCTTCGGGACGCTCGTCGACGAGGACGACCATGAGGTGGACCTCGGGGTTGTTCGTCGCGATCGCGTTCGCGATCTGCTGCAGGACGATCGTCTTGCCGGCCTTGGGAGGCGCGACGATGAGGCCGCGCTGGCCCTTGCCGATCGGCGCGACGAGGTCGATGATGCGCTGGGTCAGCTTCTCGGGCGCCGTCTCGAGACGCAGGCGGTCCTGCGGGTAGAGCGGGGTGAGGTTGCCGAACTCGACGCGGGTGGCCGCGTCTTCGACCGACAGGCCGTTGATCGCGTCGACCTTGACCAGCGCGTTGTACTTCTGACGGCCCGACTGCTCGCCCTCACGGGGCTGCTTGATCGCGCCGACGACGGCGTCGCCCTTGCGGAGGTTGTACTTCTTGACCTGACCCAGCGAGACGTAGACGTCGCTGGTGCCGGGGAGGTAGCCGGTGGTGCGGACGAACGCGTAGTTGTCCAGCACGTCGAGGATGCCGGCGATCGGGATGAGGACGTCATCCTCGCCGATCTCGGTGTCGAACTCGTCGCCCGTGGTCTGGGGGCCGCGACGCTTGTTGCGCTGGCGGTTGCGTCCGTTCGACTGCTCGTTGTCGGTCTCGGCGGCGGGCGCCGGTTCGGCCTTCTCGGGCGCGTTGTTGTTGCCGCGCGCGTTGCCGTTGTTGCGTCCGTTGCTCTGCGCGGTGCCGCCGTTGGATGCGCCGTTCTCGGCGGCGCCGCCCTCGCCGTTCGCGGCGTTGCCGCGATTGCGGTTGCGGTTGCGGCTGCGGCCGCGACCCCGCGGGGCGGAGTCTTCGGCGTTCTCGGAGTTGTCTGCGTTCGACGAGGTGTTCTCTGCAGTCGCGCTCTCAGCAGTCGCGCTCTCAGCCGTCGCGTCCTCGGCGGGCGCCGACGCGTCGGTCGGGGCCTCCGCGGGGGTCTCGGCGTCGGCGGCCTCGTCGGCGGCGGGCTCCTCGGCGGGAGCGTCGGCTGCGGGCGCCTCGACGGGCGTTTCGGCTGCGGCCTCGGCGGTCGCGGCCTCGGCCTGCGCGACCTCGGCGACGGGCTCGACCTCGGCGGCCGGCTCCGGCGCGGCCTCGGCGGCCGGCTCCGCAGCGGCTGCGGCTTCCTCGGGCTTGGGGTCGGTGCTCTTCGCGCGGCGCGGTGCGCGCTTGCGCGGCGCCTTGACGGGCTTCGTCTCGGCGGGCGTCTCTGCCTCGACGGGCGCGGCCTCGGCGGGCGCGGCCTCAGCCGACGCAGCTTCGGCGGCCGCGGCGTCGGCGACGGCCTGGGCGTCGGCCTCAGGCACGGGCGGCGCCTCGGCGACCGGGGTCTCGGGCGACGACTCGGCGGATGCCGCGGCGTCGGGGGTGGTGTCGACGGCGGCGTTCGATTCTTCGGACGGCGCGTCGGCAGTGCGGATCTCGGAGATGGACTCCACGAGTGCTCCCTTGTAGACGGATGATCAGACCGCACTCGACGCCGGTACGACAGGCATCGTCATTCACCGCAGTTCGTCGAGCGCAGAGGCGCTATTTCGGGTTGCGGGTGCGTGCGGTAGTTCGCAGAATTGCGACCGGGGCCAGATTCACGTGGGATACGTGGTACCCCCGGCATTGTCCCTCACTGTACCACCCTTGACATCGACGGCGAGCATGAGGGCGTTCCACGGGGTGTCGGCGACCGAGGCGGCGAGGTCCGCCGCTTCGAGGCGTCGACCGGGGCCGTCGGCGAGCACGAGCACGCTGGGCCCGGCACCCGAGACGACGGCGGCGAAGCCGGCCGCGCGCAGTGCGCGCACCAGCTTGTCGGTCTCCGGCATCGCCTGTGCGCGGTAGTTCTGGTGCAGCCGGTCCTCGGTCGCCGCCAGCAGCAGATCGGGGCTCTGCGTCATGGCTGCGATGAGCAGCGCGGAGCGTGACAGGTTGAACACGGCGTCCTCGTACGAGACGTGCTCCGGCTGCAGGCTGCGGGCGACCTTCGTCGACATCGTGAACTCGGGCACGAGCACCAGCGGCGACACGCCCCGATGCACGATGAGCTGCTTGTGCTGCGGCGACGCAGCATCCATCCACGCGATGGTGAGACCGCCGAAGAGCGCGGGGGCGACGTTGTCGGGGTGACCCTCGAGCTCGGTCGCCAGGCGCAGGAGCGTCTCGTCCGAGAGCTCCACCTCGCCGGCCAGCAGCCCCTTCGCCGCGAGCAGCCCCGAGACGACCGCGGCCCCCGACGAGCCCATGCCCCGCCCGTGCGGGATGACGTTCACCGCCTCGAGCCGCACCCCCGGGAGGGTTCGGCCGACAGCGGCGTAGGCGTGCGCCATCGACCGCACGACGAGGTGCGACGCGTCCAGCGGCACGGATGCTGCGCCCTCACCGGACACGACGATCTCGACCGCTGCGGTATCGAGCTGCGTGACGACGAGCTCGTCGTACACGCTGAGGGCGAGCCCGAGCGTGTCGAAACCCGGTCCGAGGTTGGCGCTCGTCGCGGGTACCCGGACGACGACCGAGCGGCTCATGCCCCCGCCCCTCCCCGTCGATGTCCCGATCCAGCCGGGAATGAGCTGCTCAATCCCGGCGCGATGGGGACATCGTCGAGCGGACAGGCGGCCTGGGTCACGCCGACGCCTCGGAGACGAGCCCGAGCACCGATGCGACCTCCGAGGTGGCGGCGTCGACGACCGTGGGCTCGACCTGCGATCCGTCGGGCTGACGGAGTGCCCACTGGGGGTCCTTCAGACCGTGGCCCGTGACCGTGAGCACCACGCGGGAGCCCGCGGGGATGACGCCGGCCTCGGCGCGCTCGAGGAGCCCGGCGACGCTGATCGCGGAGGCGGGCTCGACGAAGATGCCGACCTCGCCCGAGAGGATCTTCTGCGCCGCGAGGATGCGCTCGTCGTCGATGGCTCCGAAGTAGCCGTCGGTCGCCTCGCGCGCCTGCAGGGCGAGATCCCACGATGCGGGGTTGCCGATGCGGATCGCGCTGGCGATCGTGTCGGGGTTCTTCACGACCTCGCCGCGGACGAGCGGCGCGGAACCGGCGGCCTGGAAGCCGAACATGCGGGGCACGCGGTGGGCGACCCCGCGGTCGGCCTCCTCGCGGTATCCGCGGGAGTATGCGGTGTAGTTGCCGGCGTTGCCGACCGGGATGAAGTGGAAGTCGGGAGCATCGCCGAGCACCTCGACGACCTCGTACGCCGCCGTCTTCTGGCCCTCGATACGGTCGGGGTTGACCGAGTTCACCAGGTGCACCGGGTAGTGCTCGGCGAGCTCGCGCGCGATCTCGAGGCAGTCGTCGAAGTTGCCGCGCACCTGGATCAGACGGCCGTCGTGCGCGACGGCCTGGCTGAGCTTGCCCATCGCGATCTTGCCCTCGGGCACGAGCACGGCCGCGGTGATGCCGGCGTGCGCGGCGTAGGCGGCGGCCGAGGCCGACGTGTTGCCGGTCGAGGCGCAGATGACCGCCTTCGCGCCGTGCTCGACGGCACGGGAGAGCGCGACCGTCATGCCGCGGTCCTTGAACGACCCGGTCGGGTTCATGCCCTCGAACTTCACCCACACGTCGGCGCCGGTGCGGCGCGACAGTGCGGGGGCGGGGAGCAGCGGCGTGCCGCCCTCGCCGAGCGTGACGACGGTCGAGGCGTCGGTGACGCCCAGTCGGTCGGCGTATTCGCGGAGGACTCCGCGCCAGAGGTGTGCCATCTCAGTCTCCTTCTACCCGCAGTACAGATACGACCCGGTCGACCACGCCGGTGGCGGCGAGCCGATCGACGGTCTCACTGAGGTCTTTCTCGCGTGCCTTGTGCGTGCCGATGACCAGGCGGGCCTTCGGTGCGTCTTCGGTCTGGGCCTCCGCCGCGGGCGTGACCGCCGCGGCGAGGACGGTCTGCTCGACGGTCGCGATCGAGACGCGCCCCTCGTTGAGGATGCCGGCGATCGTCGCGAGCACGCCCGGCTGGTCGTCGACCTCGAGCGTGATCTGGTAGCGCGTGATGACGCGTCCGATCGGCGAGACCGGCAGGTTCGCGCGGGTCGACTCGGCGACTCCGACGCCACCGGCGACGTGACGGCGCGCGGCCGAGACGACGTCGCCCAGAACGGCCGAGGCGGTCTGCACTCCCCCGGCGCCCGCGCCGTAGAACATGAGGTTGCCGGCGGCCTCCGCCTGGACGAAGACCGCGTTGTTGGCGCCGTGGACGCTTGCCAGCGGGTGCGCGCGGTCGACGAGGGCGGGGTAGACCCGCACCGAGATCGATTCGCCGTCGCCGTCGGACGCCGCGAGGCGCTCGCAGACGGCGAGGAGCTTGATGACGTACCCGGCGTGGCGAGCGGCGTCGATCATCGAGCTGTCGATGCTCGTGATGCCCTCGCGGTGCACCGCTTCGAGCGGCACGGCGGTGTGGAACGCGAGGCTCGCGAGGATCGCGGCCTTCTGCGCCGCGTCGTAGCCCTCCACGTCGGCCGTCGGGTCGGCTTCGGCATAGCCGAGCGCCTGCGCCTGCGCGAGCACGTCGGCGAAGTCCGCACCCTCGGCGTCCATGCGGTCGAGGATGTAGTTCGTCGTTCCGTTGACGATGCCCATGATGCGCTGCACGCGGTCGCCGGCGAGAGAATCGCGGAGCGGTCGGATGATGGGGATCGCACCGGCGGCGGCGGCCTCGTAGTAGACCTGCGCGCCCACCTGGTCGGCCGCGTCGAAGATCTCGGGGCCGTGGGTCGCCAGGAGCGCCTTGTTGGCCGTCACCACGTCGGCGCCGGAGTTGATCGCCTGCAGCACGTACTCGCGTGCCGGGTCGATGCCGCCCATCAGTTCGATGACGATGTCCGCACCGACGATCAGCTGCTCCGCGTCGGTCGTGAACAGCTCGCGCGGCAGGTCGACGTCGCGGGGCGCATCGACGTCGCGGACGGCGATGCCGGCGAGTTCGAGCGAGGCTCCGGCACGGTCGGCGAGCTCGGCGCCGTGGCGGAGGAGCAGCGAGGCGACTTGCGAGCCGACGGAGCCCGCGCCCAGCAGCGCGACTCGGAGGCGACGGTAATCGGTCATGCGATCCCTTCGGTGGTGGTCTCCGTCGCCACGACAGCTCCGACGTCGCGGGAGAGGAGGTCGGCGACGCTCTCGCGACGCACGATGACGCGGGCTTCGCCGTCGCGCACGGCGACGACCGCGGCCCGCGGGGTGTAGTTGTAGGTGCTCGCCAGCGAGAAGCAGTAGGCGCCCGTGGCGGGGACGGCGAGAAGGTCGCCCGGGGCGATGTCGCCGGGGAGGTACTCGGCGTCGACGACGATGTCGCCCGACTCGCAGTGGTGGCCGACGACGCGGCTGAGCGCCGGCACGGCGGCGGTCGTGCGCGACGCGATCCGCGCGCTGTACTGCGCCCCGTAGAGGGCCGGGCGGGCGTTGTCGCTCATGCCGCCGTCGACGCTCACGTATACGCGCTCGAGGTCGTCTCCGACGCGGACGGGCTTGACCGTGCCCACCTCGTAGAGGGTGACGCCGGCCTGGCCGACGATGACGCGGCCGGGCTCGAACGCGATGTCGGGGATCGGGATGCTGCGCGCCGCGCACTCGGCGGCGACGGCGTCGACGATGCCCGACGCGATCTCCTCGAGCGGGCGCGGGTCGTCGTGGGAGGTGTACGCGATGCCGAAACCGCCGCCGACGTTGAGGAGCGGGATCTCACCCCCGGCCAGGAGTTCGGCGTGCAGCTCGACCAGACGCGCGGCAGACGCGCGGAAGCCCGAGGCGTCGAAGATCTGCGAGCCGATGTGGGCGTGGAGCCCGAGGAAATCGAGCCCCGGCACCTCGCGGATCCGGGCGACGGCGGTCGCCGCATCCGTCATCGAGAACCCGAACTTCTGATCTTCGTGGGCTGTCGCGAGGAACGCGTGCGTCTCGGCGTGGACGCCCGTGCGCACGCGCACGAGCACGCGCTGCACCGCGCCGAGGCGCTCGGTGATCGCCGCGAGACGTTCGATCTCGATGGGGCTGTCGACGATGATCGACCCGACGCCCACCTCGACCGCGCGCTCGAGCTCGGACACGGTCTTGTTGTTGCCGTGGAATCCGATGCGCGCGGGCTGGGCGCCACCGGCCAGTGCCACCTCGAGCTCACCGCGCGAGCACACGTCGACCGAGAGGTCTTCGCTCGTCACCCAGCGGACGATCTCGGTACTGAGGAACGCCTTGCCGGCGTAATAGGTGCGCGCCTTCACTCCGTGCGTCGCCGCGGCCGCCGCGAACGCGTCGCGCGCACGGCGTGCGTGGGCGCGCACCTCTTCTTCGTCGACGACGTAGAGGGGCGAGCCGAAGGTCTCGACGAGCTCACGGGCCGAGACACCGCCGAGCTCGAGGGCTCCGTCGGCATCGCGGCGGGCGGATGCCGGCCAGATGCGAACCGACAGGTCGTTCGCGTCGGCGGGGACGGACAGCCACTCGGGTGCGAGCGGCGCGGCAGGCGAGGCGGACACGGAGGGGACCAATCGACGGATGCGGCGGCGTCGGTCGCCAGGCAACGAATGCCGTGAGCTCGTCCACGCCGCGGGTGGTTGAAGTCTAGGGCACCGCCGCGCACTGCCCCGGCCGGAAGGACGCTGCGCGTCAGCCGCAGGTGCCCTTCTCCCCGAGCACCGCCGCGTCGAGCGCGGTCGTATCGACCGCGAAGCGCGCCACCAGCTGCTGGCTGTCCACACCCACCGACGTGATGCGCATCGCCGCGGGGAGTTCGGCCGCGAGGCAGACGGCGCGCGGCTGCAGCGCGGCGCTGGCGTCGTCGCCGTACCGGGCCCGGAGGTCGTCGAGCGCGATCTCGGTCTCACCGAGGCGCACGGAGGAGGTAGTGAGCGTGAGGGCGCCGCTGGAGTAGCCCGGCGTGAAGCCCATCCCCACGGATGTCGTCTGCCCGCCGGCCGACACACTCATCGACGCGGTCACGTCGGCTCCGTCGAGGCCGAACGTCATGCCCCCGACGCCCGCCATGTAGGTGAGCTGGCCGGCGTCGAAACGCGCCTCGCCGCGGATCTGGCGCGCGACCCCCTGCTCGCCGAGCGAGACGTCCGTCAGCTCGATCGACAGGTCGGCCGCGCCGCCGGCGATGTTCACGTTCTGCGACGACAGGGTGACCAGGCTCAGATTCCGCAGCAGCAACTGGGGCAGCACCGGCCCGGAGATCTCGGTGTCGACCCGTTGGGTGCTCGGAAGCTCGAACAGCTCGACGGCCGAGTGGCTGATCGCGGCCTGCATCACCGATCGCGCGATCCAGTCGAGGAGGCCGAAGACGAGCACGACGAACGCGAGGATCACGGCGACGACCGTCACGATGCGCCCCGCGCGACCCGATCCGCGGGGCTCGGGGTGCGCCGCGGGAACCGGAGCGACGGGCGCCAGCACCTCGGTGCGCTCGGATTCCATGACCATTCACGAAGTGTGCCGACACCTCGGGGCCTGCCGGGCGACGGCGGGAGGAACGAGATCGGATCGAGCGGTGAACGGGAGGCGAATCAGCCGCAGGTGCCGTTCTGGCGCAGGAGCGGGTCGACGACGACGGCACCGTCGATGTCGAAATCGGCGACGACCTCCGAGCCCTCCACCGAGACCGAGGTCAGCGTGAGGGCGGACGGGAGGTACTGGGCGATGCAGACGTCCCACGTGCGCAGCACCGAGTCGGCGAGACCACCGAACTGCTGACGCAGGGCGTCGGCGGTGAGTTCCACCCCGCCCGCCGTGAACGATGACGGCGTGAGGGTGAGGTCGCCCGCGCTCCCCGCGGCGGGGAGGAGCGCGATACCGACCGGGATCCCGACGCCGAACAGGCTCAGCTCGGTCGATACGGTCACATCGGGCGCGGCGATCCCCGCAGCATCCGCGGGAAAACCGTCGATCGTCGAGAGCAGGGCGCGCAGCTGGGTCTCGTCGAGGCGCACCGTCGCGGTTCCCGGGCCGGCGGCGGCGTCGGCACGGATCGGCATGTCGGTGATCGTCACGCGCACGTCGCCCGACAGCTCGCCGAACGTCACGTCGTCGGAGGCGATCGTGACCTCGTCGAGCGTTCCGGAGATCAGCTGCGGAATGACGAGGCCGGGCACCTCGACGTCGACGGGCTGGTCGGCGGGAAGGCCGACCTGTGACACGACCAGGGTGCGGATGCCGCCGGTCACCGCTCCGCGCGCGAGCCACTCCGCCCCGAACGCGGCCGACCCGATGAGGACGAGCACGATGACGAGCGTGACGATCCAGGGCCACAGGCGACGCCGACGCTTCGGCTGCTCCGTCGGTTCGAACGGCAGCGTGTAGGCGTCGGTCATCGGGTCACATCCGTTCCGGAGCGCTCACGCCCAGCAGGTCGAGACCGTTGCGCAGAACCTGACCGGTGGCGTCGTTCAGCCACAGGCGGGTGCGGTGCACGGATGCGACGGGCTCGTCGCCGAGCGGGATCACCCGGCAGCTGTCGTACCAGCGGTGATACAGGCCCGCGAGCTCTTCGAGGTAGCGCGCCACGCGGTGCGGTTCGCGCACCTCGGCGGCGAAGGCGACCACGCGCGGGAACTCCTGCAGGGCACCCAGGAGCGCCGACTCCGTCTCGTGGTCGAGCAGCTCGGGAGCGAATTCGGAACGGTCGACGCCGGAGGACGCGGCGTTGCGCGCCACGTTGTGCGTGCGTGCGTGCGCGTACTGCACGTAGAAGACGGGGTTGTCGTTCGTGCGCTTCTGGAGGATCTCGGGATCGAGCGTCAGCGGCGAATCGGCCGGGTAGCGCCCGAGGGAGTAGCGCAGCGCATCGGTGCCGAGCCAGGCCTGCAGGTCGTCGAGCTCGATGATGTTGCCCGCGCGCTTGCTGAGCTTGGCGCCGTTGATCGACACGAGCTGCCCGATGAGCACCTCGACGTTCTTCTCGGGGTCTTCACCGGCCGCGCCCGCGAGCGCCTTGAGACGGTGCACGTAGCCGTGGTGGTCGGCACCGAGCAGGTAGATCTTGTGTGCGAAGCCGCGGTCGCCCTTGTTGAGGTAGTAGGCGGCGTCGGCGGCGAAGTAGGTGTACTCGCCGTTGGACCGGCGGATGACCCGGTCTTTGTCGTCTCCGAAGTCGGTCGTCCTCACCCAGACGGCGCCCTCGTCGTCGAAGACGTGGCCCTGCTCGCGGAGGCGGTCGACGGCCTCGTCGACGAGGCTCGGCTTGCCCTCGTGCCGGGCGTGCAGCACGCGCTCGGAGAACCAGACGTCGAAGTGCACGTTGAAGCGCTCGAGCGACGCTTGGATCTCGTCGAGCTGCATGCCGTAGGCGAGCTCGGTCGCGACGTCGATCTGCTCGGTGGGCTCGAGCGAGGCGATGTCGGGGCGGGCGGCACGCACGCGGGAGCCGAGCTCGCCGATGTACTCCCCCGCGTAGCCGTCCTCCGGCGTCGGCTGGTCGAGCGCCGCCGCGAGCACCGAGCGACCGAAGCGCTCCATCTGCGCGCCGGCGTCGTTGATGTAGAACTCGCGTACGAGCGTGGCACCGCTGGCGAGCAGCAGGCGCGCGATCGAGTCGCCGAGGGCCGCCCACCGCGTGTGCCCGATGTGCAGCGGGCCGGTCGGGTTGGCGCTGACGAACTCGAGGTTGATGGAGGTGCCGCGCTGGGTGTCGTTCGAGCCGAAGGCGGCGCCGGACTCGACGATGGTCTTGGCCAGGGCACCGGCCGCTGCCGCGTCGAGGCGGATGTTGATGAACCCGGGGCCGGCGACCTCGACGCTCGCGATGCCGTCGACGCTCTCGAGCCCGGCCGCGATCTCGGCGGCGAGCTCGCGGGGGTTCGCGCCGACCTTCTTCGCGAGCTTCATCGCCGCGTTCGAGGCCCAGTCGCCGTGGTCGCGGTTCTTCGGACGCTCCAGCGGCAGGTCGGCCGCGGTGAGCCCCTCGGTCGACCCTTCGCGTCGCGCCTCGGCGAGAGGCGTCACGACGGCGAGCAGGGCGGCGGAGAGAACGTCAGGATCCATAGCCTCACCAGTCTACGGTTCGCGCGGCTGCGGGCCGGGTCGGCGCCGGGCGCGGGCCGATCAGGCCAACTGCACCAGCGCTTCGTGGTCGTCGGCGGCCTCGGGCGCAGCATCCGTCACCCACGCGTCGACGCGCATGCGCTCGAGCGTGAGGTTCGCGCCGTGGTAGCTGAGGAAGGCGCAGTCGGCCGCGTCACGGCCCGTCGCGATGCGCACGAGCGAGCGCCGGTCGGCGAGGCGCGTGGCATCGATGACGTACCACGACCCGTCCACATAGGCCTCGGCGACCGCGTGGAAGTCCATGGGCTCGAGTCCGGGCGCGAAGCACGCGGCGTAGCGCGCGGGCACGTCCATCGCGCGCAGCAGGGCGATGACGACGTGCGCGTAGTCGCGGCAGACGCCCTGGCCCGTCATCAGCGTCGTCACGGCACTGTCGGTGCCGAGGCTGAGGCCGGGCGTGTACACGACGCTCGACGAGACGAACTGCGAGACGGCGTCGACGAGCTCGACACCGCTGAGTCCGCGGAACTGACGCCGCGCCTGGGCGAACACCTCGTCGGACTGGCAGTAGCGGCTCGGGCGCAGGTAGGTGATGGTCTCGAGATCGCTGGTGTGGGCGATCGCCGCCGGACCCGAGATCGTCGCGTCGTACCGCACGGTGAGGGCGCCCGCCTCACCAGTGAACCGGTGCAGGCGACTGCCCGTCTGATCGACGATCTCGGTCGGCGTGTACACGCGGTCGCCCTGCGTGAAGGTGAGCTGCTCGCTCGTGACGGGCACGTTCGAGGCCGCGGTGATCTGGAAGATGAGGTCTGCGGATGCTGCGAGCTCGAGGTCGAGTTCGGCGGTAACGAGGCGCTGCACCGAGCAATCCTCGCACGCGTTTCCGACGTGTTCGCGCGCCGCCGACCCGCCGCGCGCGAGGTGCCGCGTTTCGGGCGATTGCGCCTTGCGGACGACCCGTTCCGAGGCATGTCGGCGGGAGTGCGGACCGGACGAACGGTCGGATGCGGCGGACGTCCGGTCGGGCGGGTGCGGTCGGCGACCGCGAGAGTAGACGTATGACAACGACCTCCCCCGTACCCGTCCAGGTCGCCACCGGTGCGCGTCGCATGCCCTACGGTGCGCTCATCGCTCTCATGCTCATGAGCTTCCTTCTGGTCACCGCCGAGTTCCTTCCGAACGGCGTTCTCACGGAGATGGCGGCGGGGCTCGGCGTCACCCCGGGACAGGCGGGCCAGACCGTCACCGTCACCGCCCTCGTGGGTCTCGTCGTCGCCCCGACGGTCGGGCTCATCTTCCCGCGGCTCGATCGCCGGACCCTCCTCGTCGTCATGGCCCTCGCGGCGGGGGCGTCGGGAGTGCTCGCGGCGATCGCCCCCAACCTCGTGCTCGTGCTGCTGGCGCGGTTCCTGCTCGGGGCGGCCATCAGCGCGTTCTGGGCGATGTCGATCACCGTGGCCGCGCACGTGGCGGGCCCCGAGAGGGTCGGGCGCGCGGTGATGTTCACCTCGGCAGGCATGTCGCTCGCCACCGTCGCCGGCGTTCCGCTCGGCGTCGTCCTGAGCGAGCTGGTCGACTGGCGCGCGACCTTCCTGATCATCGGGGTCGCCACCGCCCTCCTCGCCATCCCGCTTCGCGTCTCGCTGCCGAGCGTGCCGGCGACCCAGGCGGCCAGCATCCGGATCCTCGTCGACACCGTTCGCCGACGCGGCGTGGGGCTCGGACTCGCCGGCCACGTGCTCATCGTGCTCGGGCACTTCCTCGCATACACCTACATTCGGCTGGCCCTCGAGCGCACACCGGACGTCGATGCGGGCATCGTCGTGGTGCTCCTCGCGCTCTTCGGCGCCGGCGGTCTGATCGGCAACATCGTGATCGGGCTGGTCATCGACCGCTCGTTGGCGTTCTTCGGTGTGTTCGCACCGGTCGCCATGGCCGTCGCAGTGATCGGCGTGCTGCTGCTGCCCGGGGCGGTCGTGGCGATCGGTGCCGCCGTGTTCGTCTGGGGCATGTTCTTCGCGTCGTGGCTGATCATCGTGAACGCGTGGGTCGGTCACCGGATGCCCGACCGACTCGAGGCCGGCGGAAGCCTCGTCGTCGTCGGGTTCCAAGGGGCGATCGTGCTGGCGGCCGGCTTCGGCGGCATCCTCGTCGACAGCCTCGGCGTCGAAGCGAACTACGTCATCGGGATCGTGCTGCTCCTGGTCGGCGCGGCGCTGTTCGGAGCGTCGAACCGCGCGTCGTCGAGAGCCGACGTCGGCGAGCGTTGAGCCGCGGGCGGGGGCGGCTGCGCTGCCTCCGCCAGATCTCAGACCGCGACGCCGCCGCGATGGCCGGCACGCCAGGATGACGGCACGACGCCGACGTGGCGGCGGAAGGCCCGACTGAACCCTTCGTCGGAGGCGTACCCCATCGCGCGCGAGGTCTCCGACACGCTGCGTCCTGACTGGAGCATCTCCTGGGCGCGCCGCATCCGCACCTCGGTGACGTAGCTGGCCGGCGAACGGCCGAAGGCGGCGCGGAACCGCTCGGTCAGCACCGTGCGCGACATCGCGCCGATGGTCGCGAGCGCGTCCACGGTCCACAGGCGCCCCGGCTCGTCGCGGACGGCCGCCGCGACCCGGTCGAGGTAGTCGTCGCCCGTCGTGAGCGGCAGCCGCGATGCGCTGTCACGGTCGGCCCATGCGCGGATCACCGACAGCAGGACGGTCGTCACCATCAGCCGGCAGATCATGGGGTCACCGGTGCGTGTCGCGTCACCGTCGCCCGGACCGAGTTGCGCGGCGAGCGCGGCGGCGGCCGGCTCGAGCCTCGCGAATCCCGTGACGAAGATCACCCCCGGCAGAGGCCGGACGGCGTTCGGGGAAGTCACGTGCACCTCAGCGGTCATCAGCCGCGCTCCCGAGGTCGACGTGAGCGAGGCCGCGCACCTCCCGAAGGAGAGGAACGCGTCGCCGGCGAGAAGCGTGCGCGTCGCGCACAGCGACGCGGCGCCGGCGGCGACGTCCACCGCGCAGGCCGTCTCCGACGACGCATCCCCGGTGACCTCCCCCGCCACGACGTAGACGAGGGTCAGCACTCCGCGATCGACACCGAGGCGTCCTCCGGCCGGCAGCGATCGTTGCCGCGTCTCGCCCAGCTGCACATCGAGGGACGAGAGCACGCTCTCCAGCGTCGCGGGATCGAACGTCACACGGCTGGCAACGACCGACGTCCGAGAGGTATTCCGCCGGCACCGTGTCAAGGCGGGTGACTCCCCGGTGCAAGGGGAGTTGACTTCCGCCATGGCTCAAGACGAAGTGCACACCCGTTCGAACCGCGGTCAGTGGGAGAACTACGTCGAGGGGCGCCCCGAACTGTCGGCGAGCTTCTCGAGCAAGGAAGAGGCCGTCGACCAGGGTCGGGCGCTCGCCGACCAGCTCGGCACCCATCACACCGTGGAGGACGCCGAACCTACCGGCGTGATCACGGACGAAGGCGAACCCGCCTCAGACTCCGACCCCGTCATCTGACGGATGCTGCGCGCCGCTCGGGTGACGGGCGAGTAGCGCCGCCGGTGGTAGCCTCGTTCAGTCCGCCTCCGTAGCTCAGGGGATAGAGCGTTGGTTTCCGGTACCAAAGGTCGCTGGTTCGATTCCAGTCGGGGGCACCATATCACTGCGGGTTTCTGCAGAACACCTCGCATGCATGCGCCGACCTGACGAAGACGAGAACGCGCTTGGTCAGGGGCGGCCCGACCGTTCTCGGCGAGACCGAGCGGCCACCATCGTTATGGGCCCGAGCCGCATGGGGCGTCAGCCGCACCCGCAGACTCGAGAGCCGCACGGTCGCCGTCGGTCCTGTCGACGGTGTCACTCGGCTCGGCGACGTTTCGCCCGAGCGAAGACGCTGAGGACAGCGAGCAGCAGACCGATTCCCGCGATCGCAACGCCCAGGCGCCGGATGCCGCCGTCGTCGAGACCCGTGCCGATCAGCGCCGCGACGACGACCGAAGACAGGGCAGCGCCCACGTACTGGGAGGTTCGATAGAGTCCGCTGCTCATGCCCATGGCGTCGGCGGGCACGCTGTCGTGCAGGATCAGCTGGTTGCCGATGTTGTTGAATCCGTTCGGGACGCCCAGGAGCGCGGCAGCTGCTATCAAGAGCCACAACGGTGCGTCGTCCGACACCCACACGGCGAGCACGCCGCCCCCGGCAGCGAACGCGATCCCGCCCACGATGAGCAGGGAGCGAGGCGAGAGCCGCCGGCCGAGGGTGGTGGCGAGGATCGTGCTGGCGACCCCGACGCCGAACACCGGAAGAACGACGAGCCCCACCACAGCCGGAGAGAGGCCCCGGTGCGCCTCCAACCATTGCGGGAATCCGTAGAACACGGCGTAGAACGCGATGAATGTGACGACCGCTCGCGCACAGGTGGCGGTCAATTCCTTATGCCGTGCAAGTAACCGCAGGTCGAGCAGCGGGGTGCGCGCCCGAAGCTCGCGGAAGACGAACGCCGCCCAGAGGGGCAGCGATGCGGCCACGACGACGAGGCCGGTGAGGTCACCCCCGACAACGTCCGCCAAGGCGAGGAGCCCCATCATCGTCAGGACGAGTGCGGCGACGAAGAGAACGAGACCGCCCGGATCGAGAAGTCGAGTGACCTCGCGCACCCCATAGCGGCCTGGTGGGGCCTCCCGCGGAACGCGAGAGACGACGAGGAGTGCGGACGTGAGAACGATAGGCACGTTCACCCAGAAGATTCCTTGCCAGCCCGTGGCGGTGACGATGAGTCCGCCGAGGGTGGGGCCGATCGCCGCCGTCGTCTGTCCGCATAGCGCGATGACCCCGATCGCTGGGCGCCCGTCGGCCTCGCGTTCGGCCGCCTGCCGTCGAATGATCGACATGGCAGCAGGGAAATGGAGGGACGCACCCACTCCCAGCAACACACGGTCGGCGACGAGGAGGTCCATTGTGGGGACGAACGGACCGAACACCGCGGCGACGAGCACGATGCCCAAGCCCACCAGGTACATCCGACGCGCCCCGAAGAGATCGACTAGTCGACCGGCGACCGGTGAGGCGACCGCGCAGGCGATGTAGAACGCAGAAACGAGCCACGGGAGCTGATCCCCCGCTCCGAACCACGCACCGACTGAGACGATAGCCACCGCGATGAGCGACGAGTTGAGGCCCTGAAGCACCGTCCCCGACCCGAGCACCCACCCGAGCGACCGGGGCAGCGGTGGGCGCCGCGCGTCCGCCGTCACGCCAGCGTGGACGGCAGCACGATCCGCACGTCCGAACGATCGGCGAGGTAGGCGAGCGTGCGCTCGGCGACATCGGCGAAGCACGCCTGTCCGAGCACCCAGCCGAACCAGCTCAGTCCGAGGAATCTCGGCCCTACGATCGCGGCGTCCTCGATGAGCTGATCGACGGTGGCGCGCAGCATCCGCTCGTACTCGACGAAAGGGAGCCCTCGGGTATAGAGGGCGAACATGTCCTCGGTGTCGAGGGCGAACGGCAGCGCGGTGAGACCCGCAGCCGCACCCTCGAGCTGCACGGGAGCCTCGTCGAGCGGCCAGTCCCCGATCCAACGGAACCCGGCGTCGGCCAGGACCGACGTCGTGCGGGGCGTCGACGCCCGTTCGGGACCGAACCAGCCGACTGGGGTCGTCCCGGTCGTCTGGGACACGACCGCCGTGGTCTCTTCGACGTAGGCGCGCTCCTCGCCCGCCGACATGTTCGCCGACAGGATCGCGTTGGCCGCGCTCCCGCGCACGACGATCTCGCCCGCGCGAGCGGCGACCGCCTCGGCGAGGCCGGGCATCGCCGCGCAGCCCTGAGCGTCGAGGGCCACAGCCACTGGCACCTCGGCCTGCTCGGCGATCCGCAGCAGGCGGAACACCCCGGTGGTGAGGCCGAAGTCCCACTGCGAAAGTCGGGCCACCTGCCCGTGCGCGGGTTCTCCGGTCTCCCGACCGACACCCCCCTGCATCGCGCGCGGCTTCCGAGCACCCGCCGGGACGACATCGAGATATGCCGGCGCGTGCAGGAGCACGCTCACGGTGAGCGGAGTCGGCGACTGCCACGACGCCCGGGACGGCTCGAATGATCGAGGGATGTCGGGGGCGTAGACCGTGGCCTCCGCGGGGTGAGGGATCAGCGTCATCTCGCGGGCATCCTCTCGCCGAGAGCGGCGGCATGCGTCAGCTGCTCGTCGTAGTGGTGTTCGATGTAGTGGTCAGCGATGTCGCCGGCGGTCGTCACCCAGATCCGATCGTCGGCGCGCACCGCCGCGAAGATCTCGGCGAGGGCCCGCGCGAGGTGAGGCTGGCCCATGACGAAGGGATGCGTCGCGAGGCAGACCACGCGTCCCTGCCCGTCCTCCTCGCTATCGCGGAGAAGCCGGTCGATCTGCGCGCGCGCCAGGCGGACGAACTCTTCGGCGGAGAAGTGCTTGGCATGTAGCAGGGGCACGTCGTTCAGCATGTACGAGTACGGCATCGAAACAAGGCGCGCCCCGGAGTCGGTGCGCAGCGGCCTCGGCTGCTCGTCGTGCACCCAGTCGGCGTGATACGTCATGCCGTGGCGCACCATCAGATCGCAGGTGTTGTCGGTTCCGGACACCTTCGGGCCCAGCATCCCCTTGATCCGACGGCCGTCGTAGTAGGTCGTCGCGAGCGCTTGGCTGAGGGCGTAGAAGGCGTCCTCTTCCTCGAGCGAGTAGCCGTACAGCGGTCGCAGATTCGAGATGCCGTGGCTCATGACCTCCCAGTCGCGGGCGAGCATCGCGTCGCGAACCTCCGGTATCTCCTCCAGCACCGACAGGCTGAGCGACACGGTCGAGGGCATGGCGAACTCGTCCACGATCCGCAGCATCCGCCAGAACCCGACGCGGTTGCCGAAGTCGCGATGCGCGTAGTGCTGGAGGTCGGGGGTGTCCACCCTGCCCTGCACCACGCCGCTCGGGGGGACGTAGTCGTAGTGTTCGACGTTGGGGGCATGCCAGAAGGCGAGTGTCTTGCCCCCGGGCCAGGTCACGCGCGGTCGCCCTTCGATCGGGGCGTAGACGAGGCGGCTGTTGTTGTCGATCACGCGGGAGCGGCCATCTCGCGACGTCGGCCGAGCGCGGCGAAGTGCCCGAGCATGTGCTCCAGGCTGCGCACGTCGCCGAAGCGGTCCTGCATGTCCCAGAGCGACACCTCGCCCGAGACGGTGCGGAAGTCGTCGACGCACTCCTCCACAACCGACACCCGATAGTTGCGGTAGGCGGCATCCATCACCGTCGCACGCACGCACCCGCTGGTGCTCGTGCCGACGACGACAACCTCATCGATGTTGAGTTCGGTGAGCAGATCATGGAGGCGGGTCTTGTAGAAACCGGTGGCGACGGTCTTCTCGACGACGTGGTCGCCGGGCTGCACCGCGACCACATCGCTGATCTCCGTCCACGGATTGCCACGCTCGCACCGCTCCGTCAGGGAGGAGCGCACGCGCTGGGCGAGCATGCGGTCCTCCAAGGAGTCGAGAATCATCACGAGATAGATGACGGGCACGCCCGCCGCGCGCGCCGCGTCGAGCAGGACGGCGGTATTCGACAGTGCCGCCGCCGCCGAAGGGCCGGACTTCTCGTGTGCCACGAACGCCTTCTGGAAGTCGACGATCACGACCGCCGGGCGCTCCCCGTGTCCGACCTTCGTACGTTCGGCGCGCAGCCGTCGGATCGTCGCGATCTCATCGTCCCAACGTGTCTCAGTCATGTCGACCTATCCCATATCGTGCGAACAATAAACTCATATAGTGAGGACTCTAGAGACCGAACGCTCGAGACGGCAAGGCGCGCGCCCGCAATTTACACACCGGTAACGACCGCCGGATAGACCTGTGGATGCGAGGCCCGCCCTCCATCCCGAGCGCCGACGATGGAGGACTTATGACCGCTCTGTTCGTACCCGACCGCACCGGAGCGCCCCTGGATGCGGACCTCGCCCGGATTCAGGCGGCGATCCAGGAGTCCGGCCGATACCCGATCGGCTTCGACATCCCGGGGCCCGAAGCCCGTCGGCGCGCCCGCGAGCGGGACGCGGAGTTCTACGCCCCCGAAGCCTTCGACGTCGCATCGATCGAGGACACCGTGATCCACCTCGCAACGCGCGACATCCCGGTGCGCATCCAGCGCCCCCACGAGCCGAAGGGCGGAACCGTGGTCTACTTCCACGGCGGCAACTGGATCCACGGCGACCTCGACTCCCACCAGAGCAGCGCCGCCCGTCTCGCGCTGCGCACCGGGGCGACCGTCGTGCAGGTCGACTACCGGCTCGCGCCGGAGCACCCGTTCCCCGCGGCCGTCGACGACGCCTGCGATGCCCTGAAGTGGTCGGTCGACAACGTCGGCGGACTGGGCGGTGACCCGCAGCGCGTCGCCGTGGCCGGCGACAGCTCGGGCGGCAACCTCGCCGCGGTCGCCGCCCAGTGGGCCCGCGATGAAGGGATCCTCCTGGCCGCGCAGCTGCTGCTGTATCCGGTCACCTTCCTCGGCGACTTCGCGCGCGAGCTGGTCGGGCGCCAGTACCTCGGAGACGCTCTCGACACCGTCGGTGAGGATCCGCGCCTCGGACCGGCGTTCGGGCGCCTCGAGGGCCTGGCGCCCGCGATCGTCGGCGTCGGGGAGCACGACTTCCTCTACGAGGACAACATCGCCTACGCGCGCGCCCTCGCCGACGCCGACGTCGCAGTGACTCTGCGCGTGTTCCCCACCCTCCCCCATGGCTTCTTCGGGCACGGTGCGTCAAGCCCGACGGCAGACGCCGCGGCCGACCTCCTCTGCAGGGATCTCGCGGGGGCGCTCTCCGAACCACGTACCGAAGCTGCCCGCTGACGCGTCTGTTTCGAGCGCGTAAATTCCCGACGACCGGCTTGGCATTCTCTACATATGCGGTTTACATTCCTACATATTGAGAACCCGGAAGGAAACCTCGAGTGGATATCGACCTGAGCCAGCGCTCCCGAGCCGCCCTGCAGTTCCTCGGCGCCACGCAGTCGTTCGCCGGAGGAGTGCTCCAGAAGCGCGCCGCCGCCGACTACGAGACGGCCGTCGCCGAGCCCCCGGCGACACTCGCCCAGCGCAAGGAATCCGTCGAGCAGACGCTCGAGGACAACGCCGCCTGGTGCTTCGACCGGATGCTGACGCGCTGGGTCGCTGAAGAGGTTTACGTCCGCGCGCTCCCGGCCGTCGACGAGGTCCGTGACGAACTGCAGTCGTGGATGGCGGAGCAGACCCCCGCGGGCACGCTCCGCCTGCGGTCGGATCTCGTCGCTCCCGCGTACTGGGAGAACGGCTTCCATCTCGCCCCCGGCGGGTGGGACGGCCACGAACTCACCGGCCCGGCGATCCACGAACTCGTCTTCAAGTACGTCCTCACCCCCGGAGGGGTGGGGGCGGTCAAGACCGGAGAGAACCTCCTTGACCAGCGCACGCTCGCGGCGCGCGAAGCCCCCCGCGACAGCTACGAGAACATCGTGGAACTGGGCTCTGGGCCGGGGCGCTTCACTCACGCACTGCGCCGCACCTACCCGGAAGCGAAAATCACCGCCGTCGAACTGTCGACGACGTCGCTCGTGTACGGGCACGCTCTGGCCGGGGCGTCCGGTTACGACATCGACTGGGTGCACGCCGACGCCGCGGACACCGGCCTCGCCGGCGGTCAGGCCGATCTTGTCGCCGCCTACACCCTGATGCACGAGGTGCCCACGGACGAGAACCGGAGGATCCTCGCCGAGGCCTTCCGCCTGCTCGCGCCCGGCGGAGACCTGCTCATCAGCGAGGTCGCCCCGTACCCCATGCATTCCGCCTTCCGCGCGGTCGTCCTGGACTGGGAGACCGAGAACCGCGGCGAGCCGTTCTGGCGCGATGCCCTCCTGATGGACCTGCCGGGGATGCTCACCGAGGCCGGTTTCACCGATATCGACGCGTACGGCGTCGGCGGCGGCGTCCACCCGTGGATCACCCGCGCCCGCAAACCCCTCTGACCCCCACCCCAGCGAACAGGAGCACCACGATGGCCGGCGGCGACGTTCCCACCCGTCCTACCTACCTCGGAGATTCGCGTCTCGACGATGTCGCGCGCATGGTCTTCGAACTGACCAGCGAACTGTGGGTCCTCAAGGACCGCACGATCATGCTCGAGACCCTTCTCGCGCAGAACGGCGTGGTCGCCCCAGGCGCCCTCGACGCCGCACAACCCGATGCCGACCTGCAGCTGAAGCTCGCCGAGGAGCGCAAGGCGCTCGTCGCACGGGTCTACGGGGCGGTGCTGGACTCCGACACCCGCGCGGCAGCCGCACTCGCACGCTGACGCCCGCTTCTTCCTCTCGCTCCACCGCTCCACCTGCCCCACTCACTGTTCCGCTTCACCCGATAAATCAGGAGCACCACGTGTCCCGTGCACACCGCATCGCAGGCCCGCGCCTTCTCACCTCCACTGCCGTCCTCCTCGTGGGCGGATTGACCCTGTCGGCATGCGCCGGCGCCGCCGGCGGCTCCGACGGGAGCGGCGCGACGGCCGAATCCATCGTGGTCGGCACCAGTACCACGCTTAACAATCTGAACCCGCTCGAATCGCAGTACAGCACCACGGTGTTCGCCTCCTACGACTCCCTCGTGCGCCTCGGCGACGACCCCGCCGTGCCCGAGGCACGTCTGGCCACGGAGTGGACGAATCCCGACGACAGCACGTGGGTCTTCACCCTTCGCGAGGGCGTCACGTTCCACGATGGCAGCGACTTCACCGCCGAGGACGTCGTCTTCACCCTCGACGAGACCGTCGCCGGCAGCTACAGCGCCGCGCCCCTGCTCGAAAACCTGACGTGGGAGGCGACCGACGACTACACCGTCACCATCACCACCGCCGAACCCGACCCTCTCGTCCTGACGAAGATGAGCCAGGTCTACATCGTGCCCTCGGACGCGTGGGCCGAACTCGGCGCCGAGGCGTTCTCGTCCGAGGTGATCGGCACCGGCTCCTACACCGCGAGCGACTTCGTCGCCGGTTCCGGGATCACCTTCACCGCTTTCGATGGATTCTGGGGAGACGCCCCCGCCACCCCGACGATCGATTACCGCGTCTACGCCGACCCGACTTCGCTCGCATCGGCAATCGAGGCGGGCGAGCTCGACGTCGCCCATCAGATGGGCGTACCGGCTATCGAGACCCTCTCCGGCAATACCGACGTGACCGTCTTCGGCGAGTGGAGTGGCAACCAGAACTTCTTCCAGCTCAACACGCAGAAGGCGCCGTTCGACAACGTCGAGGTGCGCGAGGCCGCCAACCTCGCGATCGACGTCGACGGACTCATCGAGGCGCTGACCGCAGGGCAGGGCGTGAAGGAAGACGGGCAGCTCCCCATGCCCGGGATCTTCGGTCACACGGATGAGATCACGCGACCGGATTACGACCCCGAGGCCGCCCGCGCCCTGCTCGAGAAGAACGACGCCGTCGGTGCCGAGGTGACGATCATGGGCCTTTCCGCGTACAGCACGCTCTACGAAGCCATCGGCGCCCAGCTCGAGGCGGCCGGCTTCGCGGTCACGATTGATGCGGTCGAGACGACCGTCTGGCTCCAGGCCTTCGGCAATGGAACCGACGCGGACATCTTCTACCGCGGTATGTCGTACGTCGGCACCCGCGACGCGGATCGCCCGTTCTCCTTCGTCAGCACGACCGCGCGCCCGATGGTCGTCGACCCCGAGTGGGACGCACTCTACGCGGCGACGAAGACCGCGATCGATCCCGCCGTGCGCGAGGGGCTGCTCGTCGAGGCGAGCCAGTATCTCGCCGACCAGTCGTACATCCTCTGGACCTACGGTGCCCCGACCGTCGGGGCCACCGGAGCGAACGTCAGCGGCGTGGACTTCTCGACCGGCATCGCCATCGTGCTCGACACGATCGTCAAGTCCGAATGACACCCGGGGTGGGCGGCATGCGTGCCGCCCACCCTCTCTCCTCCCCACGAGAAAGGCCGCTCATGACGATCGATGCCCCCGCGGCGCCCGCGATCACCCTCGATCAGCGCGGTCGCGCCGAACTCCAGTTCCTCTCCGGGCTGCGGGCGAGCCTGGCTCCGCTGCGTTCGGCCATCAGGACCCGACTCGAGCAGTCCGGCGCCCTCGACGACCCCTTCGACGACATCGAGTCGCTCCGCGAGCGCACCGACGCCGCACTGAGCGACTCCGCCGATCTTCGCCTCCTCGGCGCCACACTGCGCTGGAGTCGCGATCGGGCCACGCCGCGCGCCGTCGCCGCCTTCGAACGATCCCGCGACAGCCTCGAGCCCCTCGCCCTCGCCGGCGCCGAGATCGACGACATCGTGGCGGGCGACGCACCCCGCTACTGGAGTTATGAGTTCCACGGCACCGCCGGGGGCTGGGACGGCCACGAGCACATGGGGTTCATCCACCACGAGCTCGTCTACCGGCACATCATCATGGCGGCGTACGGCGGCGACATCTACGCCGTCCGAGGCAAGGTCGCCGCCGCTGCGCCCCGCGAGACCTACCGCCGCATCCTCGACCTCGGTGCGGGTACCGGGCAGTACACGATGAAACTCGCCGAGACCTACCCCGATGCCGAGATCATCGCGCTGGACATCTCCCGTTCCGCGCTCGGCTATGCGCTCCGCCGCGGTCTCGACGCCGGCCACACCTGGCGCGGAGTACGAGCACCCGCAGAGGCGACCGGGCTCCCCGCAGCATCCGTCGATCTGGTGACCTCGTTCATCATGCTCCATGAGGTTCCGCCTCACGTCACCCGGGGCGTGCTCGACGAGGCGTTCCGCGTCCTGGCCCCCGGAGGTGACATCCACTTCTCCGACGTGACCCCGTATCGCGAGCGCAGCACCTACCAGGCGTGGGCCGACGACTGGGACGCCGAGAACGGGTCCGAGCCGTGGTGGCGCACCGCCGCGAGCATGAACCTGAGCGATCTCGCCCGCGCCGCGGGGTTCACCGACATCGTCGAGCGCGGGCTCGGCGACGGCAACTACCCCTGGGTGCTCACCGCACGCAAGCCCGAAGACATCCCGGAGGCATCGTCGTGAGCGTCCCCAGCAGTGCCCGACCACCGGTGACCTCCCATGTCGCGTTGAGCATGCGCGACGTCAACGTCTTCCTCCCGACCTCGACGGGCGAGATCCAGATCCTTCGCGACATCACGTTCGACGTCGGGCGCGGATCCGTCTTGGCGCTCGCGGGCGAGTCGGGGTCGGGTAAGTCCACCGCGATGCTCGCCGCGCTTCGCCTCCTCCCCTCGGGCGCCCGCATCACGGGAGAGGTCACCGCGAACGGCGAGCGCATCGACCTCCTGGATGCTGCGGGGCTCCGCCGATTCCGGGCGTCAGCCGCGCGCGTGATCTTCCAGGACCCCTGGAGCTCGTTGCACCCGATGCACTCGCTCGGGGACCAGCTCATCGAGTCCGCCCGTTCCGCCGACCGCGGCCTGACCAAGGCCGCAGCCCGCAGTCTGGCGGAAGAGACCCTCCAGCGCGTCGGAATCTCGGATCCCGCCGCCCGCATGCAGAGCTACCCCCACCAGGTGTCGGGCGGCCAACTCCAGCGCGTCGTCATCGCAATGGCTCTCGTCGCCTCCCCGTCGATTCTGGTGTGCGACGAGCCGACGACCGCCCTCGACGTGACGACGCAAGAGCAGATCCTCGACCTCCTGCGCGAGCTGAAGGAGACCCTCGGCCTGACGATCCTCATCGCCACGCACGACCTCGACGTCATCAGCGGTCTCGCCGACGACCTCGTCATCATGTACGGCGGCACGGTCGTCGAACGAGGCCCCGTGCACGACGTTCTCGAGCGGCCCACGCATCCCTACACCTGGGCGCTGCTGCAGTCCTCCCCCGACCACCGGCCGGGCGAACGCCTGCGCCCCATCGAAGGACGTCCACCCGCCCTCGACGACCTCCCGCCCGGGTGCGCGTTCGCACCTCGGTGCGGCTCGGCGGAGGAGATCTGCCGCACGACGCCGGCACGGCTCCTGCAGATCGACCGCGGGCGCGCGACCGCCTGTACCCGGGTGCAAGCGCAGTCCGGCATCTCTGAAGTGGAGGCGGCGGCATGACCGATCACGACACCGCGGCAACCCCCGTCCTGCAGCTGATCGACCTCGAGCAGCACTTCCCCGGCCCGCGCCGCAAGACTGTGCGCGCGGTGGACGGCATCTCGCTCTCGCTGGCGAAAGGCGAGACCGTGGGCCTGGTCGGAGAGTCGGGCTCGGGCAAGACGACCGTCGGCCGCACGGCGCTCCGGCTCTACCGTCCCACCGGCGGACGCATCCTCTTCGAGGGGAACGACGTTTCTTCGCTGCGTCCTTCTCAATTGGATCGTGTGCTGCGCCGACGCTCGGCGATGATCTTCCAAAACCCCTCGACGTCGCTGAACCCGTACATGCGCATCATCGACTCGCTCATGGAGCCCCTCGAGATCCAGGCCGTCGGCACCCGGGCGAGCCGGTACGAGACGGCGATGGCGATGCTGGAGAAAGTCGGCCTCGACCCCCGCTCGGCCGTGCGCTACCCGCGCGAGCTGTCCGGCGGGCAGCGTCAGCGCATCGGCGTGGGTCGCGCGCTCATGCTCGAGCCGTCGCTCATCGTCGCCGACGAGCCGACGGCGGCACTCGACGTCTCGGTGCAGGCGCAGGTCATCAACCTGATGGCCGACCTGCAGGCCGAGCGAGGACTCGCCTATCTGTTCATCAGCCACGAGCTCTCGCTCGTCCGCCACATCAGCCACCGCGTCGCGGTGATGTATCTCGGACGAATCGTCGAGGTGGGCACGGCCCAGGAGATCTTCGACGAGCCGCTGCATCCGTACACCGTGTCGCTCGCCTCGATGACACGACGGGACGGCCGGAAGATCGTGCCGCGCGGCGACATCCCCTCGCCGATCGATCCCCCGTCCGGCTGCCACTTCCACACGCGCTGCCCCATCGCACGCAAGGTCTGCGCCACCGACGATCCCGCGGCGGTGACGACCCCGACCGGTCGCTCGGTGATGTGCCACTTCCCCGGGGAGCTCTCATTGCCCGCCGACGAGCGCCCTCCCGTCCAGCTCCCCTACCCCGTCATCGGCGCACCGGCCACCCGCCCGGTCGAGACGGCCGCCCGCGTCTGAAGGACCCCTATGCCTGGATTCGCCATCGACTCCCCCCGTTATCTCGAGCCCACGCAGGACACGGATTCCCTGTTCCGGATGCTGCTCGAGCTGGCCTCCGAGGTCTGGGTACTCCGTGACCGGCTGACGCTGGTCGAACGCACGCTCGACGAGAAGGGGTGCCTCACCCGTTCCGATCTCGACAGCGCCGAGCCGGGCCCGGCGGCCGAGGCGGAACTCGCGAAGGAACGCGCGCAGTTCGTCGAACGGCTGATCTCCTCCGCGCACCGGGCCGACGCATGACCGCGCCCGCGCTGGTCACGCCGACCGTCTCGTCCGCAGCCCGACCGGCGGCACGGTCCGCGCGTCGTGCGTCGTGGATCGTCGGCTTCCTGCTGCGTCGAGCGGCGATGCTCGTGCTCGTGCTCGTCGGTGTGGCGACGCTTCTCTTCGTCCTTTCGCGCGCATCGGGCGATCCGGCGCTGATCTTCTCACCCCCGGCCGCCACCGCCGACCAGCTGGAGCAGACCCGCATCCGGCTCGGTCTCGATCAGCCCGTACTGGTGCAGTATGCGCAGACCATCATCGGAGCGTTCACGCTGCAGTTCGGCGATTCCTTCGCCTCCCGACAGGATGCGTGGACTCTCGCCGTGACACGGCTCGTGCCGAGTCTCGCGCTGCTCGTGCCGGGCATCGCGATCGGCGCGACCGTCGCGTTCGCCGTGGGCATCTATGCCGCGCTCCGCCAGTCGAAGGTCCGGAGCCGGGTGTTGATGTCGATCGTCGTCATCATCGACGGCATCCCGTACTTCCTTCTCGCTCTCCTCCTTGTGCTCGTGTTCGCGGTTACCCTGCGCGTCCTCCCGGCAACGGGCAGCTCCGGAGCGGAGAGCATGGTCCTCCCCATCGCCGTCTTGGCGCTGTCGAGCGTCGCGGCCCTCTCGCGCATCGTGCGCGGTCAGATGATCGACGCGCTCGGCGCGGAGAGCGTACTGATGGCACGCTCCAAGGGTGTGGCGCCTCGTACGGTGCTGTTCGGCCACGCGTTGCCCCTGGCGCTTCCGCCGCTGATCTCCTACATCGGCATCATGTTCTCATTCATGTTCGGCTCGCTCCTGATCCTCGAGCCGATCTTCAACTACAACGGTCTGGGATCGCTGCTGGTGCGCAGCGTCACGTCGCGCGATTTCACGATGGTGCAGGCCTGCGTCTTCCTCATCGCCTTGATCGTGACGAGCGTGAACATCCTGGCCGACCTGCTCGTTCGGATCCTCGATCCCCGACTCCGCTCGGAGGTGGCACTGTGACGACTCTCACCCAGGGCGGCAGGGGGGCGCGACCCGGCGCAGCCGTCGCCCGCGCTCGCGGACGCGGCCGTTCGCGCTCCCGATACGCCGACATCCTCATCAAGACGTGGCGCAAGCCCTCGGGGCGCGCGGCGATCATCGGTCTCGCCGCCCTCTTCGTGATCGCGGTCTTCGCCCCGGCGATCGCGCCCGTGCCGCCTACGCAGCAAGACCTGCAGGCAGCCAACGAAGCACCGGGGTGGCTTGGCGGCGCAGGGGGCTTCCTCGGCACCGACGGACTCGGACGGGACGTGTTCAGTCGTATCGTCTACGGCCTCCGTCTCAGCCTGCTGATCGGCGTCTGCGCGGCCACCCTCGGGATGCTCATCGGACTGATGTTGGGCGTACTGGCCGGGTACTTCGAGAAGCATCTCGGGCCCGTGCTGATGCGGCTGGCCGACATCCAATTCGCGATCCCGTTCACGGCCGTCGGTATCGCCCTGACCGCGGTGATCGGACCGGGCGTGCTCGGTCTGATCCTCATCCTCGGCATCTGGGGGTGGACGACCTACGCCCGCACGATCGTCTCGACGGTCGAGCAGACGAAACGACTGGACTTCGTCGTGGCGGCGCGGTCGTTCGGGGCCTCCCCGACACGGATCATGGTGCGTCACCTCACACCCTCGGTGATCCCGCCGGTCATCGTGCTGTGGTCTACCTCCGCGGGAATCCTCGTCCTCGCCGAGAGCGCCCTCAGCCTCCTCGGGCTCGGTGTGCAACCACCCGACTTCTCGCTGGGCTCGATGTTGGCCGACGCTCAGCTCGACCTCCGCCAAGCACCGTGGGCGGCGATCGCCCCGGGCGCCGCGCTGATGGCGATCGTGCTGTGCTTCAACACGCTCGGCGACGCCATGCGCGATTCATTCGACTCCCGCGCGACGCGCGTCTCCTACGACCCGGAGCTGTCATGACATCGACCGCCGACGCCTACGACACCACCCCCGAGGATCTCGCCGGATGGCTGCGGTCTCTCGACCTGGCGCAGACCGTGGGCGGCATCGATATTGCCGGTGCCGGCGCGGCCGACGTCGTGTACCCGGTGACGGAAGAGGTCATCGCGCGCGCGCCCATGGGCGACCCGGAGACAGCGGATGCGGCGATCGCAGCCGCGGCCACCGCATTCGCCACGTGGGCTCGCACGCCGTGGGCGGAACGACGAGCCGCGCTGCAGCGCTTCGCCGATGCCCTCGAGCGCGACGCGGTGGAGCTCGCCACGGTCGTCACCGCCGAAACGGGGCGACCGCTGCGGCGCGCGCTCGGCGAAGTCTTCGGCGGGGCGATCTACGTCCGCACCGTCGCGGCTGTACCCCCGTTCGAGAAGACTGTGCCGCATCCACGTTCGCGGATCCGGATGAACCACCGCCCGCTCGGCGTCGTCGCGGCCATCGCGCCCTGGAACGGGCCCGTCATCCTGGCGGTGGTCAAGATCGCGACCGCGCTGCTCGCGGGCAACACGATCGTGCTGAAGCCCTCCGAGTTCTCCCCCCTCTCCGCCCTGCTGTTCGGGCGCATCGGCCGCGAAGCCTTCCCGCCAGGCGTCTGCAACATCGTCACCGGCGGACCCGAGGTGGGCGCACGGCTGACCTCTCATCCCGCCGTGGCCAAGATCTCCTTCACCGGGTCGACGGCGACCGGCCGCCGCATCGGCCAAACGGCGGCGGGCAATCTCGCCCGCGCGACCCTCGAACTCGGCGGGAACGACCCCGCGATCGTCCTCCCCGACGCCGACCTCGAACAGTTCGTTGAGGTAACCACACAGATGTCGCTGGCGAACGCCGGCGCCTTCTGCTCGGCGATCAAGCGCGCCTACGTGCACGAGGACGTCCTCGACGAGGTCGTCGATCGTTTCGACGCGCGCCTCCGACGCCTCACCTGGGGCGACGCCTTCGACCGCGCGACCGACCTCACCCCGGTCCAGAACCGTCCCCAGTACGAGCGGGTGCTCGGTTTCGTCGACGACGCGGTCGCCGCGGGCGGAACCCTGCACGGTACCGGGCGTCATCCGATGACGCGGGGGTACTTCGTCGAACCGAGTGTGGTCACCGGTCTCGCCCGCGACCATCGACTCGTCGTGGAGGAGCAGTTCGGACCGATTCTGCCGCTTCTGCCGTTCCGCGACCTCGACGACGTCGTGGCGGAAGCAGACTCCGGGCCCTACGGGCTCGGGGCATCGGTGTGGTCGGCCGACGAGGATCGGGCCGTCGACATCGCGGAGTCGCTCCAGGTCGGTACCGTCTGGGTCAATCAGCACGGTGCATTCGAGGCCGGAATCCCCATGCCGATGGCCAAGGACTCCGGGCTCGGGATCGACTATGCGGAGTACGGGGTGGCCGAGCACAGCCAGGCCGTCGTCATCAATATCGCTTGACCACCGCCGGGAGTCCTGACCAGAAGCCCTCAGTCGTCGAGGAAGAGCGCGCGCTCGCGCTCGAAGAGCGGCTGGTCGACGTCGTCCACACCGTAACGCCGGCCAACCCCTCGATGGCCTGCTGCGGCCCACCCCGGATCACCGGTTCGGGCGAAGGTTACCCAATCGGCACGCATCCGTGCGCCGACCGCCGAGCCGGCAGCGACACCGAACAGGTGCGGGATCTCGGAGGAGTGCGACACCCGGCCGGTCTCGTCCGGCACCGCGAACTCGTAGACCCACGTCGTCCCCGGCGTACGCGCTCGCGCGAAGCGAGGAACGGTACGACGGAAGATGCGGTCGGACACGAACTGCCCCACTGCCTCCCGGGCGGGGATGGTTTCGGGAAGGAGCGAGAGGTACTCCCGCGCCCCCTCCTCGCCCCATGCCTCCGTGAGTATTGCGAGAGCCCCGAGGCTTTCGCACTCGTCCACGAAGGGCGCCGGAGTGTCCATCTCGTGGACGACCGCGCCGATGAGCAGGGGAACATCGTGCCCCAGGCCCCTTCGGCTCTCGTCGAGCATGGGTCCAGCGACGAGGTCGTCGTCGATGACGGGCATGTAACGCAGCGTGGTCCCGATGCCCGCTGCGCGCACCCACCCTCCCGCGGAGGGGGCAGGCGCAGCATCCCATGATCGGTACTGCGCCGACTGGATGACACCCAAAGGAAGAGCCGAGAGCCCGGCGAGCGTCGGGGCCACGCCGAGGTGCGCGGCGAGGGCACCGGTGATGCTTCGCGCGGCGTCGCGGGAGATGTCGAGCTCGGCCGGCGACTGGGCGATCGCTGCGTGGAACAGCCCCCGGGTGTGTGCCAGCGTCAGCAGCCGCAGCACCGCTGACGCGCCAGAGGATTGACCCGCGATCGTCACACGACCGGGGTCGCCCCCGAACCGGTCGATGTTGTCGCGCACCCACTCGAGGGCGGCGACCCAGTCCCGCACCCCCCGGTTCTGGACGGCATCGGGCACGAATCCGTACCCGTCGAAGCCGACCCGGTAGTTGATCGCGACGCCGACGACTCCCAGGGCCGCGAACGCCGTCATGTCGTAGCGGGGATCGCCCGCGGAACCCTCGTGATAGGCCCCGCCGTGGATCCACACCAGCACAGGACGGGGGTCCCCATCGTCGCCCTGACCCGCAGCCGAGAACACCGAGAGGTTCAGTACCTCGTCACCCGCCACCGTGTGCTCTGGGATGACCCCCCGGGCGTTCGGAACGGCGCGCAGCGGTGTCGCTCCCGGGCGGGTGGCGTCGCGAACTCCCCGCCACGCCGGCACCGGCGCCGGACCCGCGAAACGCAGCGGCCCCGTGGGTGCGGCCGCATAGGGGATGCCCCGAAAAGTCGCTATCCCGTCGGCGTCGACGCTTCCGCGCACCCGTCCGGCGCGCGTGGTCACGACGACGTCGCTCACCGGTCGCCTCCAGCCAGGTAGGCGAGCATCTCGTCGATGGAGCGGACCTCGCCGATCTTGGCCTGAATATCGCGGAGGTTGCTCTCATGAGGTTCCGGGTGACGGTCTCCGACGGCCTCCCGCACGACCACGGGCACGAACCCCGACTGCAGCGCATCGAGCGCGGTCGCGCGCACGCACCCGCTCGTGGAGAGGCCGGCGATCAGGACCGTGTCCACCGCCTGCCGCGCGAGTGAGGAGGCCAGCGCGGTTCCGAAGAACGCGCTCGGATACTGCTTGGTGATGACGACCTCGCCATCGCGATGCTCGAGCCCCTCGATGGGCAGCGCGAGAGGGTCACCGGCACGAAAGCTCGCCGCGGCAGGCACTTTGTCCGCGAACCTCCCACCGTCACCCGGGTGCTCGAAGAGCACGCGGGTGAAGTACACCGGGATGGCGGCCGCACGCGCGGCCGCCAGCAGCACCTTCATCTGTTCGACCGCATCCTCCACTCCGGCGTATAACGCGGAATCGGGTTCGGTGTATGCGCGGGCCGGATCGACCACGACGAGCGCGGGACGCGCGCCCAGTGTCAGTCGCCCGGCGAGCCCCGCCGCGGCGAAGTCGTCCGCGAGGTCGGTCAGGAGCGACCTTGCCGGGTGCTCGACCATCGCTCAGCCCTCGATCTGCAGGAAGGTCTTCGCCGCCACGCGCGGCGCGATGTGGTCGTGGACGACGGTCAGATGCGCGGGATGAGCGCCGTAGCCCTCCCACGAGGCGCGGGAGTCGAATCGCATTCGGAAGAGGAGGTCGGCATTCCCCTCCCGGAGGCCGGCGTCATAAACCACGACGGCCCCCTCGAGGCCGGGAATCTCACCCACGAGACCCTCGAGTGCCGCTCCGATCGCGCGGCGGTCCGCGTCGGTGGCATCGGGCGTGAGGGTGAGGATTCCGATGTGTTCGAACATGTGGGGCTTTCGGCTCGGGGCGGGTGTCAGAATTCGGAGAGGAGGCGGCCGAAGCCGGTCAGCCGGTCGTCTATCCCCTCCGCTCGCAGGGCATGCCAGACGGTCGCCGCGTTGATGGCGATCACGGGCTTGCCCAGTTCGGCCTCCAGGTCGGCGGCGACCGCGACGGCGGCGAGATTGGTACCCGCCTGCACCAGGACATCGACATCCGGTCCGTCGACGGCGAGGAAAGCCGCGCGGATCTCCGACGGGGTGACGTCGGCGATCGACGTGGCCGAATCGCACTTGAGTCCCTCGACGGCGGCGACGTCGTAACCGAGTTCAGTGAAGAAGGCGCGCACCTGTTCGTCGCCGACCGGCTGATAGGGCGTGATGATCCCGATGCGACGCGCCCCGAAAGCATCGAGTGCTGCTTTGCAGGCGAGCGCACCCGTCGAGACCTCGCGCCCCGATTTCTCCTCGACGTCCTTCTGGAACGCGGCCGCACCGTCGGCGCCACCCCAGAAAGTCTCTGCGGACATCCCCATGACGATCCGATCGGGTTCGCAGGTGGCCAGGCTCTCGATCGCCGCGTCCATCTCGAGGCGGAGCGCCTCGAGGAAATCGACGAAGTCGTCGTCTCCGCCGAGACCCGGCTTGCGGATCATGATCCGGCTGCTGTGGAAGGAGACACCGGCCGGGCGCATCTGGTTGTACTCCGCCTCGACGACGGTGTTGGTGGAGGGCAGGATCACGCCGAGAACGGCTCGGGGCGAGGTGACGGTGGACACGGGTGGACTCCTTCGGTGGCCGGATCAGGCGGTGACGGCGTAGCGCCGCCCCGCCTCGACGGAGAGCGGCAGGCCGACGAGATCGGTCAACTCCCGCCAGGTGAGCAGCAGCTGGGGGTCGGGTAGCTGGGTCTCGGCGATGGCGCGGTAGGTCGACCGCGCGGCACGTGCCGCCGCGAGGAGGGCGGCGACCGGATGCAGGATGATTCCTACTCCCGCGCGGCGAAGCTCCTCCAGGTCCATGCTGCGGAGCTCCTCGCCCTCGGACTGCGTGAGGTTGACGACCAGCTTGAGCCCAGTACGTCTGTGCAGCGTCTGAAGTTGCTGCGCGTCGAGCCGTCCCTCGACGAAGAGCAGATCGGCGCCTGCGGCCGCATAGGCCTCGGCGCGACGCAGCACCCCGGCGAAGTTCTCCGCGCCGAGCGCATCGCTGCGAGCGATGATGAGCAGATCGCACCGGGCATCGACGGCCGCGCGGATCTTGGCGGACATCTCGTCAAGCGGGATGACCTCGCGGGTCCCTCCGGCCGAGCCACCTTTGGGCTCACGCTGGTCCTCGAGGGTGATCGCCGCCGCGCCCGCGCTCTCGTACGCGCGAACCGTCCGCGACACCTGGAGCGGTCCACCGAAGCCGCCATCGCCGTCTGCAATGAACGCAGTCGTGCAGCTGTCCGTGAGACGTGAGATCTGTTCGACCATGTCGAGGCGGCCGACATGACCCAGATCGGCCTCGCCCAAGACGGTGGCCGAGACACCCGCGCCGGAGATGAAACCGGCAGCGAACCCCGCCTCGCCCAGCATTCGCGCGGAGAGGGCGTCGTGTGCGCCAGGTGCGACCACCGGTCCCGCCGTCAACAGCGCGGCCAGGCGACGCCCGGCCGGTTGTACCGGACCGCGACGGGCGGCCCGCAGTCCCGCCTTCAATCGCTCCTCCGAGGTGGTGAGCGACGCGAGCATCGAGGTCTTCATGAGGTAAGCCCGCGTGAGTTCCCGGTCGTCGGTCATCGAGGCAAGATCAGCGGTCCGACGATGGCGCGCCTCGGCGTCTCGTTCCGACATGTCTCGGTAGTTGCGCTTGGTGTCCTTCTGCACATGGTGGTTGGCCGCGTGGCGACGCGCATCGTCGTAGGCCCGTGCGACCAGAGCCGCATCCGCTCCGTCGATCGCGGCGACGATGCAGTCCGCCGCCGCCCGCGCGTCGTGGATGCCGCTGTTCATCCCCATGCCGCCGAGAGGGTTGTTGACGTGTGCGGCGTCGCCCGCGAGCAGGACACGGCCCGTCGCCATGGTCGCGGCCACACGCTGCTGCACGGTATAGATGCCGACGTGGTCGAGCGGGTAGGGCTCGTCGGTGGGCCAGACCTTCTGCAGTCGACGCTCCACCTCCTCCGGTGCGCATGCGTCGTCGTCGGTCATCTCCGCTCGCACCGGCATGAGCACTCGCCAGTGACGGGGTGTTCGCAGCAGCACACCCCAGTCGACCGGATCGGAGATGTAGCTCACGTACGCGAGGTCGTCGATGTCGTCGGCGAACTCGTGCGTCGTGGAGGCGACCAGGAACCGCTCCGGGAGGGTGGTTCCCTCGAAGGCGATCCCGAGCGACTTGCGGACGCGAGAGCGCGCCCCGTCGGCGGCGATCAGCCAGTCGGCGGTCAGCGACGGCTCACGACCGGCACCCTCGAGGAAGACGCGCACGCCGTCGGTGGCGAGCTCGGTGCGCTCGACGGGCGACGAGAAGAGGAGCCGCACGTTCGGAAGGTCGGAAAGCCGCTCACGGATGATGCCCGTGAGGTTGCTCTGCTCGCTCTGCAGACGGTACGGGAAGGCGGTGTCGTCGCTGAGGACGTTCAGATCGAGATCGGCCAGCACTCCTCCGGAGCGATCCCGGTACTGGAAGTGGGGGGCGACGAGCCCGAGCGTGTGAAGCTTCTCGCCTACCCCGAGGGCATGCAGGATCTCCAAGCTCGAGGGATGGAAGGTGGAGGCGCGGTCCTCTGCGGAAAGAGTGCTTCCCGCCTCGAGAACCGTGACCTCCACGCCGCGCTGTGCCAGCGAGAGGGCGGCGACCATGCCGGTCGGCCCCATCCCCACGATGATCACAGCGGAGTGCGGGGGCGTCACGGTCTCGGAATGCATGGTGCTCATTTCGTGTGGGGTCGCGTGAAGGCGCGGTAGAGGTCGGGCTGCCGAGTAGCGACCGGGTCGAGGTGGTGGCCTTGGACCTTGCTGTTCGAGCCGCGGAGATCCAGCTCCACACGCATCTGCTCCTCGAATCCATGCCGGCAGGTCCACGCTGTCGGGAAGCGCATCAGGGCGATGGGCTGCCCTGGCACGAACTCGTCCGACTCGACGACCTGACTCCCCAGACCCGCGGCGTTGTCGAGCCGGGTGCTGGACACCAGGTGCACGCGGTTCTCCTCCGTGCGTTGCACGGCGGCCGTGGTCGCGGCCTCCGCGCGGTCCCAGTCGGTCGGATGAGCGATGATCTCCGCGCCTTCCAAGGTCAGCAGGCGCGCCATCTCCGGGAGCCAGACCTCGGTGCCGATCATCAGTCCTATACGTCCGATCCGCGTCTGGGCGACGGCGATGTCGTCGCCGGGGACGGCCCACGTCGCATCTGCGTCGTCGAGATGCGCCCTCCGGTAGCGCAGAAGATCTCCGCCGTCCGGTCCGATCAACCACGCGGTCGAATACAGCGCGTCTCCGTCCGACTCGACGAGATTCGCCACCACGTGCAGACGGTACTGGCGAGCCGCATCGCGCAGGCGTTGCAGGACTTCGGCGCTCACCCGTGCAGCCTCGCGCGGGTCGCGGGCGACCTCGCCACGTTCGAAGCAGAACATCTCCGGCAGCACGCCCAACTGGATGGAGCGCGAGGCGGCGTATGCGATCTGCCCGATCGCGCGGGTCACCGTCCACTCTCGATTGTGGAACCACGAGACCTGCAGGGGCGCGACCGCCACGAGATGCGACGGCATCTCGCCGGCGGGGCCGTACATCGCGGCCGCGGGTACGTCCGCGACATCCCAGGTCAGCTCACCGTAGAGATCAGGACGGCGCACGGCGAACAGGTCTCCGCGCCCCGGCGCCACCTTGTCGTCGGCCCGCTCGAGTTCGACGTCGGCGAAGACCATCTCCTCACCCATCTCGGCGGCGGCGGCGTGCGTCTCACCGTCCGGATCGACGATCTGAGAGCCGCCCATCCACGGATAGGCGTCTGCCGGGCCACCGACCGTGTTGGCCGAGACGTGCCAGACCCGGTTCTCGAGCGCGCGCTGCGGCACGTGCAGGCGGTGCTCATCGGGCCCTCGGCTGTTGAGGGAGTTCAGCAGCACCTGCGCGCCGTCGAGCGCGAGCAGTCTCGGTACCTCGGGGACGATGCCGTCGGCGCACATCAGCAGTCCGACACGACCGAACGGTGTGTCGACGGCTTCGACCGGCTCCGTGCCGGGCACGAAGAGCGTGTACTCGTAGTCCCAGAAGATGTGCTTGCGATGCACCTTGAGTATCTCGCCATCGGAGCCGATGAGCACCGAGCAGATGTGCACGTCGGGTTCGTGCTCTCCGCGCAGATCGACGCCGACGGCCGCTGCGATTCCCAGATCCGCGCACGCGCGGCGCACACCTGTCACGTACGCGCCGTCGAGGGTCTCAGCGTGCTGCCACGCACCCGCACGATCGGTGAAGTCGCGGACGCGGTTGGAGTTCTCGGGGGTCACGACGACCTGCGCGCCCGCCTCGGCGGCGGCTCGAAGCCACCGCACCGTGAGTGCGATGTTCTCGGCGACGTCGGTGCCGGAGTAGAACTGCGCGGCCGCAAACCGTACCGTCGTCATACGAATCATCCTCCGACTGGTTCCATATTGTGGGAACCAAAAACCATTTGGTGGGAATGACGCTACGTCCCGGCGTGCAGCCCTGTCAAACCTCCCGCAGAGGAGGAGCAAGACATTTACCCCGTCAACACCGGGTCGAAACAGACGCGAAACGCGGGGCGACCTCCGACGCCCTCGACCGGAGCACGAGAACGCCTTTCTCGTATGATGCAAGGATGACCGCTTCCGATGCACCTGCTTCCCCGGCGAAGAGCAAATCCGCAAGCGGCGCCGAGACGGGGCGGAAGCTGCTCCGGCTCCTCATGTGCTTCAGCGGCACGCGCCCCTCCTGGTCGGTCGCGGCACTGGCCGCCGAACTCGATCTGACGATGTCGACGGCATACCGATACGTCGGTCTCCTCAAGGAGGAGGGCTTCCTCGTGCTCGGCCACGACAGCACTTACCAGGTGGCAGAGCGCGCGACCTCCTTGGTGGACGCCTACCTCGCCACCCGCGCGGGGCTGGTCGATGTCGCGCTGCCGATCATGACGCGCCTGCGCGACGAGATCGGCGAGACGGTGCTGCTCGCACGACGGGTCGGCGACTTCGCGTTCTGCATCGATCGGGTGGAGTCCCTGGAGTCCGTCCGCCTCCAGTTCGACCGTGGGCAGGCCATGTCGCTGCACTCCGGCAGCATGCCGCGCCTGCTGTTGTCCTACATGCCCGACCGGGAGCGACGACGATACCTCGCGAGAGCGCGGCCGCTGGTTACGCCCGAGCGCCTCCCTCTCCTCTCCGACGAGGCTCTCGCCGCCATCGCAGCCGAAGGCAGCACCGAGAGCATGGAGGAGATCGACGACCAGATCTGGGGTGCTGCCGCAGTCATCCAACGTCCCGACGACGAGCCCGTCGTCATCGGCGCCGCCGGCCCGGTCTACCGCCTCGACCGTGCCGCTCGCGTCCGGGCCAGAGCGCTCCTGGTCGACGCCGCCGCCGACATCACCGCCGAAATCGCCACCCGCTAGCCTCGCTGGTGGCCGATGATGCGGCCAGACAGCATGCAGGAACGCCCAACGCAGCCATAGTGGTCCCGCGATCTCGGACGCCCCGTCGATCGCCCGTGCGATTACGTGTCACGTGCGGGGACGCCGCTGACGGCGGAGAGGAGGAGCCGGGCAGCACGCCCGGCCCCTCCCCTCACGTCAGTCGCCCTTGACGTTCACCAGCTGACGCAGCGTGTGCCGCACCGACACGAGGTCGGCAGCATCCGCCATCACCCGGTCGATCGGCTTGTACGCCGCCGGGATCTCGTCGAGGAACGCGTCGGTGTCGCGGTATTCGATCCCGACCATGGCCTCGCGCAGCTGCTCGTGCGTGAAGGTCTTCCGCGCGGCCGACCGCGAGTACTCGCGCCCCGCACCGTGCGGCGAGGAGTTCAACGCCACCGGGTTGCCCTTGCCCTCGACCACGTACGACGCCGTGCCCATCGACCCGGGGATCAGCCCGGGGCGACCCTGGTCGGCCATGATCGCGCCCTTTCGAGACACCCACACGCGCTTGCCGAAGTGCATCTCCGACTCGGTGAAGTTGTGGTGGCAGTTGATGCGCTCCTGCTCCTCGACCGCGACCCCGAGGAAGCGGCCGAGCTGGTTCGCGACGCGGTCCATCATCTCCTCGCGGTTGAGGAGTGCGAACCGCTGCGCCCACCGGAGCTCCCGGATGTACGCCGCGAACTCCGGCGACCCTTCTACGAGGTAGGCGAGGTCGGGGTTCGGCAGATCGATCCACCACTGCTTCGCCAGCCGCTGCGCGACCTTGATGTGGTGCTGTGCGATCCTGTTGCCCACGCCCCGCGATCCCGAGTGGAGGAACATCCACACCGTGTCGCTCTCATCGACCGACACTTCGATGAAGTGGTTGCCGCTGCCCAGCGACCCGAGCTGGTTGCGCCAGTGCTTGGCGTAGGTGGCCGGGTTGAAGCCGGCCGCCTCGGCGAGCGCTTCGAGCTCCGCCACGCGCGGCTCGGCCGTGGCGACGATCTTGCGGTTGTCGCGCCCCGCCGACAGCGGGATCGACCGCTCGATCTGCTCGCGCAGCTCGGCCAGATCGCGCCCGTCCAGGTCGGGGCGGGTGAACTGGGTCTTCACGGCGATCATGCCGCATCCGATGTCCACTCCGACGGCCGCGGGCATGATGGCCCCGAGCGTCGGGATGACCGACCCCACGGTCGCACCGAGCCCGAGGTGGGCGTCGGGCATGAGCGCGAGGTGGGGGTAGATGAACGGCATGCTCGCCGAGGTGCGGGCCTGGTCGACGGTCTTCTCGTCGATCAGGCTCGCCCACGAGAACAAGCGGTTCGTGAGCCTTTCCATGATTTCTTTCCTTCGTCGATGCGCGATATCGCGCGAGTGCGTGGCGGGGCGGCACGGCCCGGCGGGTTGCTCTCGACGCTGCTGCGGAAGAAAGAACGCCCCGGACCTGTGCGGTGCGGGGCGTGGAAGAAGCGGATGCTGCTACACGGCCGGCGCCGGAGGGTACGACTCGTACCGGTGCCGGAACGTGAGTTCCAGAACCGGCGCGTACTGACGATCCCGCTGCGGGTTCATCTCGTCGTTCCTCTCGACCTGCCTTGCGCCGTGTCGGTGACACAGCTTCGCAACGATAGCGACACGCCCGGGCGTCGCGCAACCCTGGGAGCCTACGATCGAGGCGTGGACGAGCCCCTCCCTCGCGCTGAGCGCCCCGCTGTGATCATCGTCGGTGCGGTGATCGCGGCGATCATCGCGACTCTCCTGCTGGCTCCGATGATCACCGGAGGGTATTGCAACGACTCTTCCGACCCCGCGAAGAGCGTGTGCGGCACGATCGGTCCGCAGACGCTGGCCGGGTGGCCGATCAGCGTGTGGCCGTGGGCAGCGGCGCTCGTCGTCATCGCCGCCGGCGCGATCGGTCTCCTGATCCGCGCGGCGCGCAGGCGCCCTTAGCCAGACGTCAACCGGCGAGGCTTCGGGTGTCGGTGCACGCGGGCATCGGTCAACGGCGGAGCGCGAGGAACTGATCGCGTATTCGAGTGGGAGATTTCGTGGTCGAGCGCCACGTGCCCGCGGGATCCCACCAACTCGGACCGCGCACCTCGGGGATGCCGCCGCGCATGAGGATGTGCCAGCCGTTGGTATCGAGGGTGCGGTGGTGATGCCAGCAGAGCAGCACTCCGTTGTCGGTGCTGGTGGGTCCGCCGCGGGCGTGTTCGTGAACGTGGTGGATCTCGCACCACGCGGCCGGTACGTCGCAGCCGGGGATGATGCATCCGCCGTCCCGGAGGGTGATCGCACGGCGTTGGTGGGCATTGAAGACGCGGTCGATGACCTCGACCCGTTCGATGCGGCCGTTGCGTGCGAGCGTGGTGCGGTAGATGCCGCCGTTGCATCCGACGTGGCGCACAACGCTCATCGGGACGGGTTCCTCGATCCCGTCGATGTGCCCCACCCCCTCACCGGTGGCCAGGTCGTCGGCTCGCACCGACACGACGAGGGTGGGGGCGGCGCCGCCGATCGTGGGGAGTTCACCGGAACGGGCCGCGACCGTCACGATCGTCGCCAACGCGTCGTGGTTCTTCTGCGCGTACGTTCGCGGATCGGGCGGGAACTCCGCCTCCCCGCCCTCAGCCCCGTCGTGGTCGGCGTCGGCGAACTGCACGCGGCCGGCGCACGGGTGGACGATCGCGTCGATCGCCCGCTTCAGCTGCGCGGCGACATCGGGCAGGAGGTCGCCTCGCAGCGGCACGAGCCCGTTGCGACACCTCCCGAGGGTCACACCGCGCTTGCGCTGTGCCGCCTCGTCGCGGGGCTCGGCACCGTCGGGGTCGAGGTAGGCAGCCCACACCTGCGCCTGCAACCTCAGCTCGTCGGCCGAGGGCAGCCCGCCCCCGCCCGCTCCGCCACCGCGAGCCGCTGCCGCCAGCTCGGCATCCGCTGCGAGCCGCGCCTCGTGTGAGTCGATCGTCGCGGCGTCGAGGGTCTGCGCCACGGCGACGACCGCGTCCACGCCCACGGCACCGTCCACCAGGGCAGCGCGTATAGCCGGGTACCGCGCGGGCAGCACCTCACCGGTGAGCACGGAGAGGGTGGGAGCGGCCGCGACACCGGCGCGCACATAGTCGCCGGCCGTCCGCCCCGAGACTCGCGTCACGCGTTGCACGAACTCACGAGCGTTGCGACAGCCGAACCTCGTCGTCATGCGCTCGGCCGCGACCGGGGAGTCGGATCTGTTCTGAACCTCACCGGCGGCCTCGACGATCACCGCCTCCGCCCGTCGGCACAGGGCTGCCGCAGCATCCATCACCGCCATCACCTCGTCGTCGGACCACCCCCGCAGGGCCGCGGCGTCGAGCGCTCCGGACACGACCCCGCCCAGCTGCGACGCGAGGTCGCGGAGGGCGTCGATCGTATCGTTCATATGTTCGATTATCGCAGAGACCACCGACATCCCGCCGGCCGTTTCCCCAGGTCACGAAATCAAAAGTGAGCTCACGTGCCGCCGACCATCGATCGGTCCGGACGCCGTTCCGGCAACGTCAGGCGACGCGGAAGAACCGCGGCCCGACGTATCCGTCGCGCTCGACCGCCTCGGTGAACATGGCGGCGGGTCGCACCCAGAAGCCGTAGTCCCCGTAGAGCGCTCGGTAGAACACGAACGGCTCCTCGGTCTCGCTGTGCGCCCCGACGCCGACCACTTCGTAGCGACGACCCTTGAAGTGCTCGTAGATGCCCGGCTCGATCGTCATCGGCTCGTCCCTTCCCTCATTGCGCCCCGACGTGGATGCTATCCGCGGCACACGATCGATCTGCGTCCACCGGCGACCACCGAAGATCATCCTTGCGGCGGATGCCGCTGATACTCCGGGCCGACGCCCCGCGGCGGGCGTCTCCGTAGCGTCGAAGACATGGCCCTCACCGCTCCGAACCCGCTGCTGCACAAGCGATCCGCCCACGCCCGCGAGATGCCGCGCTGGTGCGCGGGAATCCTCGCCATTGCGGGCAACATCGTGATCCTGGGTATCGTCGCCACTGCGGGGGCGCTGATGCTCGCCGCCGCCGCGCTGGTGTTCGGTACGGCGTTCCTGGAACAGCTCTGACCGGACCCTCAAGGCGAAGAGGTTCCGACGAACGTCACTCGCCGCGACCGGCGAGCCACGAGATCACGTCGCCCGCCCGCCCGGTGGGGGCTTTCCGCCACCCGGTGCCGGCCCAGAGGTGCAACCGGTCGGTATCGCCCGCGGCCGCGGCGGCCTGCCGCAGGCCTCTCGTCAGGTGATGCACCGCCGGGTAGGCATCGATCGCGTGACGCTCGTGACGGTCGATGAATCCGTTGCGCAGCGCCCGGGCCGGGCGGCCGGTGAAGACCCTCGTGATCGCGGTCTCTGTGAACGCCGGATCGGCGAGCGCTGCGCGGTGCGCTGTCGACGTGCCCGCCTCGTCGGTGCGCAGCAGCAGCGTGCCGACGGCGACCCGCTCGGCCCCGGCGTCGAGCAGTCGTCGAACCGCGACGGGCCCGTCCACCCCGCCGGCCGCGACGAGAGGCAACACCGAGACGGTGCGGATGCTGCGCACGAGCGCTGCCGTGTCGGTGGAGCGGCTCGGACCAGCCGGGTCGAAGGTGGCGCTGTGGCCACCGGCGTCCGATCCCTGCACGACGAGTCCGTCGACACCCGCCCGTTCGGCGAGCACCGCTTCGGCCGCGGTCGTGACCGAACACCACACCGTGGTCCCGGCCCGACGCAGCGCGGCGATGTCGGATGCAGCGGGAAGCCCGAAGGTGAAGGAGACCACCGGCACGGGCTCGGCGAGCAGCAGGTCGAGTTTCGAGGACCAGCCGTCGTCGTCCACGACGGGTACCGGGTCGAGTGAGAGCCCGTACACCTCCGCATCGCCGCGGAGATCCTCCGCGTATGCGGCGAACGCGGTGACCTCGACACGGGAGTCGCCGGGCACGAAGAGGTTCACACCGAACCGGTGCCCGCTTCCCCGCACCCGGGCGATCTCGGACGCGAGGGCGTCAGGGGTCTTGTAGCCCCCGGCGAGGAACGGCATGCCTCCCGCCTCCGCAACGGCCACCGCCAACTCCGGAGTGGACGGGCCACCCGCCATCGGTGCCGCGACGATCGGAAGCTGCTCCACCACGGGGCCGGCTACTCGTCGGTGTCGGCCAGATCGTCGAGCTCGGCGGCGTCCTCCTCGACCTCGACGGTCTCGACCTCGAGGTCGCTGTCGAGCTGAACCAGGATGCGCGAGTCGGGGAACTGACGCCGCGCCGTGAAACGCAGGAGCACCGCATCGGCGAAGACGACGACCGAGGTGGCCTCGAGGTCGTCGCGCAGATCGACCTGCTCGGCGACCGCGTCATCGGCGACGGCCTCGCCGATCTCGTCGGCGATCGCGTCGATCACCGCGCGCCACTGGGTCTCGCTCATGGCCAGGGTGCGGGTGACCCCGCCGATCAGCGCGTCGAGATCCGGGGAGTCGCTGTCGCCCTCATCCTCCTCCTCGAGCTCGGGGTCGACGTTCACCGTCACTTCCAAGCCGGCGGCGTCGAGGCTCGCCCGGCCGCGCACGATGCCGTTGTCGGCGACGGGTTCGTCGAGCAGTCCGCTCTCTGAGATGCGGTCGAGGAGGGCGTCGAGCGAGGGCGAGGTCATGAGTGCATTCTTTCGCACCAGCCGATGCGACGCGCCGAGCCCGTCCCGTCAGCCCCGCCCAGCATCCGCCCCGTTGTCAGCCGATCCTCCGCCGATAACATCTCGGCATGGAAGATCCGACCCAGGAACAGCTCGAGAAGTCCGACAACCTCGAGAAGCGCACGATCGGCGGCGAGATCCGCTACTACGTGAAGAACATCACGAAGCACTGGCCGGTCGTCGTGGAGAACGAGCCCGACGCCGCCGGGCACGAAGCGTGGTGGACACCGGATGGAAAGTTCCACGCCACCCACGCGCAGTTGCGTCGCGACTCCTTCGTCGGCGTCGTCTGACCGCCGATAGCGCGTCGTCCGTGCGCGGCTGTCGAGAAGACATCAGCCTCTGAGGGCCACGACCGCGGGGGCGGCCCTCACAAGTCGTCGTGGTTGCCGGCGGACGCCCGCGTCACTCGCCGGCGTCTTCGTCGACCTGGGGGCCGCCGACCACACCGATACCGACGGCCTCGTGGTCGGGCTCGGGCTGGGTCGTGCCACCCTTGGGCTCTTCGCCCGGCGCCTTCTCGGTGCTGGGCTTCTCGAGCTGCTCGGTGTCGGGCGTCTCGTCGTTCTGGGGCTGCACGTCGTCGGCCATGGTGGGTCCCTTCGTCTGGCGTGATCCCACCGTCGCATCCATCCGGCTCCGGGTGCACCGGCTTGACGAACGCGTCGCATCCGCCTTCCCGCCGATGCGACCGGCGAGTATCGTGCCGCGCATGTCCCCCGATCGGCGCACTCTCGACTGGTTGCTCGACTCCGACCCCGCTCTTCGCTGGCAGGTCGAACGCGACCTCACCGACGCAACGCCGGCCGCGTGGCGGGCGACGCGCGCCCGGGTGACCCACGAGGGCATCGGCGCCGAACTGCTGTCGAAGCAGGACGATGACGGCCAATGGGCGGGCGGCGCGTACTTCCCGGCCGGGTTCTTCGGCAGTCCCGAGCAGGACGCACCGGGGCAGCCCTGGACGGCGACGACCTGGTCGCTCAAGGATCTGCGCGAATGGGGCGTGGACGCTGCGGCGCTCGCGGGCACGGCCGAGAAGCTCGCGAAGAACAGCCGGTGGGAGTACGACGATCTGCCGTATTGGGGCGGCGAGGTCGACGTCTGCATCAACTCGTTCACGCTCGCGAACGGGGCGTGGCTCGGCGCCGACGTATCGCGTCTCGTCGAGTGGTTCCCCGCGCACCGGCTCGCCGACGGGGGCTGGAACTGCGAGGCCGAGGAGGGCGATTCCACGCGATCGTCGTTCCACTCGACGCTCAACGCCCTGCGCGGGATGCTCGCGTACGAGAAGCTCACCGGCGACACGAGCCAGCGCGATGCCCGCCATGGCGGCGAGGAGTACCTGCTCGAGCGGCGGCTCCTCCGGCGAGCATCCACGGGCGAGCCCGTCGGTGCGTTCGTCACCGAGTTCATCTTCCCGAACCGCTACCGCTACAGCGCGCTCGCGGCGCTCGACCACTTCCGCGAGGCCTCGCTGCACGACGGCACTCCGCCCGATCCGCGCCTGGCCGACGCGATCGACGCGGTGCGTGCGGCCCGGCGCGAAGGCGGAACGTGGGCGCAGGGCACGCCGTTGCCCGGTCGCACCTGGTTCGCGATCGACGAGGCCCCCGAGGGTCGACCCTCGAAGTGGCTGACCCTTCTCGGCACCCGCGTGCTGGACTGGTGGGAGGGTTCGGCGTCGCCCTCGGGCATGTGACAGGATTTCTGGAATGCCCGTCTCCCCCGCTTCCGAGTCCGAATACACCGTCGCGACCGACGGGGCGTGCAAGGGCAACCCCGGACCCGCCGGCTGGGCGTGGGTCGGCGAGGACGGCGAGTGGGCCGCGGGCTCGGTGGTGAAGGGCACGAACAACATCGGTGAGCTGCTCGGCCTGCTGCGCGCACTCCAGCACCACGCCGACGTTGCGCATCTGCGCATCCAGGCCGATTCGAAATACGCGATCGACACGTACGAGTCGTGGATGGACGGCCACCGCCGCCGCGGGTGGAAGACCTCCACCGGCGCTCCCACGAAGAATCGCGAGCTGCTCGAACTGCTCATCGAAGCTCGGGACGCCCGGAAGGCGGCGGGCCTGCCGCCCGCCGTGCTCGAGCACGTGCGCGGCCACGCCGGCCATCTGCTCAACTCGTGGGCCGACAACCGTGCCGTCCGCGCCTCACTGCGCGCCGCCGAGGGCGTCGCACACGAATGGTCGTCGCGCGCCGGTCAAGACCGGCTCGACGTCAGCGAGATGCCGCCGCGCTCCGCCGAAGACAAACCCCAGCGTCGGTGATCGTCACTCGATGCCGCGCTCGTGGATCGCGGTGTCGAAGGTCTCGCCGTTGAGCTCGAGATAGAGCTGGCGTTCGGTCACCGAGACGGTCATCGTGTTCCGCCGGCTGAGGGCGGTCACGGCCCGGTCGATGAAACCCGGGTCGAAACTGACCAGACGCAGCTCGTCGGCGCGATGGATCTTCTTCCCCGCCCAGGGGGCTGCGACCTTCGCGGGATCGCGGTGGGTGTAGACGGCGACGCGCTCGGCGAGCTTGCTCCCGTGGTGCAGGCGCGCAGCATCCGGTGCCCCCACCTCGATCCAGGCCTGCAGTGCACCGGTCAGATCGCGCACGACGACGGCCGGCTCCTCCGTCGACGAGAGCCCCTCGCTGAAGGCGATGCCCTCCTCGAACTCCAGGCAGTAGGCCAGCACGCGGGTCACCATGTAGGCGTCCGTCTCGGACGGATGCCGCGCGACACGGAGGCCGAGTTCGTCGTAGACGCCGCGGTCGACGTCGGCCAACTGCACGTCGAAGGTGTGGATGGTCGCGCCGGTAGCCATAGCGCTCGAGCCTACGGGGTGCGGATGCTGCGCACCGAACCGCGAGGGGCCACTACCCGCAGGGGTACTGTCGCGTCATGACGAACGCCGATCACGCCTCCCTCTCCGGCGACGAGACCCTGGACCTGCCCGAGTTCGACGCTCCGCCTTCGGCGCCCCTCCCCCTCGCCCAGCGCTGGCTCGCCGAGGCCCGCGAGCGCGGCGTGCGCGAGCCGCTGTCGATGACCCTGGCGACCGCCTCCGCCGACGGGGTCGTCTCGGCGCGCACGGTCGACGTGAAGCGCATCGACGACCGGGGCCTCGTGTTCGGCTCCTCCACCGAGAGCCCGAAGGGTCGGCAGCTCGGCGAGAACCCGCACGCGGCGCTCCAGGTGTACTGGCGCGAGACGATGCAGCAGCTGAGGTTCGAGGGACGCATCGAGACGCTGACGGATGGTGAGTCCGACGCGCTGTTCGCCGATCGCTCGCCGAAATCGCGCGCGGCGACCGCGGTGGCGCATCAGTCGGTGCCGTTCGCGGGCGCATCGACGCTCGCCGAGCTGATCGAGGAGGCGGACGCCCTGCTCGACCGCTTCGGCGACGACGTGCCGCGACCGTCGGGGTGGGTCGCCTACCGCGTCGTGCCCGAGGCCGTCGAGTTCTGGCACGGGAGCCGCGATCGCATGCATCGGCGGCTGCGTTACGTCGCGGTCGGCGACGGCTGGCGGGCCGAGCGCCTCCAGCCGTGACCGGGGCGTGCGTAGCATCGAGCGCATGACCTCCGTCCCCGACCCGGCCACCGCCCTCCTCGCCGCGGCGGGCGAACTCGACGCCGCCGACCCGCTCGGCTCGTTCGTCGACGAGTTCGAGCCCGCGGTCGGCGTCGACGCCTACCTCGACGGCAACTCGCTCGGGCGCCCGGTGCGCGGCACGGCCGACCGCATCTCGCGCTTCGTCGCCGGCGAATGGGGCACGGGCCTCATCCGCTCGTGGGACGAGGGGTGGATGCAGCTGCCGTTCGACCTCGGCGACCGCATCGGACGCCTGGCGCTCGGCGCGGCAGGCGGGCAGACGGTGGTCGCCGATTCGACGACCGTGCTGCTGTACAAGCTCGTCGCCGCGGCGATCCGGGGAGTCCCGGCCGGGGGCCGCATCCTCATCGAGCGCGGCAACTTCCCCACCGACCGCTTCGTCGTCGAGGGGCTCGCCGAGGCGCACGGACTGCAGGTCGATTGGCTCGACCCGGACCCGATCGCCGGCGTCACCCCGGCAGAGGTGGCCGCCGGGCTCACCGATCTCACCGCGCTCGTGGTGCTCACCCACGTCGACTACCGCTCCGGCGCGCTCGCCGACATGGCCGGGATCACCGCCGTCGTCCACGACGCGGGCGCTCTCATGCTGTGGGACCTCTGCCACAGCGCGGGAGTCGTGCCGATGCGACTCGACGAGTGGGGGGTGGACCTCGCGGTGGGCTGCAGCTACAAGTACCTCAACGGCGGACCGGGCGCGCCCGCCTTCGCCTATGTGCGCGCGGAGCTGCAGGACCGGATCGAGCAGCCGATCCAGGGCTGGATGGGCGCAGCCGACGTCTTCGCGATGGGCCCGATCTACCGTCCCGCCGACGGCATGCGCAGGCTCTTGAGCGGTACGCCCCCGGTCGTGGGGATGCTGCCGATGCAGGGCATGCTCGACCTCCTCGAACGTGCCGGGATCGACGCGGTGCGGGAGAAGAGCCGCACGCTCACGACCCTCGCGATCCGCGCCTACGACGAGGTTCTGGCGGAGCGCGGCGTCGACCTGCTCACGCCCCGTGACGCCGCGCGCCGCGGATCGCACGTGCTGCTCGGGCACCCGTCCTTCCGCGCCGTGACCGAGCAGCTGTGGCTCGACGGGGTGATCCCCGACTTCCGCGGGCCCCAGGGCATCCGGATCGGCCTGTCACCGCTGAGCACGACGCACGCCGAGGCCGTGCGCGGGATCCTCGCGATCGCCGCCGCGCTCCCCGACTGAGCGTTCGCCCCCTCAGAGACCGAAGGCAGCCCGCACACCGGCGTTGCGCACCTCGCCGGCGCGGACGTTGAGCCCGGCGGCGAGAGCGGGATCGGCGGCGGATGCGGCGTCCCAGCCCGCGTCGGCGATCGCCGTGATGTACGGCAGCGTGGCATTGCCGAGCGCCCTCGTCGACGTGAACGGAACCGCGCCCGGCATGTTCGCGACGCAGTAGTAGAGCGATTCGTGCACTCGGAACGTGGGGGCGTCGTGCGTCGTCGGGCGGGATCCTTCGAAGCATCCGCCCTGATCGATCGCGATGTCCACGAGCACCGACCCCGGCTTCATCGACGCGACCATCTCGTCGGTGACGAGCTTCGGCGCGGCTGCCCCCGGTACGAGCACGGAGCCGATGACGAGGTCGGCAGCCGCGACCTGCTGACCGATCTCGTAGCGGGTCGACGCCCGCGTCTGCACCGCGCCTCCGAAGCGCACCTCGAGCGCGCGCAGGCGGGGCACCGAGAGGTCGATGACCGTCACATCGGCACCGAGCCCGAGCGCGTTGGCCGCGGCGTGCTCTCCCGCGACCCCGCCGCCGATGACGACGACCTTGCCCTTCGGCGTGCCGGGGATCCCGCCGAGCATGACGCCCCGGCCGCCGTGGGCGGCGAGAAGGGCGTTGGCCCCCACGACGATCGACAGCCGGCCCGCCACCTCGCTCATCGGCGCGAGGAGCGGGAGCGAACGATCGGGAGTCTGAACCGTCTCGTAGGCCACCGCGGTGATGCCGCTGGCGACGAGCGCTTCGGTCAGCGGGCGATCCGCGGCGAGGTGCAGGTAGGTGAACAGCGTCAGATCGGGGCGGAAATACCCGTACTCGCTCGCGATCGGTTCCTTGACCTTCACCACGAGCTCGGCCAGGCCCCAGGTCTCCTCGGCGGTGCCCACGACATCGGCGCCGACGGCTTCGTACTGCGCGTCGGTGAAGCCGCTCCCCTCCCCCGCGCCTTCCTGCACGATCACCCGATGGCCGCGATGAATGAGCGCGTCGGCGCCGGCGGGGGTGAGAGCGACACGGCGCTCGTTGTTCTTGATCTCGAGCGGGACGGCGATGCGCATGGGTACTCCTTCTGGGAGATGTCCTGTGATCATCGCAGCTACGCGGCCCGATCCGGCGATGATCGCCCCGGGCCCATCCGATTCGGGCTTCGCGACGAAGACAAGAGCGAGGCGGGGGGCCTTCTTCCAGACGCGCCTGTCACCTACGACAGAAGGACGGCATCGCGACATGGCACACCTGTTCTACGGCGGCGGGACGACTCCGATCGAACTGCCCGACCGGCTGCTCGCACACGTGAAGATCGTCATCGCCGCGAAGCTGCGCCGGGGCGAGAGCTTCACGCTGACATGGCGACACGCTCACGACGCCGTCGACGGGCGCACCACGGTGTGGATCCAGCCGTCGATCGCGCTGCGCTTCGTGTTCAGCAGCGCAGAACCCGAGCTGCTCGATCCCGATCTGCTCCGCGGGTTGGCGGCGCAGGCGGCGTCGACCGGGGGTCTCGCCTTCGACCTCAACGACCTCGAGCACCAGCCGATCGAGCGCCGGTCGGCAGCCGCGGTCGCCTAGCCGATCGCGCTCCACACGGGCGGATCCGCGCCCCACGCGCGCCCGACCTCCGGATAGTCGTCGGGTGCGCCGGCGAAGGCGAGCACCGGCGGCGCGTACCTCAGCGTCCGGCCTCCCGGCAGGCGTCGTTCGCGGGTCGGCAACGCACCGGCGTCCGCGAGCGGCTGCACGGCCGGCGCGGCGTCGAGCAGAGCGTGGGCGACACGGGCGAGCGACATCCGCACGTCGAGCGATCCGCCGCGCCGCCGTTGCTCGACGAGCGCGGTGGTGATCGCCGCGGCGAGGAAATGACCGGTCGAGTGGTCGAAGGCCTGCACGGGCAGTGCGCCGGGCGAGTCGGCGTCGGCGCTCTCCCGCAGCCCGATGCCGGTCGCCGCCTGCACGATGCTGTCGAAGCCGCGTCGGTGAGCCCACGGACCCGCGACCCCCCACGCCGACACCGACGCCGTGACGACCCCGGGATGGCGGGCGGCGAGCTGCTCGGGGCCGAGGCCGAAGCGGATGAGGGCGCCGGGCCGGTAGCCGGTGAGCACCACGTCGGCGACGCCGAGCAGCTCCTCGAGAACCGCCCGATCGGCCGGGAGGTCGAGGTCGAGCAGCGCCGAGCGCTTCCCCTGGCCCGTATCGAGGTGGATCCACGGGGTCTCCGGGAGGCGCGGCGAGTCGATCCGCAGCACATCGGCTCCGGCGAGCGCGAGATCGCGCGCGGCGACCGGACCGGCGATCACCCGGGTGAGGTCGAGCACGCGCACTCCGCTCAGCGGGGTCTCGCCTCCGCCCCACGCCCGCGGCGCCGCATCGCCCGTCCGCGCGACGGCGACGAGCGGTCGGGTGTCGAGCGCAGCCGCCTGGGGATGCCGGCGCCACTCCGCCGGCGAACGCACCGCCGACACGATCGCTCCGCTCGCGGCGGCACGATCCTCGAGGTCGAGGGCATCGAGCCGGGCGATGGATGCGGCGACGTCATCGCGGTGCGCGTCGGAGGCGACACCCACCACGGCGCGCAGCGCCCGCTCGTGGTGGGGGTAGTTCGCGTGCGTACGCACCCATCCGTCGGCGGTGCGCCAGAACCCCGAGAGCGGCGCCCACGCCGAGGGCGGCTCGCCGTCCACGCGCAGGAGGCGCTCGCTGCCGAACGACGCCGCGACCCGCTGCGGGTCGACCCGCACGGGACCCGCGCCGCCCAGCCCGCGTGCGACGCGGGCGAGGTTCATGGCCGCCGATGACAGCGCGACGCTGTCGAGCGCCAGCTGCGCCACCGGCAGGGTCGAGGCCCAGGGGACGCCCTGCAGCGGGTCGTCCACGCTCAGCTCGGGCGGCATCCCGGCTGCATCCGCCACCGCCCGACCGATCTCGCCCAGCGACATCCCGACCTCCTCGACGATGCTCTGCGGGAAGGCTACGCCCGCGGACGGCGACGGGGCGCTGCCGGCGAGCCGACAGCATCCGCTCTTCCGCGTCAGTCGACGCTGTCGGGCAGCACGATCCAGACGCTCGCTCCGCCCGCGGGCGATGCGTCGATGCCGATGCGTCCGCCGTGCGCCTCGACGATCCGCCGGCACGTCGACAGGCCGATGCCGAGACCGGGCACCTCCTGCGCCGTGCCGCGCTCCATGAGTTCGAACACGCGCTCGCGCTGTTCCGCGGGCACACCCGGACCGTTGTCGTCCACGGTGATGCGCCACCCGCCCGTGAGGCCGTGGGCGCGGACGTCGACCTGCGGCTGGACGCCGGCGGCGCTGCTGAACTTGACCGCGTTGGCCACGAGGTTCTGGATGAGCACCCGCAGCAGCGTCTCGTCGCCGATGACCTCGACCGCGGCGTCGACCGACACGGTCGCGCCGGCGGCCGCGAGCGCGGAGTCGAGGTCGTCGAGCACCGCGCGCACCACGTCGTCGAGACCGACCTCGTCGCGTCGGGGCTGCAGGCCGCCGAGTCGTGCGTAGGCCAACAGGTCGGCGATCATCGAATCCATCCGCGCCGCGGCAGACTCGGCGCGGGCCAGCGCGCGCGCGGCCTGCGGGGCGTTCGCGAGCTCGGGACTGTCGGCGGCCAGCTCGATGAACCCGGCGATCGCCGTGAGCGGGTTGCGCAGATCGTGGCTGACCTGACTCGCGAAGTTCTCGAGCTGCTCGTTCGACTGGCCGAGCTCGCGGGTGATGCGGCGCAGCTCGAGGACATCGACGACCTGGTGGGCCAGGAGCGCGAGTGCGCGACTGTCTTCGGGGCTCAGCTCGCCGGGCTGCTCGTCGAAGACGCACAGCGTTCCGATCGGGATGCCCTCCGGCGTGATGAGAGGGCTCGAGGCGTAGAAGCGCACCGCGGCGATCTCGCCGGTGACGAAGGGATTCTGCGCGAACCGATCGTCCTCGCGAGCGTCCGAGACCACGATGTGTCCCGGCTCCCGGAACACGACCGCGCACATCGAGTCCTCGCGACTGCAGACCGACGCCTGCACGCCGACGGCGGCGATCTGGTGCTGGAGGCGATCGTCGATGATGTTGATCACCGCGGTGGACACTCCGCACACGCGCGCAGCCAGCTGCACGAGACCCTCGAGATCGGGCTCGGGAGGAACCCCGACCACGCGGTACTGGGCGATCGCTTCGCGCCGCGCGACTTCCTGGACTGTGCTCACGTATCCCCCACCGCGATCCTCACGGCTCCGGGTGCGCCGCTCGACACTCCACCATATGGGTGAGAGAGCACGTTCGGCTCGACCGACCTAGCTTCGATCGACGGGGACGGCGTCGGGCGAAGGGTGGCGCTGCCGTCGGATCGTCAGGTAGAGACGATGCGCGGTGATCACGAGCGCCAGCCACAGCACGCCGAGGATCCACCCGACGAGCACGTCGGTGAACCAGTGATGGCCGAGGTACACGCGGCTCATGCCGACGAGGAGGTCGAACGCGACCGCCGCGGCGATGATGGCGATCCGCGCGCCGCGGGAGGTACGGCGCAGCACGAGCAGGTAGGCGATCGCGCCGACGACGGCGACCGCGTTGAGGGTATGGCCGCTGGGGAACGAGGGCGAGTACTCGAACGGGGGCACCGCATCGACCAGCGGTGGACGCTCGCGCTGGATGAGCTCCTTGCCGGCGATCGTCATGAGCAGCGAACCGGCCCCCGCCGCGGCGATGATGACCACCGGCGTCCACGACCTTCTCTTGATCCCGAGCACCAGCATGCCCAGCACGGCGATGACGGGCATGCCGATCGTGCCGGCGATATCGGTGAAGGCCGTCACCGCCACATCGAATCCCGGGCTTCTCAGCGTCATCATGAACAGCAGCATCGGCTCGTCGATCCCGGCGACACCGTCGCCGTCCGCGACGGCGTCGTAGACCTCGACCGCGGCCACGCTCAGGGCGACCACCAGAGCGAGGCCGACGATGAGCGTGATGACGAGCGCGGTGTAGGGACCGATCCGCTCCCCCACGCGTCGGGCGACGTGCTCGACGGCTGCTCCCGCGCGCGTGCTCCAGTGCGTGAGGTCGCGACCTCCGACGTAGCGGTCTTCCTTCAGCTCGCCCTCGACGCCGGGGGCGCTGTCGCTCGGATCCTCGGTCTGCTCGCGCTTCATCCCCCTACTGTGGCCCACGGCGGGACGCCGGAGGTGGAGTTGCCCGCCGACGTGCCGTCGGCTAGGCGTGTCCCGGCGTTGTGGACGTAGGAGATGGCGCCGTCGTAGGACGCTTCGCGCGGATGCGTCCTACGCCCGCGCCATGTCCTACGCCGAGAACGGATGCTGCGCACCGACGCGCGCTCCGCCACCGAGGCCGCTCGCGTGAGGATTCCGTCAGGAACGTCGTCTGTCGGGCTCGGACTGGGTGAGACTTGTGCGGTGCCCATCATCGACAACGCCGTGTACGTCGGCGGTCAACGCATCGAGAACCCCGAGAGCCTCGAGCAGACCTTCGAGTACATGCGCGACAAGGGCGGCATGGCGTGGATCGGCCTCTTCCGGCCGACGCCCGAGGAGATCGACAAGGTGGCGGCGGAGTTCTCGCTGCACCCGCTCGCCATCGAGGATGCCCTGACCGGGCACCAGCGCGCCAAGCTCGAGCGGTACGGCGACATCCTCTTCGCGGTGCTCCGACCCGCTCGTTACATCGACGCCACCGAGACCGTGGAGTTCGGCGAGCTCCACGTCTTCGTGGGACGGGACTTCGTCGTCACCATCCGCCACGCCGACTCGCCCGATCTGGCACGCGTGCGGCGACGGCTGGAGCAGCAGCCCGAGCTCCTCGCGCTCGGCCCGGAGGCCGTGCTCTACGCGATCCTCGACGAGGTCGTCGACGAGTACTCCCCGGTCGCCGCCGGCGTGCAGAACGACATCGATGAGATCGAGGACGCCCTGTTCGGCGTCGGCGACGCGAACCTGTCGCGCCGCATCTACGACCTCTCGCGCGAGGTCATCGCGTTCCAACGCGCGTCGGAGCCGCTCGCCGTCATGCTCGAGTCCTTGCAACGCGGCGCCGAGAAGTACCGCGTCGACCTTGAACTCCAGCGTTCGCTCCGAGACGTGCTCGACCACGTGCTGGTCGTCTGTCAGAAGCTGTCGGCGTTCCGCGCCACCCTCGAGAACGCACTGACCGTGAACGCGACCCTCGTCACCCAGCGCCTCACCGAGACGTCGCTCGAGCAGGGCGAGCAGGTCAAGAAGATCTCGGGCTGGGCCGCGATCCTGTTCGGTCCGACGCTCGTCGCGGGCATCTACGGCATGAACTTCGAGTCGATGCCCGAACTCAGCTGGCAGTTCGGCTACCCGCTCGCGCTCGCGCTCATGGCGGCGACGTCGCTCACGCTCTACATCGTGTTCCGGCGGAAGCGCTGGCTCTGACCCCTAGGGGTGGTTGACGGTCCAGAGCACCCAGACGCAGAGCGTCTGCAGCGCGATGCAGCCCGCGATGATCGCGGTGCGCCGCTTCCGCGTCTTCGACAGACGCTCGTCTCCGAGGAGCGGCGACAGCGGCACCATCAGCCGGAAGGTGCTCTGCTGCGGCAGGAACACCGCGAACAGGTAGAGGCCGTAGCTGAACGCGAACGACACGATGACGATGCCGAGGCGCCGCACCGAGCGCGACCACAGCAGCATCGCGAATCCGGCCATGAGCGCGATGACCAGGAAGGGCCCGATCACGCCGAGGTGCGTGGCCGCCTGGCGGAACCAGGGCGTCAGGGGGATGAACTCGTCGTTGCCGACCGACTGCAGCCACCAGCCGGTCTCGGTGCGGATGTACGCGTTGCGCGTGCCGGTGACCGCCTGCGCGATGACGGGCCACATGAGACCGGCCGTCGCCGAGAGGGCACCGGAGACGAGGATGCCGATGACCTGGATGCGGGGGAACGGGTCGACGCGTCGACGGAAGAACCGCACGAGGAAGAGGATGCCGAGGGCCAGCGCGATCGCGAGCGCACCGGGGCGGGTGAAGGCGGCGATGACGCCGATGGGCGCGACAGCCAGATACCGGCGCTGGTGCATCAGCAGGAGGGCGCTGAAGAGCAGAAGCATGAGCAGCGACTCGGCGTAGCCCAGCACGTAGACGAACGACAGCGGCGCGAACGAGAAGAAGACGACGGCCCACCAGGCCGCCTTCGGCGTGGTGGTGCGGCGCAGGAGGAGGAACAGCACCCAGGTCGCCCCGAGGGTCGCGAGGATGCTGATGCCCACGCCGGCGAGCTGCCACGATCCACCCGCGAGGGGCGAGAAGATGCGCTCGAGGGTGGGGAACACCGGGAGGAACGCCCAGTTGTTGGGCAGGATGTCGCCCTGCACGTTCATGGGCAGGGAGACGGGGTAGCCCTCGACCGAGATCTGACCGTAGCGGTCGGCGTCCCACTCGGTGATGTAGTCGAGGAACGTGCCGATGCGCTGACCGTCGGGACCATGGCTGAGGCCGAGCGACCGGGCGAGCTCGTAGGCGCCCCAGAGCAGACCGAGGCTCGTCGCGCGGGCGACGGCCCACAGCAGGAAGACCTGGCGGAACATGCCGCGCTCGACGACGGGGACCGCACCCCGAGGAGAGCGGAAGAGATCGGCGGCGGCGAGCCGCAGCATCCGGTGCACCCGTGAACGACGGACACGCGTCCCCTCGACCCGTTTCGGGGCGACAGGAGTCTCGATCACATCGGTGGGGGGTGCGCTCACGCGGGGGCCTTTCGCAAAGGGGAGACTGCGGCGGTCCGTGCGCGCGAGGGCGTCCGTAACGAGAGGAGGCCCCGCGACATTACGGCTTGGGGAGTGTACCGCGCGACCCCTGTGAGGATCCAGTATTCACGGGATCAGAAGTGGAAAAGTTACGAGGTCAGACGAGGAAAATCGGCAGCGCGCCCGGGTTGTGGGCGTGCACGAGCACCGAGAAGACGACCGCATCGAACAGCAGGTGCACCGTCACCACGTAGGCCAACGAGCGCGTGCGGAGGAACACCACGCCCTGGATCAGAGCGAACGGGATCGTCAGCGCCGGCCCCCACGCCTGGTAGCCCAGCTCCCACAGGAAGGCGACGAAGACGATCGTCTGCAGCACGTTCGCCTGCCACGTCACCGCGTGCCGGCGCAGCAGCACGAACACCGTGCAGATGAAGAACAGCTCGTCCCAGATGCCGACCGCGCCCACCCCGACGAACAACCGGGCGATGAGGTCGGGCGTGTTGACGACCGGCCAGTTCTGGTAGACGCCCGAGGTGATGAAGTAGAACGGCAGGATCAGCCAGCCCAGGGCGAGAACGCCCACGAGCCAGATCCACTGCACGCGCGACCAGCGCCCGCCTCCACGCCACGGGAAGCGGATCGCGTAGTCGCCGTACACGAAGCGCGAGATGACGTAGGGCACGACCACGGCTCCCCCGAGCGCGAGCGTGAAGCGCAGGAACGCGAGGTTGTCGAGCTCGGCGTGCAAGGGGATCGCGCTGACGATGAGCTGCCCGATCGCGATCAGCGACAGATCGCGCAGGAGGCTCGGCGGCGAGTTCTCGGCCGCTCGCCGGGAGGGACGGATGGCGACGCCGTGGTGGCGGTCGACGAGCCAGGCTCCGATGAGCGCCGCAGCCAGCAGCATCCATCCGAGCCAGGCGATCTGCAGCACGAAGAACGCGGGGGCGGCGAGGCAGACCAGGAGTGCCGGTGCGAGCGACCACGTCCAGGTGGCGGTCGCCTGCGTGGCGACGGCGGGAGACTTCATCGGTCGTCCGCCCGACGGTAGGCCAGATCGCGGATGCTGCGACCCACCCGTGCGCCCTTCTGCTCGAACGCCGTGAGCACCCGGCCGTCGAAGCGCTCGGCCCACTCCCCCTCGAACGCCCGCTCGAAGTCGGTGGCCGCGTCGAGGACGGTGCGCATCTGCCGGGCGTAGTGCTCCCAGTCGGTGGCGAGGCGGAGCGTTCCGCCCGGCTTCAGGGCGCGGGCGGCGATGGCGGCGAACTCCTCGTCGATGAGGCGTCGCTTGTTGTGCTTCGACTTGTGCCAGGGGTCGGGGAAGAACACCCAGAGCTCGTCGACGGACGTCGCCGGCAGCAGGTGCTCGAGCACCTCGGGGGCGTTCGCCTCGACCAGGCGGAGATTCTTGGCGCCCTCGCGGTCGGCATCGAGCATCGTGCGCGCGAGTCCGGCACGGAACACCTCGACCGCGAGGAAGTCGACGTCGGGGCGCGTGGCGGCCGCGTGCACGATCTGATGGCCCTGGCCCGTGCCGATCTCGACGATGAGCGGCGCCTCGCGACCCCAGACGGTGGCCGGCTCGATCGTCGAATCGGCGCGCACACTGGTCACGGCGTCGCCGCGGGGCACGTCGAGCAGGTAGAAGCCGGAGTGGGCGGCCCAGGCGCGCTCCTGCCCGTCGGACATCCTTCCGCTGCGACGGACGAACGACACCGGGCGCTCGCGGAAACGGGGCTCGGGAGTGGGCTCGGGCATTCCCCCAGGCTACGCGAGCCCGCCGACCGGCCCGGTTGCCCGGGGGCGGGCGGGCGGCGGGCGCTACGGATCGACCGTGACGAAGTCGATGAGCTCCTCGACGCGGCCGAGGAGGGCGGGCTCCAGATTGCGGAAGGTCGTGACCCTGCCGAGGATGCGCTGCCACGCGCGCGCGATGTCGGCCTGGTCGTCGGCGGGCCAGCCGAAGGCGCGACAGATGCCGACCTTCCACTCCACGCTGCGGGGGATCTCGGGCCACCGCTCGATGCCCATCGTCTGCGGCGTGACGCACTGCCAGACGTCGACGAACGGGTGCCCGACGATGCGCACGTGCGCGCCGTGCTTCCCGCGGGCGACGGCCTCCGCGATCCGCGATTCCTTCGACCCCTTCACGAGGTGATCCACGAGCACCCCGTAACGGCGATCGGCCGAGGGAGGCTCGGCGTCGAGCAGGTCGGCGAGGAGGTCCACGCCCTGGAGGTACTCGACCACGACGCCCTCGGCGCGGAGGTCGGCGCCCCAGACCTTCTCGACGAGTTCGGCGTCGTGCCTGCCCTCGACGAGGATGCGGCTGGCCCGTGCGACGCGAGCGCGTTCGGAGGCGGGGGCGAACGAGCCCGAGGCGGTGCGGCGGGTCCCGGTGGGCGCTGCCTTCGGAACCACCAGCACGACGGGCTCGCCGTCGACGAGGAACCCCGACCCCAACGGGAACAGGCGACGACGACCGTGACGGTCCTCGAGTTCGACCGTGCTCGAGGCGATGCCGACGACAGCGCCCACGTATCCGTCGGCCGCCACCTCCACGACGAGGTCACGGGATGCTTCGACCTGCGCGGCGACCTTTCGGCCGGCGTCACGCCATCCCTTCGCGAGCACATCAGCGCCGTACCGATCGTCCATGCTGCTCCTCCCGACCGGCCGAGCCTAGACCGGCTCCCCCGCGCGTGCGGCGGGGCACGCCGGGCGCTATCGTGCATGCCCGCCGGTGCATAGACTCGACCCGTGGCTGTCCGGACGCTCCTCCCACGAGTGCGCCTCCGTGCGCGCCTCTCGGCCGCCGCCGCCCTCGCGCTGGCTCTCGTGATCGGCGGCCCCGCCGTCGCCGCCTCCGCGACGGAGCCCGTGCAGCTCGGGTCGACCCGCGTCTACGACCAGGTCGACGCCCTCTCCCCGCAGCAGGAGTTCGACGCGCAGGCGCGCATCGAGCAGCTGCGCACCTCGACGGGGCTCGATCTCTGGGTCGTCTTCGTCGACGAGTTCACGAACCCGTCCGATTCGGCGGATTGGGCGACAGACACGGCAGACCAGAACGGCCTCGGGCCGACGCAGTACCTGCTGGCCGTCGCGGTCGACGCGCGCCAGTTCTACCTGTCGGGAGATTCCTCCGGGCCCATCTCGTTCGAGCAGCTCGGCGCGATCGAACAGGATCGCCTCATCCCCGTGCTGGCGGCCGACGACTGGGCCGGGGCCGTCGACGCGACGGCCGAGGGGCTCGAGGAAGCTGACCAGGCGGGATCCGGCGGCACGAGCGACGATCCGCTGATGGGAACAGAGAACTCGATCAGCAACATCCTGACCTTCGCGCTCCTCATCATCGTGATCGTCGTCGTCATCGCCGTGATCGCCGTTTTCGTGATCCGCTCCCGCCGGAAGAACACCACCACGGCCCCCGGCGTCGCACCCGGACCCCCGCCGGTTCCGACCGAAGAGCTGCGGCGGCAGGCAGCATCCGCCCTCATCGACACCGACGACGCCATCCGCACCAGCGAGCAGGAGCTCGGGTTCGCCGCCGCGCAGTTCGGGGAGGCCGCCACCACCGGTTTCGCCGCAGCCCTCCAGTCCGCGCGCGACAAGCTGGGCCAGGCGTTCGCGCTGCAGCAGCAGCTCGACGACGACGTGCCCGACACCGAGGAGCAGGTGCGCGCGTGGAACACGCAGATCATCGAGCTCTGCGCCGAGGCGAACCAGGGTCTCGACGAGAAGGTCGACGCGTTCGACGAGCTGCGCAAGCTCGAGGCCGATGCCCCCGCCGCCCTCGCCCGGGCGCGCGACGCACAAACCGCCGCGGCCTCGGAGATCGACGCTGCCGCGGCCGCACTGTCGGCGCTGCGGGGCTCGTACGCGTCCGAGGCGCTCGAGACCGTCGACGACAACGTCGACCAGGCCCGGGCGCGCATCACGTTCGCCGAGGAGCAGCTGACGGCGGCGCAGACCGCGCTGGACGCGGGCGAGACGGGTGAAGCGGCCGTCGGCATCCGCGCGGCCGAGGAGGCCGTCGGGCAGGCCGTCGTGCTCGAGACCGCGATCGACACGCTCGCGACCGACCTCGCCGCCGAAGACCGGCAGGCCGCCGCGGTCATCGAGGGGATCGAGCAGGACATCCGTACGGCGATGACGCTCCCCGACCCCGACGGACGCGTGGCCGCCGTGATCGACGTCACGCGCGGCGACCTCGATGCGGCGCGGTCGGACCTGGCCGGTACGCAGCGGCGACCGCTGCACACGCTCCAGACCCTCCAGGCGACCGACCAGCGCATCGACGAACTGGTGCAGTCGGTGAGGGATGCTGCGGCACGGTCGCAGCGCGTGGCCCAGCAGCTCGGCTCCGAGCTCGCCCAGGCTCAGGCGCAGGTGTCGGCGGCCGAGAACTTCATCGCGGCCCGTCGCGGCGCCGTCGGCTCCGAGGCCCGCACGCGCCTGGCCGAGGCGGGCGCGGCCCTCGCCCGCGCTCAGCAGCTGCAGGGCGTCGACCCCGACCAGGCGCTCGGCGAAGCGCAGCGGGCGAACAGCCTCGCCGGTCAGGCGGTGCAGTACGCCCGCACCGACGTCGGCGGATTCTCCTCGTCGAATGACATGTTCGGCGGGGGCGGAGGCGGTGGCGGCGCCG